>ONGS01000137.1 GCA_900317395.1 uncultured Eubacteriales bacterium | reverse complement strand
GTGCAGTCATCATCAAATCTGATATGGTTCGTGACCAAAAATTCACGACTAAACATTACTGCTGTAAAATCCATCACAATAGAGGAACGAATCAAACTGACAGCAATATCCGTTCCCTTAATTTCGTCAGGAATAATATAATGGGTATCTCCATCATCTTCGGGTACTGCAAAGATAAATTCAGCACCCTTTTCTTCTGCGATTTTGATATAATCGCTGATATAATCCTTATACAACCTTGTGGGATAAACAAATGTAACATATTTTCCGTTTGCCCTGACAATACCTGTATTCAATGCTGAGCTTACTGTACCTGAACCACTTTGTATCACACAGCCATTCAGATGACGTTCTTTCAGCATATTCAAAGCATCAAGAACACCACCGTCTTTGGAATTGATATCAATAATAATAAATTCCATATTGATATCAGTATATTTTTCGGACAGCATTTTTATCACAGAGCCCGTTTTCGCCTTATTGTTTTTAGCTGGTATAATAACAGATAAATCTAAATTTGCCATACAAATTCAGCTCCATTTATTTCTTATAATTATTATACCACATTAAAATTATTTTGGCAGAGCCATTTCAAGAGAATTTTTACAATTTCATACCCCTATTTTTGTTAACATCTAACAATCACTGCCCGATTTTCTCCTGTATCAAGTCAACCGTTTCCTGCGCAAGCCTTTGAATCAGTTCCTGATCCAGTCCTTCGATCATTACACGAACGAGCGGTTCTGTACCCGAAAGACGAACAAGAATTCGCCCGTCTTCTCCAAGTACGTTTCTGACCTGTTCTATTTTGTTTTTAATATCTTCATTACTGCTGAAATTCTGCTTTCCCTCATTCGTTACCTTTACATTTAACAAAACCTGAGGATAATGTGTCATCAATGTTGCGATGCTCGAAAGCTTTGCATTTCTCCTGTTGATGATACTTAGCAACTGTGCGGCAGTAAGCTGTCCATCACCGGTTGTAGCATATTCCAGAAAAATCACATGACCCGACTGCTCGCCACCGAAGTTATATCCCTCACGCAGCATAGCTTCAAGAACATATCTGTCGCCTACATCTGTTGATATGAATGTAAGACCGTTATCTTTACAAAAACGGCCGAATCCCATATTTGACATTACTGTGCCGACCGCCGCATTCTGACTCAGTTTTTTGCGTGAAGCAAGGTCAAGCGCACAAATTGCCATAATATAATCTCCATCAATAATTTCTCCGTTTTCGTCAACAGCAAGACATCTGTCGGCATCTCCATCAAATGCCACACCAAGGTCGAGTTTGTTATCTACCACAAATTTCTGTAAGCTCTCCATATGCGTTGAGCCGCAACAATCATTGATATTGATTCCATCAGGCTGATCAGAAAGCATATGGCATTCTGCTCCGAGCCTTGTAAAAAGCTTCTGCGCTGTCGCACTTGAAGAACCGTTTGAACAGTCGATTGCGATTTTCATTCCGTCAAGTCTGTATGGAACAGTTTCTATAATATGTGCAATATAATCTTCCACTGCCGTTTCAGCATATTTTACACTTCCCAAACCACTTCCGGAAGGCTGCGGATACGGTTTTGCTTGGTCAAGAACAATCGCTTCAATTTCCTCTTCCAGTGCATCGGGAAGCTTATAACCTGTATTCGAGAAAATTTTGATTCCGTTAAATTCAAAAGGATTGTGAGAAGCCGAAATCATAAATCCTGCATCTGCGTTATATTTTTTCACCAGATAAGCTACTGTCGGAGTCGGTACTGCACCGAGAATTACAACATCCGCACCAACAGAACATAAGCCTGCAATCAATGCTCCCTCCAGCATATCCGACGAAAGTCTTGTATCCTTTCCAATCAGTATTTTCGGATGTTTTTCTGCTGTATTTTCCGTAAGCACCATAGCAGCCGCTCTTCCGATATTCATTGCAAGCTCAATCGTAAGCTCTGTATTGGCTACGCCTCGCGCGCCATCTGTTCCGAATAATCTGCCCATAATAAGTATTCTCCTCTATTATCAATAATAATATATTATTTTCAAGTTTATGCCGAAAAACAAAAAAATAGTAAAACGTTCGCATTATTTTTCGACTTGGTGTCTGATACTGCATAAAAATGCAGTTCCCGAAGCATTATCTGCCGAAAATGCTGGTTCGGCAAAAAAAGCATGATACTTTTTTGATAAATTACTTTGAATTATTTGATTTGACATTACTCCCCCAGCAAAAACCACAGGAAGACTACCGTATGTTTCCAAAAGAACACCGCACATCTTACCAATCGTTTCTTCTACATATGCAAGGCACAATGCGGCTGTATATTCTTTTGTCCTGCCGCCTTCATATGCTTTGCGGCAGATATTTTCAACTCCCGAAAGGCAGCAGTCTGCGCCTTTCAGGGTCGATTTTACATTTAATTTTTCTCTGTTTGTTACAGCGAGCTTCTCGAGCTCTTTTCCGCATGGGAAATCAAGCCCGAGCATTACGCCCACTCTATCAATCAGCTGACCTGCATTAAGATCTAAAGTTTTTGCGGCAATTTCTGTATGAAAGATACAATCCTTATCGGGCTGAACAATTACCGCTTCTGTTGTGCCGCCCGAGACATGAAAAGCCAAAAAGCGTTTGTTTATCAGTTCGGTTACTTTTGCAGAATAAAGTGCCGCTGCAATATGACCGCTCTGGTGTGAAAAAGTATAAAGCGGTATCCGGTTGATTTTTGCAATCATTTGGGCTGTACCAAGTCCTACGCTGAAACAGGGCATATATGAACCTTCAATATCTCTGGGACGTGATGATACCCCCACAGCCACTATTTCACCTTCAAATCCGTCAAACAGCGCCGATATTACCTGCGGCAGCTGTCTGACATGATGAAACACTGCATCGCTCTGGCGCAGACCACATTCTCCATTTTTAACAGGAAGTAGCTTTTTCTGCATCAGCATTTTCCCGCTATCACTGTCATAGACAGAAGCCGATGTTGTGTAATTGCTTGTGTCGATTCCCAAATAATATGGCATTATTTCTCACCGTTGTTTTCAAGATTTTTTGATATCGAGCCAAGAACACCGTTGACAAAAGAACCATCGGCAGGTGTTGCAAATTCTTTTGCAAGCTCCACAGCTTCATTGATCGATACACTGACAGGAATATCCTCTTCATAAACCATTTCATAAACAGCCATACGCATAATCGTCAGTGATACCTTAGAAATTCTGTTTTTACGCCAACCTTTAAGATTTGCTTCAATGAGCTTATCGATTTCTTCAATATTAGTTTCTACTCCGCTGATCAGCTTTTTTGTAAACTTATCAACTTCCAAATCTCTTGCATCTCTGGCGTCCTGAATGATATCCTCCATCGTTTCTTTTTGAAATATCTGCTCAAAAAGAAGCGAAAACGCCTGTTTTCTTGCTTCACGTTTTTGTTTGATCCATTTTTCTTTGCTGTTAGAATGATCGCTCATAGCAATTTTCCTTTCAGTTTTAGTTTAACCGTTATACTTTACTTTATGGAACACTTTTTTGCCCTTTTTGATAACAATGTAGCCGTTATCTCCAAAACTTTCAACGGTGATTTCCGCCTTAACGTCATTTACCTTTTTGTCGTTGACAGCAATACCATTCTGCTGAATCAGTCGTCTTGCCTCTGCCTTCGACGGAACAAGCTTTACGAGGAAAAGAAGATCGATCAGTCCGATTTTACCATCAGACAAATCAGTAGAAGAAATCTCTGTGGAAGGCATGTTATCTGTATCCGCTTTTGCACTAAAAATTGCTCGTGCGGCTTCCAAAGCCTTATTTGCTTCTTCGTCGCCGTGCACCAGCTTTGTCAGCTCAAAAGCAAGCACTTCTTTTGCTTTATTCAGCTCACTGCCTTCAAATTTTTCCATGGCTTCTATCTCTTCTATCGGTACAAATGTCAGCATTTTCAGGCATTTGATCACATCACTGTCTGCTACATTTCTCCAATACTGGAAGAAATCGTAAGGGCTGGTCTTTTCAGGGTCAAGCCATACAGCACCCTTTTCTGTTTTACCCATCTTCTTGCCCTCGGAATTGAGCAAAAGATTAATCGTCATGGCGTGTGAATCCTTGCCAAGCTTACGTCTGATAAGCTCCGTTCCTCCAAGCATATTGCTCCACTGGTCATCACCGCCGAATTGTAAATTACAACCATATCTCTGAAACAATGAGTAGAAGTCATAGCTCTGCATAATCATGTAGTTAAATTCAAGAAAACTAAGTCCTCTTTCCATACGTTGTTTATAACACTCCGCCGTCAGCATACGGTTAACGCTGAAACAAGCACCGACTTCTCTCAGAAGTTCAACGTAATTCAAATCTAAAAGCCAGTCAGCATTATTGACAAGGAGTGCTTTATCATCTGAAAAATCAATAAAGCGACTCATCTGCTTTTTAAAGCAGTCGCAGTTATGCTGAATATCTTCTTTGGTCAGCATTTTTCTCATATCGGTTTTGCCTGAAGGGTCGCCGATCATTCCTGTACCTCCGCCAAGGAGAGCAATCGGTTTATTGCCTGCCATCTGTAATCTTTTCATCAGGCTGAGTGCCATAAAATGACCTACATGAAGGCTGTCGGCTGTCGGGTCAAAACCGATATAAAATACAGCCTTTCCCGAATTGATCAGTTCTCTGATTTTTTCCTCGTCTGTTGTCTGAGCAATCAGACCTCTTCTTTGCAGTTCTTCGTAAACTCCCATTTGTTTTCGTCCTTTCGGTATAAACTCGGGGACATAAATAAAAGCCCCCTGCTTTAACAGAGGGCGATAATAACCGCTGTACCACCTCAATTTACTGTTACCTCACAATAACAGCCTTACGGGTACTTAAATATACCCATGCACTTTAACGTATGCAAAACGGATGAAGCTACTTACAAATGTGTTCCCCTCATCGGCTCAAAGATGTATTTCTGACGGGACTGACGAATATTTACACCAACCATATTCTCTCTTTGCTCAGTGAACCGACGTACTTCTTCTTATCACAGCCGTTAAAAACAGTATAACTGTTTTTGAAATATTTGTCAACAAAAACTAAAATTATTTTATGTGAATTTTACCGTCATTGGTTATCACTACCGTACTACCGAGTTCTACGGACTGCGGTATTTCGTCCTTTGGTATTCCGAAATATTTTCCTTCCTTATCCGTACACAAATAATAATTCCCATCAAACGAATTGATTTTCAGTTCCTTCAATTTTCTCACCTGCCTTATTTCATAAAAATATATCCGCAGTGTCTTACACCACGGATATATTTTTTATTGAAAGAAGAAAATGTTATAAGCGATTTAATTAATACATACCGCCCATGGAAGGATCAGCAACCGGAGCAGCCGGTGCAGCTTCCTTGATATCAGCAACAAGTGATTCTGTAGTAAGAACCATGCTTGCAACAGATGCGGCATTCTGGAGTGCAGAACGTGTTACCTTTGTCGGGTCAACGATACCGCTTTCCATCATATCGATATATTCCTCTGTAAGTGCGTTGAAACCATAGCCAACCTTACCTGAAGATACGATCTTATCAACAATAACGGAGCCTTCAAGACCTGCATTTGCTGCAATCTGACGAACCGGCTCTTCAAGTGCTTTCAGTACGATTTTGGCACCGGTTTTCTCGTCTCCTTCGAGTGAATCAACAAGAGCTGCAACAGAATTGATCGTATTAAGAAGTGCTGTACCGCCGCCTGCAACGATACCCTCTTCTACTGCTGCCTTTGTAGCTGCAAGAGCATCCTCAATGCGGAGTTTCTTCTCTTTCATTTCGATTTCTGTAGCTGCGCCAACCTTAATAACAGCAACACCGCCTGCAAGCTTTGCAAGACGTTCCTGAAGCTTTTCTCTGTCAAAATCAGATGTAGAAGTTTCAATCTGAGCACGGATCTGACCAACTCTTGCTTTGATCTCATCCTGACTACCTGCACCGTCAACAATAATGGTATTCTCTTTGTCAACCTTTACCTGACGAGCACGTCCGAGCTGATCAAGAGTTGTATCTTTAAGTTCGAGACCAACCTCTGAGGAAATAACCTCACCGCCTGTCAGAACAGCGATATCACGGAGCATTTCTTTTCTTCTGTCGCCAAAACCCGGAGCTTTTACACCAACACAAGTGAATGTGCCACGGAGCTTGTTAAGAATCAGTGTTGTAAGAGCTTCACCCTCGATATCCTCTGCAACAATAACAAGCTTTTTGCCTGATTTTACGATTTCTTCAAGAAGCGGAAGAATTTCCTGAATGTTGGATATCTTCTTATCTGTAATCAGAATGAAAGCATCATCAATAACAGCCTCCATCTTATCTGTATCAGTACACATATAAGGCGTGATATAACCTCTGTCGAACATCATACCTTCAACAACTTCTGAATATGTTTCAGCTGTTTTGGATTCCTCAACAGTGATAACGCCGTCATTGCCTACCTTTTCCATTGCCTCAGCAATCAGGTTGCCGATAAATTCATCAGCTGCAGAAATTGTTGCAACTCTTGCGATATCCTTAGAGCCTTCTACCTGCTTAGAATTAGATTTCAGTGTTTCAACAGCAGTATCCACAGCCTTGCTGATACCCTTTTTCAGGATCATCGGGTTAGCACCTGCTGTAACATTCTTGTTACCCTCTCGAATCAGAGCCTGTGCGAGAAGAGTTGCGGTTGTTGTACCGTCACCTGCAACATCGTTTGTTTTGATAGAAACTTCCTTAACAAGCTGTGCACCCATATTTTCAAAAGGATCGTCAAGTTCAATTTCCTTAGCAATCGTTACACCGTCATTTGTGATAAGCGGTGCACCAAATTTCTTATCAAGAACAACATTTCTGCCCTTCGGGCCGAGTGTTATTTTAACTGTATCAGCAAGCTGATCAATACCGCTCATAAGAGCTTTTCTTGCTTCTTCGCCATATGCAATCTGTTTAGCCATATTGAATTACCTCCGATAATCTTTCTGAATTTTATTATTCTACAACAGCAAGGATATCCGACTGACGAACAATTGTAAATTCCTCTCCGTCAAGCTTTACCTCTGTTCCGGAATATTTGCTGGTGATAACTTTATCGCCAACGTTAACGTACATTGTTACTTCTTTGCCATCCACGTTTCCGCCCGGACCAACAGCAACAACTGTCGCAAACTGCGGCTTTTCCTGTGAAGCAGCTGTCAGAACGATACCGCTTTTTGTTGTTTCCTCAGCTTCTTCTGCTTTAACGACTACTCTGTCGAGTAATGGTTTGATTGTCATAATATATTGCCTCCTTAAAGCAAAATATAATAAAAACTTTTTAGCACTCTCTACCTTTGAGTGCTAAAATTATTGTATACTTTTTTGATCAAAAAATCAAGTACTATTTTCCACTTTCACAAATTTTTTACATTTATTTTTCGTTATCAGTGTTATAATAGTTATGCTACTATTTTAGGAGGTGAAAGAAATGTCGGTATTATCCATGCTTGAAGTACCAAAACTTAAAAAATTAGCTGAACAATACGGATATAGCATCCATATTCACGACGCCTGCGGTGGCCAGGCTTTTTCTCTTGAAGAAGACGGTGAAACATCCAATGACATCTATCCTGCACTTGAAGAATTTTTCAAAGAGCATCATATGACGATCCGCTTTTTTGACGAAAAAAAACATAACTTTTCCGTAAAATAATAATTCGTGGACAGCAACTTTTTATAAAAGCTCTGTCCACGTTTTTTATGTGTTTTTATCTACCTGATGAAAGGTTTTCAGATTACCCGTTTTCTGACTGCGCTTTGCAAGTTCGTTCATTACCTCATCAACGGTGATTCCCTGCTGTGCCATCATAACAAACAAATGATAGATCAAATCGGAAATTTCAAGCACGGTTTCTTTATTATCACCATTTTTAGCGGCAATGACTGTTTCTGTACATTCCTCGCCCACCTTTTTCAGAATCTTATCGAGTCCCTTTTCAAAAAGATAACAGGTATATGACCCCTCCTGCTTTTCTTCTTTTCTGCTTATAATCGTCTCATAAAGATCATAAAGTTCGTTGTTATTTTCCGCCATTTTGATATTCCTCCCATATATTATTGAAAAAGCATGAATGACTGCCCGTATGGCAAGCAGGTCCTGTTTGGTCAACAATGACCAGCAAGGTATCCTTATCGCAGTCGCCTTTAATATCGACAATTTTCTGAAGGTGACCCGATGTAGCTCCCTTGTTCCAAAGCTCCTGTCTGGAGCGGCAGTAGAACCATGTATAGCCCGTTTCAAAGGTCTTGCGCATAGATTCTCTGTTCATATACGCCAGCATCAGTACTTCGCCTGTTGAACGTTCCTGAACAATCGCAGGCAGAAGATCAGCCTTTTTGAAATAATCCTCGATAAAATCAAATTTTCCCATTATATATTTGCTCCTTTGCCGTTATGCTTAGCGGCATGAGCCACTTCTATAGCCTTTTTCAGGTCTAACGTACCGCTGTAAATTGATTTTCCGCAAATCGCACCATAAATATCAAGATCGGTAAGATTGATGATATCTTTCAGGTTAGCAACGCCGCCCGATGCAATAATATTACACTTCACAGATGCTTTCAACTCGTCCAGCATGGTAAGATTCGGACCACTGAGCATACCATCCTTAGAAATATCAGTGAAGATGATATACTTCACGCCAATATTCTCCATCTGCTTTGCCAGATCAATATAATTGATCTCTGATGTGTTGATCCAACCCTCCGCAGAAACAAAGCCGTTTTTGGCATCAATTCCGACAGCAATATTGTCGGGGTATTTTTTGACAGCTTCACGAACAAAGTCGGGGTCTTTTATTGCGGCTGAACCCAAGATCACTCTGTCGATACCGTTTTCAAGGTAAAATTCAACAGATTCCATAGAGCGTATACCGCCCCCTACCTCGATTTTGATATCACATTTTTTGCGTACCTCAAGTATTGCTTCCGAATTTATAATTTTTCCTTCTTTTGCACCATCAAGATCAACCATGTGCATAAATTTAGCACCTGTTGCTTCAAAGCTTTTTGCTGTCTCTATAATACTGTCTGCAACTTTATGAGCTGTAGAGTAATCACCTTTATATAATCGTACACAATTACCGTCTATAATATCGATTGCAGGTAAAACTAACATAATCTATATCAACCTTCCTGAAAGTCAAATTTATTTTTACCGGCGAGTCGCCGCACCCAATTACACTGCAACATCATGCTTTCCGTCAGTTTAATGCCGCTGCATAACATCTCAGAATTATTCTTAAAAAATTTTACAGCGATATCATAATACACCTTTTGTTGAGAGAGGTTTAGCAGAATTTGTCTGTGCTACTGCCGCTTTCAGTGCATGAGCCAGAGCTTTATAAAGTGCTTCGGTGATATGGTGAGAATTTTTACCATATACAGATTTCAGATGTAGCGTTATTCCTGCATTATAAGCAAACGCCCTCATAAATTCTTCCGTCATGCAGCTGTCATATCCGCCGATTCGCTCCTCGGGAAATTCCGCATCAAAAACAAGGAACGGTCTACCACTGATATCCAGTGAACAGAAACCGAGTGCTTCATCCATTGGTACATAAAAACTGCCAAACCTTGCGATTCCGCCCTTATCCCCAAGTGCCTGATCAAAGGCTTTACCGAGAACGATTCCCGTATCCTCTATCGTATGGTGACAATCAACCTCCAGATCTCCGACAGCTGAAACCTTTAATCCGAAACCACCGTGAACAGCAAAGGCATTAAGCATATGGTCAAAAAAACCGACACCTGTACTGATGGCAACTTCGCCTCCGTCAAGGTCAACCTCGACAGAAATCTGTGTTTCCTTTGTTTCTCTTTTTATCAAAGCTGTGCGCATTTTTAGCGCTCCTTTCGATATCGTAACAATAAGTATAAAACATTTTTTGCCATTTGTAAATACAAAATAGGAAAAATTGATATATTTTTATTGATTTTCATAATTGGTTATTTTTTTACCGATTTCTTTTTAGTATGTTTTTTATAATATACTGTTCAAAATTTACCAAAAATTCTTTATTTTCTTCCTCGCTGCCTGTTGTGATCCTTAAAGCATCTGCTTTTCCGAAATACCTGATTGCAATACTGTTTTCAAGCATATATTCATAAATATCCTTAGCCTTTTCTGTTTCAACATAAACAAAATTGGCACAAGGTTCATAAGCTTTGAACGGCAGTTTATAATTATCAATTAGTTCTGTAACGCCTTGATAGAGAGATTTTGTATTTTTGATAATTTCATCTCTTCTTTCGTTTAACAGCTTCTTGTGTTTGTAGATACATACACCGATTTCCTGGGAGACGGTATTGACATTATATGGTGCTTTTACAGCTTTGAGTGCCTTTGTTATCGTTGTATTTGCTACCGCAAAACCAAGCCTTACCGCTGCTGCTCCAACTGCCTTTGAAGCCGTTTTCAGAACAACCAGATTGTCATAATCTGCTGCTTCTGACAGCAAAGACTGATTCCAGAAATCCATATAAGCCTCATCAAGTACAACAAGTGAATTTTCACAACCCTTGACAAGCTTTCTTGCCTGTTCCGCAGTAATTCCCTGCCCTGTCGGATTGCACGGATTGGAAAATATGATCATATCGGCTTGTTCTTTACCGACTAATGCAATCAGCTCGTCAACATCAATATTCAGTTCTGAGTTTTTATTGTATGTTACAACTTGATTTTCCGAAAGAAAAGAATAAAATCCATACATGGAAAAATCAGGATCAACGACAATTACCTTACTGTTCTTTTCAAGCACTGCCGAAGCAAGCAGATAGAGCATTTCGTCAGAACCATTAGTAGCAGTAATATTGTCAGGATTCAGATTGTAATAATCAGCAAAGGCTTCGACCAGTTTCACAGCATTAGGATCGGGATAGCGATTAAAAGCAATATTATCAATAATATTTTTTATTTCTTCCTTCAGTTCTTCTGAAAGATTATAATATGATTCATTGGCATCCAGTCTTATTTTATATGTTCCGCTAATCGGATCATAAGGTTCAAGCTCACGAACCTTTTTACATAATGTATATGACATGATAAACAACTCCTTATCGCAATAAAAGGGCGAAATTTCATTCGCCCTTTACAAATTGATTTATTCATTATCCTCAAAGCGAACGATGATGGAATTTGCGTGTGCGGTCAGTCCCTCTGTATTGGCAAAACGAACAATATCGTCTTTATCTGCTTTCAGCGCACTTTCGGTGTAATAGATAAAGCTTGATTTCTTGATAAAACTATCCACAGAAAGCGGAGAGAAAAATCTCGCTGTACCGCTTGTCGGCAAAACGTGGTTAGGACCTGCGAAATAATCGCCGAGCGGTTCCGGAGAATAATTACCGAGAAATACTGATCCTGCATTATCCAGCTTTCCTACATATTCCATCGGGTTTTCACAGCAAACTTCAAGATGCTCCGGTGCAAGACCGTTCGCCATTTCAACTGCTTTGTCCATATTGTCGCACACAATAATTGCACCAAAATCGGTAAGCGATTTATCTATTATTTCTGCACGGGATAATGTTTTGATCTGACGATCAAGCTCTGCTATTGTTTTCTCTGCCAACTTCTGAGAAGTTGTTACCAAAATAGCAGAAGCAAGCTTATCATGTTCTGCCTGTGACATAAGGTCTGCAGCAAGGAATTTCGGATCAGCACTTTCATCGGCAAGCACAAGTATTTCACTCGGTCCTGCAATCATGTCGATATCTACAACACCGTAAACAAGCTTTTTGGCGGTTGCAACAAAGATATTTCCCGGACCTACGATCTTATCAACCTTCGGTACGCTTTCCGTACCGTAAGCCAGTGCCGCAACAGCCTGTGCGCCGCCCATTAGAAATACTCTGTCAACACCGGCAATGGAGGCCGCCGCCATAATATTCGGATTCGGCTTACCGTTTTTCAGCGGAGGTGTTACCATAATCAGCTCCTTAACGCCGGCAATTTTAGCAGGAATCGCATTCATCAGTACCGATGACGGATATGCTGCTGTGCCGCCGGGTACATAAAGACCGACTCTCTCCAGACCTCTGACACGCTGACCAAGGATGACACCGTTTTCCTTTGTTGTCAACCAACTTTCCTGCAACTGACGCTTATGAAAATCACTGATATTTGCTGCTGCTTTTTCAAGTGTTTTAATAAAGTCAGGGTCGCATTCTTTAAAAGATTTTTCGATTTCTTCCTTCGGTACTTCAAAAAATTCAGGTGCTTTTCCGTCAAATTTCACAGTATATTCTTTAACAGCTTTATCACCGTTTTTGCGTACATTATCAATAATATCCGAAACAATCGCAGTTACATCTCTGTCAGTATCGTTGCTTCTTTCACGAACAGCGGCTAAAAATTCATATTCCGCTTTGCCGTCAGCTTTTACGATTTTGATCATTGTGCTTTCTTCCTTTCTGCTTCCATTTTTGCCGCAAGTTCTTCAATTTCGCTCTTTCTGAGTTTCAGACTTGCTGTATTGGCGATCAGCCTTGCGGAAATCGGAGCAACATTATCTTCAATTATCACAAGTCCGTTTTCTTTCAGCGTTGAGCCTGTTTCTACAATATCTACAATAGCATCCGCCAGACCGAGAAGCGGCGCAAGCTCGACAGAGCCTTCTATTTTGATGACCCTGATGTCCATGCCCTTTCCCTCAAAGAAATTGCGTGTAACATTCGGATATTTTGTTGCAATGGTCTTTACATTATATCCCGAGAAAAAGTCCGTTCCCTCTTTACCTGCAAGGGCAAAACGGCATTTTCCGAAGCCCAGATCAAGTATCTCATAAAAGCTCCTTCCGTTTTCCATGATCGTATCCTTGCCGACAACACCGAGGTCACATACGCCGTTTTCTACATATGTTATAACATCTGCTGCCTTTGCCAGCACAACTTCAATGTTTGCGCCGCCTACGGGCAAAATCAGCTTTCTTCCTTTTTCACGGACAGCAGTACAGTCAAACCCTGCCGCTTCCAGCAATCCTACTGTATCTTTTTCAAGTCTGCCCTTTGTCAGTGCGATTCTTAATGGTTTCATAATTTCATACTCCTGTATCTGTTGTCCTGATTTCCTTACCTACTACCGCAAGCTTTTTAATGCCCTTATCCTTTGCATATGCAAGTGCTTCTTCTTCAGTTTCAAAAACACTGTTTTCGCCAAGAATATTCGCTTCGGAAAGCGTTGCTGTATATTTGATTGCTTCTATCTCATATCCCTTTTCGCTATGAACAAGTACATCTGCAACATGTTTCTGCGGAATATTTCCTCTGTTCATCATTACCTGTGCCAATGCATCCACATTGATACCAAAACCGATTGCCGGTGCAGGCGCATCGAAATTATCAAGTAATTTATCATAGCGACCGCCGATCAGCACAGGCTCTCCTGAACCTACAACATAACCGCTGAACACAATATCGCTGTAATAATCATTTCTTTGAACAAGACCGAGATCAATAATCAATCTGTCACCAAGATCAAGCTTTGTCAAATCGTTATATATCTCACGCAGATATTCCAATGTTTTCAGTGCCGTTTTATCATCACAAATCTTATATGCCTCATCAAGCACCTCAATACCACCAAACAGTCGTGGCAGTTTGCGTATCACATTGACTGCCTGTGTCTGTTCAAGAGAATCCAGAGCAGAATTCAATGCAGAATAATTTTTGGATTCAATATACATCCTGATCTTTTCTCGTTCATCATCGCTTACAGGAAGATTTTTCGCAAGTGCTTTAAAGAATGCCGCATTGCCAAGTTCAATCCTGAAATCCGGAACACATTTTGAAAGTGCTTCAACAGCAGTTGTTATCGTTTCAAGGTCAGCACGTTTACCTTTAGCACCGATCAGCTCGATACCCGTCTGCATTACTTCATTGCTTCTGCCTGTTAGTCCGGGGTTATAGCGATATACTCTCTGGTTATAATAAAGTCTGATCGGATGTTTTTCATTCATCAGACGTGTTGTTACCATTCTTGCTATCGGCAGAGTGGAATCGGGACGAACAACCATCAGCCTGCCTTTGGAATCACTCATTTTAAACATATATTCCATCGGTATGCCCGATATTTCTTCCGAAAACAAATCATAAAACTCTATCCCGGGTGTCAGAACCTCATGAAAACCACGAGCAGAAAATACATTTCCAAGTATGGAAGATGCTGTTCTGTTTGCCAGACATTCCTCAAACAAAAGATCCTTTGTTCCGACGGGGGTTATTTTTGAATAATTTTTCATGAAACATACCTCATTAAAACTTTTCATATTTTGCATATTTTCGCCACCGCTTCAACACGGTAAAGTAATAGCGTAATAATAAGATAACATATTATCATAATATTGTCAAGTGTTTTTTAATTATAAAAATTTATTTTAACGTATTGATATACAATATTAGTTTGGGGTATAATATATATCATAATGAGTAAATACTTAATGGATCCACAAGCATAGGATACGAATTTCCGATAACATGCGTTTTCTTTTTTCACTTTATGTAAATAAAATCAATAAATTTTGTTAAAAAATATCTCAGTATTGAAAATAAGGAAATAATTATGTTTAAAATGTCACTTTTCAGCAATAAATACCCCCTTGTAATTATTTTGGATATGTGGTAAGATAATATTGATAAATATTGCTGTGGTAGTATTTATGTATTATACCATGGAATGTACTGTATATTATCATAAATATCGTATATCTCACTTATTGTTCAATGCAAGTTTTTTTGAGAGAGATAAATATTGATTTTAAACTTTGTTTTTTGAAAAAATTCACAACAAACTATTCCACTTCGGAAAGGAGGTTATTTTTATGTTTTGGGAAAGATTTTATGACCTTTGTATGAGAGTAGGAAAAAAACCGAATCCGGTAGGTAAAGAAATCGGATTATCTTCGGGTATTATTAGCAAATGGAAAGCCGGCGGTATTCCTAACGGCGAAACATTGATGAAATTATCCAGGTATTTTAATGTATCCATTGACTATCTTCTCGGAATCAGCACTACTATAGAAATCAAAGAAACAGATTTAGAGCCTGTTTTATCCGATCATGAACTTAAAAAACAGATCACTTTCAACTCTAACAACTTAAACAGTATCGGATTATCTCATTTAGCAGAATATTCCGAATATCTGGCTAGTAAGGATAAGTATCGCAACATTACGTTTAATGACTGCTTAACTAAATAATCAAAAAAAGTTCAAAAAACAAAACAATTTGTACAAGGGGTTCTATAAGTTATCAATTCGCTTCAATATTTAATCATTACGCCGCAGTATTCATTTGTCTGTTTTTGTAAATTATGTAATTCAGTTTAAAATTTTATTATAGTGTGTGTCCCCCTTGATATGAAAAAAGAAATACTACTAAAAAAGCCTGCTCAGACCGAGCAGGCTTTTTTCAGATATATTTTCTTGCACTGATTTTAGCTGTTACAAAACCGATACCGGTAAAAATAATCAATACGCAAAGATTGACAATAACAATGCTTGCACCCGTTGGAGTGGAATAAAGATATGAAATTGCCAGTCCGACAAAGAAACAGATCACCGACACAACCGCTGATGTGATCATAACGGTTTTAAATCGTTTGCACATCCTCATGGAAATCACAGCCGGGAAAATAATCAGGCTTGAAATCAGCATAGATCCCATCATCTTCATTCCAATCACGATCGTAAGTGCTGTCAGAAGCGCTATGATCATATTGTAGACTCCTGCACGTGTTCCCGTTGCCTTTGCAAAATTTTCGTCAAAAGTAACAGCAAAAATCTTATTATAAAAGAAAACAAACATAACAAGAATCACAGCCGAAAGCACGGAACACAAAATGACATCGGTGCCGTTCATGGCGATAATACTGCCGAAAAGATAACTGTTGATATCCGTATTCAACCCTGTTGTCATAGAAGCCGCTGTAATACCGATTGCCAATGCACTTGTGGATATCAAGGCAATAGCGGCATCCCCCTTGATCTTACTGTTTTCGCTGAGTCGCAGTAAGAAAAAGGCGGCAATTACCACAACGGGTATTGCAACCTCAAGCGGAGCGACACAGCCAACTGCCGAAGCTACCGCAAGAGAACCAAAACCTACATGGGAAAGTCCGTCCCCTATCATCGAATATCTTTTCAGTACCAGACTTACACCAAGAAGCGATGCACAAAGAGAAACAAGCGTTCCCCCAATCAGCGCTCGAATCATAAAACTATGCTGAAACATTTCTGTTATTTCGTTTAATAACATATACTCCACCCTAAAATTTAATATTTCAATAAAATGTAAAAGAGAATTCTTGCCATAGCCGCAATAATCAACGGAATTGCAGATAATAAAATTCCAAAGTAAAAAAACGAATGCTAATGTAATTAGAAAATCATTAATGTTATAAGCGGTAGGTACATAAATAATAACCGAATTTTGTGTCAAATCTTCCTACACTTTCACTGATTTTCATTTCCTTTACTGACTTCGGCAAAGAAATATTGTCCCATAGGGCTTTTCATATATTCCTTTGTTGTTCCAAAAAAGCTTTTATCTCCATCCAGATGCAGTATATGTGTTGCATATTTAACGGCAGACGCTATATCATGCGATACCATAATAATCGTGATATTTTCCTTGCGATTCAATTCAAAAATCAGCTTATACATTTCATCTGTCACAATGGGATCAAGTCCTGTGACCGGCTCGTCAAGAAGCAACAGTTTTTTGCCTGCGCACAACGCTCTTGCAAGAAGTACACGCTGCTGCTGACCACCGGAAAGATCACGATAACTGCGTTTCAATAATTCTTCGATACCAAGCCGTTTGATATTGTCGTGTGCTATCATTTTATCCTTTTTTGAATAAAACGGTTTCAGTCCTCTGCTGTTCAGTCTGCCGGAAAGCACAACTTCAAACACACTTGCCGGAAAGTCCTTCTGTGCAGGTGTTTGTTGAGGAAGATACCCGATTTCATTCGCTTTCAGTCCTCCGCCCTTGATGATTTTTCCGTCTGCCGGAGCTTTCAGTCCGAGAATTCCTTTGGTGAGCGTACTTTTTCCCGATCCGTTTTCACCAACAATGCAGAGATAATCACCACTTCCTAAAGAAAAGCTCAGATTTTTGATAACACTTGTGTTTTCATATGAAAATGACAGATTTTCGCATTTTAATAATTTTTCCATATCAGGCTAAAGCCTCCCTGAGATTACCCAGATTTTCACGCATTAATGACACATAGGTTATTCCTTTATCAAAATCCTCCTGTGTGACATTATGGCATGAATGCATTTCAAGTTTTTTTACCCCTGTTGCTTCACATATTGTATCAGCAACCTTGCCGTTTGAAAATTCTATCGTAAAGACAACGGGTATTTTCTTCTCCTGTACCTTATCAATCAGAAACGATACTGTAGCCGCACTCGGCTCGGTCTCTGAGGAACAACCCGGGAATGCCGCAAAATAACTGAGACCGAATTCATCCGCAAAATACCGGAACGGAAATCTGTCTCCGAAAATAAGCAATCTTCTCTTTCCATTATCTACAACCTCTGCAAACTCATTATCGAGAACAGAAAGTTCTTTTGCATAATTATTTGTATTCTTTTTATAGGTGTTTTCATTTTCCGGATCAAGCTCGATCAGTGCTTCGGAAATTTTTTTTGAGATCGTCAGCGCATTTTTCGGAGAAGTCCAGACATGTTCATCATATTCAATCTCATCGCCTTCTTCTTGCTGAGCCGTCATTCCTTCAACCGTATCCTCCTGAACGGTATCAACACAGTCCATAAGCGCCAACGTTTTTTTCGGCTGTTCGTCACCCGATTCTAAGATATCCTTCACCCATTCATCAGATTCTCCGCCTGTATAGATAAAAAGATCACATTCCTGTATTTTGATGATATCCTGCGGAGTGGGATCATAATTATGACTTTCCATTCCGGGTTTGATCAGCATTGTCAAATCCACATTTTCTCCGCCGACCTGTCTTGCAAAATCATAGGAGGGAAAAATCGTTGTAATCACACTGACCTTTTTACCGTCACCGTTTCCATTACTATCAGATATATCACAAGCACACAGCATGACAACTATCAGCATCACAGATAAAATCAAACATATAATTTTTTTCATACTTACCTCCGCTTACACCGTCTGCGACTTTGCACAATCCTCACATATACCATAAAAAACAGTACGAAACAAATCAATACGAAATCCGTGATCACCTAAAATATGTCTGCACATTTCTGACACATGGTCACAGTTCAGATGGATCAGCTTTCCGCATTTTTCACATTTCAGATGAAAATGCTCCTTGCACCCTTCCTCATCATCAGCATACTGAAAACACGCTGATGTTGTACCGTCTACGGTATATTTTCTGACAAGCCCCTGTTCCAGGAGCTTATCGAGATGTCTATATATGGTGGTAACACCGACATGCGTTCCTTCTTCTTCCAGATAATCGGAAATCTGACTTACGGTAACGTGGCTGTCCTTATTTTCTATCAAAAAGTCAAGAATTGCCTGTCGTTGTTTTGTTTTATAACCGCTGTTATTCAATCAGAGCACCTCATATCAAATAATTTGAAAACCGTTTTCATTTTATCACTATCTTCCCTACTTGTCAAGCAAAACGCTCTATATTTTTTTGCGATCATACACATCAAAGGCGGCAGCTGCATTTCAGAAATGCGGCTGCCGCC
>ONGS01000232.1 GCA_900317395.1 uncultured Eubacteriales bacterium | reverse complement strand
TTATATTGACTACGGGTACATCCGGCGTAAGTATCGTTACGGTTGAAGGGTCACGGCGTGTGAACACTGCAACAAGCTCCATGTCATTGGCAGCAGCAACAGCGATCTCCGTTCCTCTTCCTAAATTTCCATAGCCTAAAATACCAATTTTTGTTTTCATATTTTATTCTCCATTTCTTTCATATAGTTCAATTTATCTAATGGGGTTCTCTGAAAATCGCCGTGAAGGAGGTTTTTAGAGAACCCCTAATATTATAATATCATTCAAAAATTTCGTCAAGCATTTCTTTGTAGCTTGTGATGAAACGGTCAGCAGTCACCTTTATTTCGTCCATGTAGTCGTCATTAGAGCTGTCATAAACGGCAACGGTTTTCATGCCGACAGAACTTGCACTTTTCAGCCCCTCGATAATATCTTCAAACACAACACATTCCTCAGGTTTTACACCTAATTTTTCTGCGGTGTAAAGATAAATATCGGGACAGCTTTTATTCAGTCCTACCTCGGAGGTATAGCAAATACAACTGAATATTCCATTCATGCCGTTATTCTCCAGACATGGTTTCAGCAGATAAGGATTGTTAGATGTGGCAATTCCGAGGATCACACCGTTGCTTTTGAGCTGTTTCAGATATTCCGACGCATACGGCTTCGCTTTCACCCTATTGGCATATTCACTATGCGCCATATCAAGCCACACCTGCATAATTTCCTCAACACTTTCGCTGAGGTGATATGTTTCCTTCGTATAAGCCGCCGCTGTTTCAAAAAACATACTGCGCACAATATCCGTATACTCTTTTGTTACGGGAATCCCCCGCTCCGTCAAAAAATCAATATCCACCTTTTCCCATACATACATAGAATCAATCAGTGTTCCGTCCAGATCAAAAATTGCTGCTTTGATATCTTTCATATTCCCTTAGACCTCACTACTTTTTAATACAAATTTCAATTAATAATACTATACAAGATGATAAAAGTATTGTCAATGTATGTTGAAAAATTTTAATTTATCCTTTATAATAGATAACGTAATATATATTCAGAGGTGAAAGGGTTTTCCCGCAATTATGGAAATCAGAAAAATTGATGCGGCTTTGATTACGGAAACCGTGAAAAAGCTGTATACAGACATGAATTATTTTATCGGCGACGATATTTTGACCGCCTTAAAAAAAGCAGAGAACAGTGAAAGCTCCGAAATCGGCAAAAATGTTTTGTCTCAGCTGATAGAGAATAATAAAATCGCTGCAAAAGAAGAAGTTCCTGTCTGTCAGGACACCGGCATGGCAGTGCTTTTTGTAGAATACGGCGATAAGATCGTAATTGAAAACGGAAGTTTTGAAGAGGCTGTTCAGGAGGGTGTAAGACGTGCTTATATTGACGGCTATCTAAGGAAATCCGTTGTTGACGATCCTGTTTTTGAAAGGATCAATACCAAAGACAATACCCCTGCGATCATCTATACAACTATCGTACCCGGTGATAAAATTAACATTCTGGCAGGCTGCAAAGGTTTCGGCAGCGAAAATATGTCTGCAATCAAAATGCTGACGCCGTCAGCAGGAATAGAGGGCGTGAAAAAATTCATTCTCGATACGGTAAAATATGCAGGTCCGAATCCGTGTCCGCCGATTGTTGTGGGAATAGGTATCGGCGGTACATTTGAAAAAGCGGCAATGCTTGCCAAAAAGGCTACTCTGCGCCCTATCGATACTTCCAACCCCGACAGTCGTTATGCCGAGCTTGAAAACGAACTGCTTTCTGAGATCAACAAAATGGGTTTCGGTCCCGCAGGTTTGGGCGGCGACAATACCGCTCTGGGCGTGAATATCGAATATTTCCCGACGCATATTGCAGGTATGCCCGTTGCGGTCAATATCTGCTGTCATGCGGCACGACACAAAGAAGCAGAAATATGAGGTGACATCATGGCTAAAAAAATTACATTACCGCTTACAGACGAACAGATCGCCGACCTGAAAGCAGGCGACAGTGTGCTGATCACAGGTTCTATGCTGACAGGCAGGGATGCAGCACATAAAAGGCTTTTCGAGTTGATTGAAAAGGGCGAACCGCTGCCCGTTGACATAGACGGAGAAATTATTTATTATGTCGGTCCTGCGCCGGCTAAACCCGGCCATGCCGTTGGTCCTGCCGGTCCGACATCAAGCTACAGAATGGACAAATACGCTCCTTCCCTTTTGGACAGAGGCTTAAAGGGCATGATCGGCAAGGGTGCAAGAAACCAAGAGGTTATTGATTCCATGATCAAAAACGGCGCAGTCTATTTTGCTGCCATTGGCGGAGCAGCTGCACTGATCTCACACAGTATCAAAAAAATCGAGACCCTCGCCTATGAAGACCTCGGCACAGAAGCAATTTATCGTTTTTATGTAGAGGATTTCCCTGCCATCGTTGCGATTGATTCCAAGGGCAACAGCGTGCTTGCAAATGGTAATTAACAGATGACAAACATATCTGTCGTTTATTATAACAAACGACAGCAAAATGGAGTATGAAAAATACAACAGCAATAGTTTCGGAAATGACGAAACTATTGCTGTTTTTATATCTGCTGATCGCTTCCCTTTAACAAAAAACTTCCCACATACATTCATTATGCATTATTTAAAGTATGATGCAGATGAGTCCGTTGCAGCCGTCGTTGATGATACGCTCGATGGTTTCTTTGACCTTATTGCGGGCATCGGACGGCATACGGTACAGTTTGTTGTGAAGTCCCTCGTTGACAAGTTCATGGAGGGATTTGCCAAAGATATTGGATTCCCAGATTTTGGACGGGTCCTCCTCGAACTCTTTCATCAGGTAAGCTACAAGTTCTTCGGACTGCTGCTCCGAACCAACAATTGGCGTAATTTCCGTTTTGATGGTGGTTTTCATCATGTGAACAGACGGCGCATTTGCCCTGAGTCTGATACCGTATCTTCCGCCCTGCTTGATGATTTCGGGCTCTTCCAGAGTCAGCTCATCCATCGACGGCATGACAATACCATAGCCTGTTTCGTTGACATCGTTATATGCTTCTCTTACCTTTTCAAATTCACGCTTCAGTCTTGACAGCTCCATCATAGCATCCAGCAATGCACCTTCGTCTTTGATTTCCAAGCCTGTTTTTTCTCCCAGCACCCTGTAAAACAGCGACGGGTCAAGGTCTACTCTCACTCTCGCTTTGCCCGAGCCAAGATCAACCGCACTTGTTTCGGCAAGGGTCACATATTCGCATTTTTTTATGTCATAGGAGATATCAGCTACTTCACGAATCTTTCTTGCAGATTGTGCCGCTGTTCTGACACAGCTGAAAACAGCACTCCTGAGCCAGTGTTCCTGCTCCAGAGAGGAAATCCATTTCGGCATATCAACTTTGATTTCCTTGACGGGAAATTCAAAAAGAATTCTTGCCAGTATGCGCTTGATCTCGTTTTCATCAAGATCCATACAGCTGACAGGTTCAACATGAACGCCGTATTTTTCACTTAAACTCTTTGCAAGCCCTTTTGTCTGTTCCGAGGAAGGATTGGTACTGTTCAGAAGCACAATAAACGGCTTATTAATGTCTTTCAGCTCATTAATCACTCTTTCTTCGGCTTCTTCATATTCGCTTCTGTCGATATCACTGATACTACCGTCTGTAGTCACAACAAGACCGATCGTTGAATGATCTGTGATAACCTTTTTCGTTCCGATCTCCGCCGCCATATTAAACGGGATCGCATCGTCAAACCACGGTGTTTTGACCATTCTCGGCGCTTCGTCCTCGATATATCCCAACGCACTCGGCACAATATAGCCGACACAATCGATCATCCGTACTCTGAAGCTTGAAACGCCGTCAAGCTTTACTTCCACTGCGTCCTCGGGGATAAATTTCGGCTCGGTCGTCATGATCGTCCTGCCTGCGGAGGACTGCGGCAGTTCATCGGTGGCCCTCTCTCTTCTGCTTTCGTTTTCGATATTCGGAATGACAAGCGTATCCATAAATCGCTTGATAAAGGTGGATTTACCTGTTCGCACAGGGCCGACAATTCCGAGATAAATATCTCCTCCTGTGCGCTTTGCTATATCTTGATAAATATTTCTTTCTTCCATAATGCCGCCCTCCCCTTACATCGGTATCAGTATCATTGCACGAGCCTGTATCACATCGTCCGTCATCTCATTTTCCAGTTTTATTGCCTCAACGGAAGTACAATAAAGCTGAGCTATATTCCACAGGCTTTCGCCTTCATCTGCATAATAAAGGGTTATTGCGGCGGCTTTGTCCTTTTCTCTTTTTTTGTCGTCAAAGGAGCTTACCGCTGTGACACATTTACAGTTGGATTTTTCATAAACACAGATCCTCGCCGCAAGGTCGGCTTTAATTTCTGCGGAATTATCCCCTGTGATCCTGAAGCCGATATTTGTTACCGTGATATCAGAAACCGCACTCAGCCTGCCGCTGTTTTCTCCGATATCCGGTGTTAGCGAAAAATCCATTGCCTTTTCCGAACAAAACGGAATTCCGTCACTGTCAAGCGCAAGCATACAGCAGTTGATTTTCCCCTTCACTGTCAGCTTGTTGTTTTCACTTGATACAATAGAGTTAATACTGTCACACCAGATATCAATTACTTTGGTGATACCGTTATCGCCTGTTCTGATTTCATCTTTGAGAGCGGCTGTCATATTAAAGTTACCGATCAGTCTGCTTACCGGTGCGGATTCATAGGTCAGGTCAAGCTCATAAGACGTAGAATACGCATCATCAATGACATCTACACTCTCCTCTGCATAGGCAAACACCACCGCACACAAACGTGCATCGAGAGTAATCAGTGTACTGCTTTCGTCATATTCCGATTTCAGCGATACATCATAGCTCATCACATCAACGGAAATATCGTTTATCGTGCTGTCGTTGATTCCCTGTACATCTACGATCTGACTGAGCGGTATGTTAAAACTCATGATATCCTGTGCGCCGCTTTCAAGGTCTGTCACATACAGCACTTTTAGCACAGCTTCGCCTTTCAGCATTAACTTGTCATCTATGGCACGGCAATCCGCAAGCTGAATATTCAGTTCTGTACGCAAAATACTTTCCGGCGTTCCCTTGCCCTGACCGATATCAAGCACTTCGCTCAGCGAAAACTGCTGCTGCCCGAATCCCATCAGACGGCTGATCTCTTCGGTATGCTTTCGCTGCTGAATATCTTCGCCTTCTATATCCGTACAATACTCCTGTTCCCCTCTTGTATAAACGCAAGCCATGACCGAAAATGCACCGTGGATATCCAGCCGTCTGGGGCTTACGGCACGGCAGTTGAGATATTCCGTTCTGAGCCGTACAGAAGATACCATATCAGGGGCAGGATTTTTCAGCGTAAAAGAGCAGGAAAACGGACTGCTGTGTTCGCAAAGCCTGACCGCCTGTTTTTTGCTGTCAAGATAATACAGTCTTATCACCGCAACACCGTCAACGTCAAGTCTGTCACCCGTGATACTTTTTGAAGTTATGGAAGGACACATTCTGCATTTGAGTATCCTTTCAATATCAGGGCAGTAATCGGGCAGACTGAAATCAAGATCCAGCGGCTGTTCGGAAACAGCATCCAGAACCGTTTCACATACAGCACTGTTCTCCTTTTTAAGCGAATATTCCATAGATGATCCTCTCCTATTTTTTATATACCTTCCACCAAGCTGTCTTGTTCGGTGTGCGGTAAAAGTTATCTATGAATCTATATTCCCTCATTTGGAAGATTATACCATTTTAAATCAGCTTTTCTCGCAGAGACATCAATATTTTTCTTTCACGCCTTGAAACCTGAACCTGTGTCATGCCGAGGTCTTTTGCCGTTTCAGATTGTGTTTTGTGCTTATAGAATCTCAGGTCGATAATTTTTCTGTCTTTATCTTCCAGCCGTTCCAGTTCCGTTCTCAGTGACATGATCTCTGTTATTTTTCCGTCAGGCGCATCGACAGGAATATCGGTCTGTATTTCTCCATCGTCATTTGTTACGGTCAGCGATACGGGCGGTGCGCAGGCAGAAATTGCTTCGGTAATCAGTTCGGGCTTTTCGGATAGCTTTTCGGAAAGCTCGGTTACGGTAGGTTCTCTGCCGTTGGCTTTGACAAAAGCCTCTGTTTCCCTGTTGATCTTTAAGCCAAGTTCTTTCAGGCTTCTCGAAACCTTGACGGCTCCGCCGTCACGGAACATTCTTTTGATTTCACCGATAATCACAGGAACAGCGTATGTAGAAAACTTGTAGCCCAGATCGGGGTCAAAGTTGTCTGCTGCCTTGATCAGCCCGATACAACCTGCCTGAAAGAGATCATCATATTCGATCCCCCGTCCACGAAAACGACCTGCACAGGCATGAACAAGCCCTAAATTCTCGCTGACGGTCAACTCACGCTCAACCATTTCCGACCCTCGGGCTGATGCGCTTGTTCAGCGTAACGGTTGTTCCGCTGCCGACGTTGGAGCGCACCTTCACAATATCGCAAAAACTCTGCATCACAGCAAATCCAAGACCTGCTCGTTCTGCTTCGGGTGCAGTCGTAAAGAGAGGTTCCATTGCCTTGTCGATATCCTCGATACCACAGCCTTTGTCACGGATTCGGATACATACAATATTATCGCTTAAGATCCGTACATTGATACTGATTTTTCCGATACTCTCCTTATAGGCATGGACAACACAATTTGTCACCGCCTCGGACACAGCCGTTCTGATATCATTCAGCTCACCGATTGTCGGGTCAAGCTGAGCAACAAAAGCCGCTACCGCCGAACGGGCAAAAGCTTCGTTAGAGGAGCGGCTTTCAAATGTCACCGTCATTTCATTTAACACTTTCACAAAATTCACCACTTCTTTCAAAAACATTCAGACCGGAAAGTCCCGACAATTCCATAATTCTCCTAAGATTTTCGGGTACATTCACAACCTTTACACTGCCGCCGTACAGCAACATCATTCTGTACCGCCCCATAATAAGTCCAATTCCCGAGCTATCCATAAAATTAACACCGCCGAAATTCAACTTCAACACACTCGGCTGATTTTGCTGTATCAGAGCATCGGTTGCTTCTCTGATTTTTCTTGCAGAATGGTGATCGATATCTCCCGAAAGATACACCGTCAGTTCATTTCCGCACATAACACTTTTTGGCATCAAATTAACTCCCCCCTTTTTTTAATTAATCATTGGTCCGGGTTAGTTTATGTCCCTGCTTAAAAGTTAAGTTCAGGACGCTAAACACCGATCACTAACCACTCACCACTAACCACTATCATACTATTTCGGTCATAAATATTTTGCAGAAAACCCCCGACAAAAAATAAAGTCACCAAACATACGGGAAAACCGTACCGTTTGGTGACTTTATTCAACAGATATTCAATTTTTATGTGCGCTGCTGAGGGATTTTTTTAATGCCGAACATTCTCCTGAGAAAAAAACCCCAGAACTTCGGGTTGTCAACAACTACTATTTTCATATGCAGCCTCCTGTTCCGACGTTGTAAGCGCCTAACACCAACCTCCGCAACAACGGCATCGAGTAACAAAAGAAACGATA
Organism: uncultured Eubacteriales bacterium; assembly: GCA_900317395.1. GTDB lineage: Bacteria > Bacillota > Clostridia > Oscillospirales > Acutalibacteraceae > UBA1213. The sequence continues at coordinate 6,176 of ONGS01000232.1, read as the reverse complement.
ACAAGCAACACTGCCGCTACGATTGCTACCCAGTTCTGCGGAAGAACCAACCCTGCAAGCAGCCCGAGACTAAATGCAAATGCACTTCCGTCTCTGATACATTTTCTCATACTCTCATACCTTTCCGTACTTCTCAGACTATGCTTGCTCCGTACAATAACATAGTATTCGTTTCCTGAAAAAGTGTGAAGGGAGTGGTTAGTGCTTGGGGGACAGTACAGTAGAGAAAAAAATAATCTATCTGTCGTTTACGATACTTCTATCATAATGACCGCCATACCGTCATGCACGGTAACTTTTGCTTTATCGGAACATATGGTATTGCTGACACCAATAGGAAAATCCGCTGTTAGCGTTCCTTTTTGCAAATCATATTCAAACCCTTCTAAACTCACATTACAGCTTTCGCACCCGAAAGGAAAAATTGCAAAGCCGCAACCGTTTCTGTTTTCAATGATCCTACTATTGTTGAAAACCACTTCTATCGTGTTTTTCGGGTCAATCAGTCTTGCACTGACCTGTTTTTTTGCAAGGTCGGCAAGAACACAGAAATTCGCATAGGTATGGTCGATCCTGCCGCCCGTCATGCCAAACAGCAAAAATTCCTTAAAACCGAGTTTTAAACATTCCCTCACCGTATAAACAGTATCGGTATCGTCTTTTCTGGCAGGAAGTTCAATCATTCTGCATATAGCATGGGCAGGTTTTTTTGATGAATCAAAATCTCCGATAATCAGATCGGGCTTTATTCCCAGTTTTTCCGCATAAACATAACCGCCGTCTGCACAAGCAACAAAATCATTTTCTCGCAAATGTTTTTTGATGATACCGATATCCGTATCGGGTGAAGAACCGATTATAATACATCTTCTTTGTAACATTGAGTACTCCTGTTTTCAACTTTCCCTTCCTGAAAACGGACCGTTAACCCTCCAAACCATCTACTTCTTCCATTCGGGGATATCCTTGACTTCATCGTACATTTTTTTGTAGCTGTTGTGTCTTGATATCTGTATTTTTCCGTCGTTGACGGCTTGAATCACGGCACAGCCCTTTTCACAGATATGTGCACAACCGGTAAACATACACTCGCTTGTAAATTCCGCAAATTCGGGGAAACAAGCGGCGATATCATTCTTGCGGATCATTTCATATCTTTCGATATCCACTGTGGAAAAGCCGGGCGTATCGGCTACATATCCGCCGCCGACTTTATAAAGCTCGCTGTGGCGTGTTGTATGCCTTCCCCTGCCAAGCTTTTTACTGATTTCCGCTGTGGCAATATCAAGCTCGGGAAAAAGTGAATTCAGCAGTGAGGATTTTCCTGCTCCCGTATTTCCGGTAAAAGCCGATATTTTTCCATTAAGAAGAGAAATCAGCTCTTCTTTTCCGGTTTCTTCTTTAATGCTGTATTCAAATGCTCTGATCCCTGCCGAGCGGTAAATAGAAAGCAATTCCTTGCAGTCTGCAAGGTCGGATTTTGTAAATACAACAATCGGCTCTATGCCTTTGCTGACCGCAACCGCACTGATTTTATCGATAATCAGCGTACTCGGTGACGGCTGTGAAACAGACGATACAATAAACAGTCTGTCAAGATTAGCAAGCGGCGGTCTGACAAGGTAATTCTTTCTCGGTAGTATTCCCTCCACCTCCGCTGTATTTTCATCATGTACGGTTATTTCGGCTCTGTCGCCGACAGAGGGGCTGATTCCTTTCTTGCGGAATACGCCCCTTGCTTTACATTCATATACACAGTCAGCGGCTTCAACATAGTAGAAGCCGCTGACTGCTTTTATGATCAGTCCTGTTAATTTTTCCATTGTTCACCAACTGATTCCATTATCACTCTGTTGTTTCCTGATCAAGCTTTGGAAGATTATTGATCTCTGACTTTGCCCCTGCGATCAGACTGTATATCTCATCTTCTGTCTGAGCCGAATCGATCTTTGAAGAATAATCAGATACGATACCCTCACCTGCTGCATAGTCTTCGTCTGTATAGTAGAATCTTTCGAAATATTTTTCTATATCATATTTTGCCCTTTTCCTTGTTTCATCAAGTTCATCTCCGCTTGATTCAGGCTCAGAAGGTTCTTCAGGTTCTGTCGGTTCAGAAGCATTCGACGATTCCTCACCGCTTGACTCCTCCTCTGAGGATTCGTCCTCGCTTGATTCAACAGAAGATTCAGGCGGTCCCTGAACGGGAACATAGGAGCTATTGATATAGGTCTGTCTTACTTCTCCTGTTTTGAAGTTCATAACAAGAACCATATATTTTGTGCCTTCAATCTGAATTTCAACCGTCTTTTGGTTATTGACAGCACCGTTGGGGTTGACCTCGATCTGCTTTGACTGAACCTCAGCAGGTATCAGCAATTCTTCATCGATTTTAGCACCTTCCGCATATACGGATACCTTGACCTCCGCATATTCATTAGCAGGTAGTTTTACGTTATACTTAACAGGTGTAAGCATTTTACTTCCGTCGCTGACCTGAATCGTAATCAGTGAACCCTTTGTAAGAAGATTTCCTGCAAGCGGATCAGTCTCAATGATCGTTCCTTCAGGCTTATTGCTTGACACTGTTGTCTTTTGTGTTGCAAAACCCTTTGCTTCAAGAGCAGCGACCGCACTGTCATAGCTCATATCTGTAACATCGGGAACTTCCACCATCTCTGTTGCAGGTCCGTCACTGACGATCAGGGTGATCGTTGTACCGATTTCCATTTCCGTGCCTTCCTGCGGTGAGCAGTCAATCACATAGCCCTTGGCTACCTCTGCGCTGTTGACACGGGATACGTTATAGTTGAAATGTTTATTTTCAAGCTTAGTGATAGCCTCCTGCTCGGTATAATTTTTGAGCTTCGGCACCTCTGTTGTTGTGCTTGTACTGTTGATTACAAGCTTGATCGTTGCATTTTCCTTTACCTGCTTTGAACCCGGTTCGGGATCTTGTCTGAGTACAACATTGACAGGGGACTTTTCATCATAATCCGCAGTAATCTCAAACTTGAATTTATAATCCTTGTTCGCCTTGATTTCATCATACATCATGCCCACAAACTTCGGAACATCCACATCCTTGGTTTCATGTGCCTTCATACTGCTGTCGACAGCCATGTAGATGATGATACCGATTGCCACAACGACCAGCAAGGCAACCAATGCCGTGATCCATCTGACAATGCTTCTGGAACGGTTGACCGCTATTTCTTCTTCATAGATATCATAATCATCTTCATATTCAGCTTCATTTGCAGACAGAGAAACATTGTTCAGCGAATCCATACGTCTTGTCGGTGTTTCGTCAACAAAATAGGTATAATTGAATTTAACCGACGGATTGCGTCTGAATATTTCAATTGCCTCCAGCATTTCGCTTGCACTTGCATAACGCTGGTTCGGATTTTTTCTCATAGCCTTGAGTGTGATTTCTTCAATTCCCTCAGGAATTTTATCGTTGATCTGACGCAGCGGCTTAGGATCAGCCTGCATCTGCATGATCGCTACAGAAACAGCACTGTCTGCTTCAAACGGCAGCTTGCCTGTCAGCATTTCATAAAGAATCACACCGACAGAATAAATATCCGCCTTACCGTCCGTATTGTCGCCTCTTGCCTGCTCGGGAGCAATATAATGTACAGAACCGATCGCCTTATCGGTCATTGTGCGTGTTTCGTTATCCGAAAAACGTGCAATTCCGAAATCAGTAACCTTGATCGTACCGTCCTGAAGCAGCATGATATTCTGCGGCTTCATATCCCGGTGAACGATACCCTTTTCATGTGCATGCTGTAAAGCCTGAAGAATCTGCACGGTAAAATGTACGGCTTCCTTCCACGGTACTTCATGCTGGTGACTGATATATTCCTTCAGCGTAATACCGTCAATATATTCCATAACGATATACTGGATCTTATCGCCGAAGCTCACATCGTTTACCTTCACTATGTTAGGATGAGATAAAACAGCAATTGCCTTGGATTCATTCTTGAATCTTCTGATAAACTCGCTGTTTCCGAGGAATTCATCCTTCAGGATCTTTATGGCAACCGTATTATCATCCACCGTGTCATAAGCCTTATATACCATAGCCATGCCGCCGACGCCTATGAGTTCCTGTATCTCATAGCGTCCGTCAAGTCGTTTTCCCGTGTATTTATCCATCACTTTTTCTCCTTTCAGCCTTTCAGCATTCTATAACAGCAACCGTTATATTATCGCTGCCGCCAAGCTCTTTTGCGGTCTCTATCAATTTATCCGTAAGTTCATCACATCTGTTTTGGCGGATAAACTCCAGAAGGCTTTCGTCTGTAATATAATTTGACATTCCGTCGGTACATATTATGACCTTTGCATTATTTTTGAATTCAACTGTGTTATAATCGGTTCGCAGCAAAGGTTCCGTTCCGAGGGCTCTTGTGATAAGATTCCTGTTCGGATGCCGTCTTGCCTGTTCGGGGGTCAGCTGACCCGCCTCTACAAGCTCCTGCACGATCGAATGGTCTGTTGTGATCTGACGGATCCCGTCGTCCGTACACAGATAAGCACGGCTGTCACCTGCATGAAGCACATGAAGCCTGCCGTCCTTTGCTATGGCGCATACGACTGTCGTTCCCATTCCTTCCAGACCTGAAATGTGCATAGCCATTTCATAAACAGCTTTGTTGGCATATCTTACGGCAAGCTCGATCAATTCCTTGATCTGCATACCATCCATTTCTGTTCTATAACCACTGGTCAGCGTTTCAGCGATGTTTTCTGTTGCAACACGGCTTGCGGTACTGCCGCCGTTTGCGCCGCCCATTCCGTCGCATACAATTGCCCATACAGCTCCGTCGGGGAAATATCCCGTCATGCAGTAATCCTGGTTTGAGTTTCTTCTCATCCCGATATCACTTTGCGAATATACCTTCACTTTGAACTTTCCCCCTTTGCCGCTCTTTCCGTGGCAGTTTTCCTCCTCAGCTGACCGCAGGAAGCATTGATATCACTTCCGAGAGTTCGTCTGACGGTAGCGGTTATGCCTGCCTTTGAAAGGACATGAATAAAACTTTGCTGTCTTTCCCTTTTGCTTTTCCGGTATCCCGTGCCGCTGACGGAATTGACCGGTATCAGATTTACATGAGCGATCATCCCACGAAGTTTTTCTCCCAGCTCTGCCGCACAAGCATCGCTGTCATTAACTCCATCGATCATAGCATATTCAAACGAAATTCTTCGGCCTGTTTTTTTGCAGTAATAGCGGCAGGCTTTCAGAAGCTCGTCAATATCATATTTTCTGTTGATCGGCATTGTTCTGCTACGGATCGTATTATTCGGGGCATGAAGTGACACGGACAACGTAAGCTGTAATTTCATTTCAGCCAGTTCATAGATTTTCGGAACAATACCGCAGGTAGAAAGTGAAATATGCCTCATTCCTATATTCATACCTTTTTCGCTGCTGACAAGCTTTAAAAACCTGATGACATTATCAAAATTGTCAAGCGGTTCCCCCATTCCCATCAGCACGACATTGGAGATACGGATGCCGTTATCCTCCTGCTCGGTCTGCAACTGCGAAAGCATTTCCGAAGCCGTAAGATTTCGGGAAAACCCGCTTTTGCCTGTTGCGCAGAAGCTACACCCCATTCTGCAGCCGACCTGTGTCGAAATACAGCTGGTATAACCATGATGATATTTCATCAGAACGGATTCGACAGTTTCCCCATCGTGAAACGAAAAAAGATACTTTACTGTACCATCATAAGCCGAAATTAATTTTTTTTCAATAGCTGCATGAGATATATAGCAGTTCTGTACAAGTTTTTCCCTTAATTTCTTGGAAATATTGGTCATTTCATCAAAAGATTTTACACCATTTTGCAGCCACTGATAGATTTGTGATGCTCTGTAAGAAGGCTCTCCCATTTCCGAAAGCATCTCTTTCAACTCGTCTTCATACATTGATTTGATATCAAACTGCTGCTCCATAACCTTGTCCATATATCTCACACCCTTCTTCAATGTACAATGTACAATTATTTCTCCCTCATAAGTTCTTCATAAAGGCGGCTTTCTCCAATTTTTCACTTAATTTTTTTGAACATACTGATAAAAAATCCGTCTGTTCCGTTAATTTGTGGAAACAGCGTTAGCTGATTACCTGGCTCATCCATTCCCCTTCGGAT
>ONGS01000270.1 GCA_900317395.1 uncultured Eubacteriales bacterium | reverse complement strand
AGGAATAGGAATAAATCAAGCACAATTATTTTTCTTCATACCGTTTTTTCAGAGCGGCAAGCGCACGTTTTTCAATACGCGAAACATAGGAACGTGAGATTTTCAGCATGGAAGCAACTTCACGCTGTGTAAGCGGCTCGGTGCCGTCCAGACCGTATCGCAGTCTGATGATAAGCCGCTCTCTTGGCGACAATGTTTCTTTAATATACTTTGAAAGACTTTCGGATTTGATTTTCATATCCAAATCGTCAACTATCGTATCATCAACCGACATGATATCCATTAAGGTAAGAGCGTTTCCGTCGCTGTCCGAGTCGATTTCTTCATTGATAGAAATATCCTTTGCCGTTTTTTTGATACTTCTGAAATACATCAATATTTCATTGTCAATACAACGTGAAGCGTAGCTTGAAAGCCGTATATTTTTATCAAGCTTGAAAGTTTTGATTGCTTTGATCAATCCTATCGTACCTATCGATACAAGATCATCAGGATCTGCACCCGTTGCATAATATTTTTTTACAATATGAGCAACTAGCCTGAGATTGTGTTCGATCAGCTTATCCCCTGCTGCCTGATCACCGTTTCTGAATTTTTCCAGATATTCTTTTTCTTCCTCGCTTGACAGCGGTTTCGGGAACTGACCTGTGCTCGTGACATGAAGAATAAACAAAAACGAAATTTTCCCGATAATATCTGACAATAAATCAAACATGACAACCACCTCTTATTCATCTTTATGCCGAAAAAGGGTTGAATAATAAAAAATATGGAAAAAAATTTAAAATATTTTTAAAAAATGCTTGACATTTTAAGTTATTTGGTTTATAATAACAACTGTCGCTGAGAGATACGACAAAATAAAATATGCGGATGTAGCTCATCTGGTAGAGCGCAACCTTGCCAAGGTTGAGGTAGCGGGTTCGAGCCCCGTCATCCGCTCCAAGTCGTTTCGCATTTGACAAAAGTCAAATGCGATTTTTTTGTTGCGAAATAAATTTTATATAGAAACCTTTCCGTGCGATTTTGTACTATTCATTATTCAATAAAAACACTGCTTGAATTGAAATCTGATTTTCAAATCGTGCTTTTTTTGGGAGTCAACTCAATCAAAATGAATAAATTTTCTATGTTAGATTCTTTTAACTCTCTCCCCTGTAAGTTAATATTTTTACCAAACATTAATACATAAATATAAATTTCCCCAAATTCACTTTGGGATTATGGCTTTTTTCGGGATTTTTGCTATAAAATTCTGACTAATATTGAAATTGAAAAAGATATATTATATAATAATAGCTGTGTAGATTTTTTGTCATATTGCCGCATAAATATATCAATATGACAGTTTTTATTACGTTTATTACTTGATTTTTAAGCAGATAAAAATAATATATTTGTGGGAGTGTTTTTGAGTGGTTACGAATTATGATCATTTGCTCGATAATGTTAAAAGAATCCATTTTGTAGGTATAGGCGGTTCGGGCATGTGTCCTTTGGCAGAAATCCTGCATAACGAGGGCTTTGAAATTACCGGATCGGATGTTTCCGAATCCGATACGCTGGAACGTATTCGTTCATACGGTATCCCCGTTACAATGGGGCATTTTGCTGAAAATGTACTTGGTGCAGACCTTGTTGTCTATACAGCTGCTGTAAAACTCGACAACCCCGAACTTGTTTCTGCAAAAGAAAAAAATATTCCTGCTGTGGAACGATGTATCATGCTTGGTGCTGTTGTCGAAAAATATAAGAAATCCGTTGCGGTATGTGGTACTCATGGAAAAACCACAACAACATCGATGATTACTCAGATATTTACGTCCTCTGATTTTGACCCGACAGCAATCATAGGCGCAAAATTGCCGTTTATCGGCGGTAACAGCCGTGTGGGAAAATCGGATATTATCGTCTGCGAAGCATGCGAATATGTTGATACTTTCCTGCATTTATACCCTGCAATTACGGTAATACTGAATGTAGATGAAGATCATCTTGACTATTTCGGTACGCTTGACCGTATCAAAGAATCCTTTACAAAATTTGCCGACCAGACATCGGAAATACTTGTGGTAAACGGTGATGATGCCAATACAATGCAGTGTGTTCAGGGTATGGAAGAAAAGGGCAAAAAAGTAATCACCTTCGGTTTCGGAGAAAATAATGATTTCCGTGCAGAAATTACAGATTACTCCGTTTGCGATACTTTTGATATTATTTATAAGGGCGAACGCTTGACATCGGTTACACTGAATGTACCCGGTAAATTTAATGTAATGAATGCTCTTGCCGCTGCCGCTGCAACAATCTCGCTCGGTGTTGATCCCAAAAAGGCAGCAAAGGCTCTCCAAGAATTCAAGGGTGCCCACAGAAGATTTGAGATACTCGGAAAACCGAACGGAATCACGGTAGCTGATGACTTCGCTCATCACCCGACAGAACTCAGAGCAACTCTGACAACTGCTATGAGCATGGGATATAAAAATGTATGGGCTGTTTTCCAGCCTCATACCTATTCAAGAACTTATACATTTCTTGACGAATTTGCAGAAGTACTCTCTATCCCTGACCACTGTATTTTGTCGGAAATACTCCCCGTAAGAGAAACCAATGTATATAATATATACTCCAAAGACCTCGCTGATAAGATTGATGGCTGTGTATGGTTCGACACATTTGAAGAAATAACAGATTATGTTACCGAAAAGGCACAACCCGATGACCTCATTATTACGATTGGCGGCGGTAATGTATATATGTGTGCAAACATGATCATGAAAAAACTTAGTGGAGAATGAACATAAAACAAGGTAGTGATTGATAATTGGACAAAAGATTGAAACTGTACGGCTTTAACAATCTGACAAAAACATTAAGCTTTAATATCTATGACGTATGCTATGCAAAAACCGAACGTGAACAGAAGGATTATATTGCCTATATCGACGAGCAATATAATTCTGAACGTCTTACCAATATCCTTTGCCGTGTCACGGAAATGATCGGCGCTTCTGTCCTTAATATTTCAAAGCAGGATTATGATCCTCAGGGTGCAAGCGTAACACTTTTAATATCCGAAAAAGGACTGCCCGAAAAACTTGACCCCTCTTGCAACTGCGGAAGCTGCATTATCAATCAATCAAAGGAATCGATTGCAGCACACCTTGACAAAAGTCATGTCACAGTGCATACCTACCCTGAATACTACCCCGGTAATGCAATCGCAACATTTAGAGTGGATATTGACGTATCAACCTGTGGCACAATTTCTCCTTTGAATACTCTTGATCTTTTGATCGACAGCTTTGATTCCGATATCATTACGATCGATTACAGAGTAAGAGGATTTACAAGAAATACCCATGGCAAAAAAATTTTTATCGACCACAAAATCACTTCTATTCAGGATTATATCAAAGATGAAACCTTAAAACGCTATGACACAGTCGATATCAATGTCTATCAGGCAAATATATTCCACACTCAGATGCTGATTAAAGAACTGGAATTACAGAATTATCTTTTTAAAACCGATGTATATGAAATTCCGCCAAAGGAACGACTTGCTATATCAAACAGCCTTCGCCGTGAAATGATCGAAATTTTCAGCGGCTCAAATGTTTACAACGAGGATTGAACCAATGAAGCTATCTCAGGAACGTGCGCCTATTTTTGAGGCTTTAAGTGAATACAGAGAAAACCGAATCGTCTCCTTTGACGTTCCCGGACACAAACAAGGCAAGGGAAATCCCGAACTTACTGAGTTTCTGGGAAAGCAGTGCATGAGTGTTGATGTCAATTCTATGAAACCGCTTGATAATCTTTGCCACCCTGTCAGTGTCATTAAAGAAGCCGAGGAACTTATGGCTGATGCATTCGGAGCGGCTCACGCTTTTTTTATGGTAAACGGTACATCGAGTGCCGTACAGGCGATGGTAATGAGCGTATGCAAGCGTGGAGATAAAATTATCATGCCGAGAAATGTACACCGCAGCAGTATTAATGCACTGATTGTCTGCGGTGCAGTTCCTGTTTATGTTAATCCCGGACTGAACAGACAACTCGGTATCCCACTTGGTATGTCTGTAGAATCCGTCAGGACTGCCATTAAAGAAAATCCCGATGCTAAGGCGATCATTGTCAATAATCCTACCTATTACGGTGTTTGCTCCAATTTGCGTGAAATCGTGAAAATTGCCCATGCGGCCGGCATGAAAGTACTTGCTGACGAAGCGCACGGAACACATTTTTATTTTGGCGATTATATGCCACTTTCTGCTATGAGTGTCGGTGCGGATATGGCAGCGGTAAGTATGCACAAAACGGGCGGTTCGCTGACACAAAGCTCTGCACTGCTTTTAGGAAAAAATATCAATCCCGGCTATGTACGGCAGATCATCAACCTCACCCAAACAACAAGTGCCTCCTATCTCCTGCTTTCCTCGGTGGATATCGCAAGAAGAAATCTTGCTTTAAACGGAAAAAAAATCTTTGAAACCGTTACTTCCCTTGCCTCCTACGGTATCAGGGAGATCAACAAGCTCGGCGGACTTTACGCATTCTCCCGTGAACTGATCAACGGTGATGATATTTTCGATTTTGACCCGACAAAAATTTCTGTACATACAAGAGATATCGGTCTGGCAGGTATCGAAGTCTATGATATCCTGCGTGACAGATTTGATATACAGATAGAGTTCGGTGACATTGGCAACATACTTGCTATTGTTTCTGTCGGTGACAGAATATTAAATGTGGAAAGACTAATTTCAGCATTATATGAGATCAAACGACTTTACACAAAAAGTCCTGTTGGTATGCTTGACCACGAATATATTAAACCGCACGTTGTATGCTCCCCTCAGGAAGCTTTTTATGCAGAAAAAAAACAGCTTCCTCTTGATGAAACACTTGGCAAAGTATGTGCTGAATTTGTAATGTGCTATCCACCCGGAATACCGATTCTTGCTCCAGGGGAGCTGATTACAAAAGACGCTCTCGAATATATCAAATACGCAAAAATCAAAGGCTGTAATTTGACCGGTGCAGAAGATATGAATACAGATAAAATCAACATTATGCTGTAAAGAGTTCAGGAGCCGGAGAATAGGAATCAGGATTTAAGGTAGCGAACGCAGTGAACGGATTCGCGAATTGGGTACGGCGGCTCGCCTTGAAAATAGACTGAGTAAATATCTTATAACTTGATGTGCGGGAAGAAACTTCGGTTTATAAAAAGTAGTGAGTGTAACGAACGGATTCGCGAATTGGGTACGGCGGCT
>ONGS01000133.1 GCA_900317395.1 uncultured Eubacteriales bacterium | reverse complement strand
CTCAACATATCGGTAAAGGTTTCTTTCAGCATTTCAGCAAGCTCGTTTCTGTCATCACGCATCCAGATATTCGGATAAACATCTGCTTTTGCGAACTTTTCCGGATCGAATTTTTCCGGCAACCGATCAATATCAATTTTACTGACCGCATCAACTACTCTTTGTATATCTTTCGGGAAGATATACGCTATGTAATCATCATATTCACCATCAATAAAAGTTTCTGTTCCGAAAACAAATTCGCTGATGGGGTCTCCGTCAATCGGGTCTGTTTCTCCTGTCAAAAGAAAGTGAATACCCTGCCAGAGCTTATCAACATCACAATCACTGTTGCTTTCCATGTCTTCGGCAATTTCTTCCAGATAATCAAAAAGATCTTCTTCGGATTTTCCTTTCAGGCTTTCGATCAGCTCTTTGCTTGCCTCTGTGTACACACCTGCCATACTCATAAAAAATCCCTCCTGAATTATTATTTTTTAAGGAAGCACTGAATAAATCCGGTGCACAAGACGCGCTGTCTATTTTTTCACCCTTAACCTTTTTCTTACCACCATTGCTGTAAAGCCGAGAAGATTCTGTCCTTTCCAGTTTTCCATATCAAAGCGTAAATCGTCTTTCATGGAAATACCGATACCCCAGATTTTATCCTGTACAGCACATTCGGCAAGAATATTTTCTCCTGTGGAAAGCAGTTTATCACGCAGATCATCATTCTGACTGAATTTTGCATACAGTCCGTTATAGACAATCACCTGACGCATACCGTTCCATATGATTTCATTATAATTTTTTACCATTCTTCCCAGTGCCTTGATTTTTCCGACATTATCGGTACTCATGATTTCCGCTGAAATTTCCTTGTCACCGAACAGCTCTGCTTTTTGGTACATCATGTACTGTTCCATTGATGAAAATCTGATTCCGTCAACTGTAAAATCCGACAGATACCAGTTGCTCAGCCAGCCGTTGATTTCATCGGGATTATGAAAGCATATTATTCTCAATGACATCATTAATCTTCCTTTCTTCTTTAGATGATTGTACCATCACAATATATTTTGTGAGTGTATGTTTCTTGTTTATACAATATCACTTTTCCATTTAAGGCAATTACGCAGAAAGCCGCTGTTCATCCTTCATAGCAAATATCATATTATTATTTACTTTGTAAATAACAACTTTATCGCCCGGGCGCAGTTCACTGTGTTCGCCGGCACTGCTCTGACGGTATCGGATATCGCAGCAGAACTGACCGGTTACCGGAATCCATGCACCGACATGAGGATTGTTGATGATTGCATTACCTGTTGTGAATTTGTTTCTGACCTCACCATGAAGTACACCGCTGTTTTTCGGGATCCTTTTGATAAGGGCAGTGACACATATGGCAATACAGACCGACCATACGCCGAAAACCACCATTGTTTCGACAGGTCCAACATCTGAAAACATGACGATCAATGCAGGAACAGTCAATGCACATATAGCAGATACCAGACATATATTCAAAGGGCGGACTGCACGTCTTATTTCTTGTTTGTTTTCGGGAGTAACAGGAGAAAAATCCAGTTCATTGCGTGAAACATCATTAGGAAAACTACAACAGTAATAATCGTTTATCATTGACATGGATCCTTTCGTCATAATTTAGATGATTATAACACGATTTTGTTTCTAATATGTAAATAATGTTTAAATATGCTTTAAATGTGCCATTAAATTTCCCTGAGAATAGTGATTGTGGGCGTTAAAACACATATTTCTGACATAAAAATAGCGCTGACAGTTGGCTAGGCTGTCAGCGCTCTGTATTTTATCCGTCGGGCTATGGCCGAACCCGAAGAATGTTTTAAAATGGGAGGTTTCCAATGTAAATGGAAAATGTCTGAAATTTTAAGATGAATACACTTATTATCTAACTTTATATAACTCAGGCAAATACTGCTTTAAACGCCTGATCGAGATCTTCGATGATATCATCGATATGCTCCGTACCGATTGAAAGGCGAATCGTGCTCTGTGAAATGCCCTGATCTGCGAGTTCTTCATCGGTGAGCTGTGAGTGTGTTGTTGTAGCAGGATGGATCACAAGTGATTTTACATCCGCTACGTTTGCAAGAAGTGAGAATATTTTAAGGTTGTCAATAAATTTGTGTGCTTCTGCCTGACCGCCCTTGATCTCGAATGTAAAGATACTTGCACCGCCGTTCGGGAAGTATTTCTCGTAGAGGGCGTGGTCGGGATGGTCAGCAAGTGAAGGATGGTTGACTTTAGCAACATATTCACTCTTTGAAAGATATTCAATAACTTTCTTTGTGTTTTCAGCGTGACGCTCCAGACGGAGTGAAAGTGTTTCTGTTCCCTGAAGAAGGAGGAAAGCGGCAAACGGAGAAATTGCAGCACCCTCGTCACGGAGAAGAATAGCACGGATATATGTTACAAATGCAGCAGGACCTACAGCATCGGCGAATGAAATGCCGTGATAGCTCGGGTTAGGTTCAGCAATAGGAGCATATTTACCGCTTGCTTTCCAGTCAAACTTACCGCTGTCAACGATAATACCGCCGAGCGTTGTGCCGTGACCGCCGATAAACTTAGTAGCAGAATGAACAACGATATCTGCACCGTGTTCGATCGGACGAATCAGGTACGGAGTACCAAATGTGTTATCAACGACTACCGGCAGACCGTGCTTGTGTGCGATTTCAGCGATAGCGTCGATATCAGGAATATCACTATTCGGGTTACCGAGAGTTTCGATATAAACTGCCTTGGTGTTTTCCTGAATTGCGCCTTCAAGCTCTTCGAGGTTGTGTGCATCAACAAAAGTTGTCTTGATACCGTACTGCGGGAGTGTGTGTGCAAGAAGGTTGTAGCTGCCGCCGTAAATCGTTTTCTGAGAAACGATGTGATCGCCTGCCTGAGCAAGAGCCTGAATCGTATAAGTGATAGCAGCTGCGCCCGAAGCTACAGCAAGACCGGCAACGCCACCTTCAAGAGCAGCGATTCTCTTTTCGAGTACATCCTGTGTAGAATTTGTCAGTCTGCCGTAAATGTTGCCTGCGTCACGAAGACCAAAGCGGTCTGCAGCGTGCTGCGAGTTGTGGAAAACATAAGAAGTAGTAGCGTAAATCGGTACTGCTCTTGCATCTGTTACCGGGTCAGCCTCTTCCTGTCCTACATGAAGCTGAAGTGTCTCAAATCTATAATTCTTTTCGCTCATAATAAAATACCTCACTTTTAAATTTAAAGTTCTCTTTTGTTATTTACTGTAAAAACATCATATACAACAACGGCACATTCGCCCGTTCCTGAAGTTCTGTTTTGTTTCATTTAATAAATTCAATAAAATGTGCCTCCTTAATAACTTAGATTGATACCCGAAGAAATCCTATCTGTTTGGTATGGATTGATTATAGCACCTGATTTTCATAAAGTCAATAGATTTTAGCAATTTTTTGCGCTTTTTTAATAGATAAAATCTATATCTTTTTATAGTGTAAGGGAATAGCCTGAATCGGGGAAAGGAAAGTCGGTAGAAGGCAAAAGGGAGCTATAATGAAAAAATAACCCAAATTATTATTGTTTTTACCTGCACTTTGCATTATAATAGTATGTATGTAATCGAAATATTATTAACCCGGAGGAAGATATATGAATAAATCAACAGCGATACTCATAGCACTTTTAGCTTTCTTTGTCGGAGTTGTGGGCGGTTTTACCGTATCACCTGTTAAAAAAGGAATCGATATTAAGTTTGCTGTGGGAAATAATAGCGGAAACAAGAATATCTATAAAGATAAAAGCGATAAACCAAAATGCAATTCTTCTGAAAAAGCATTACAAACAACGGATATCAAAAAGAAAGGCGAAGGAAAAAGAAAATGGATTGGACAGAAATAATCGTGACCGTTTCAGCAAAGGATGTCGAAACAGCAGGAAATATTGCACAGATGACAGTACCTTACGGAATCTATATTGAAGATTATTCAAGCCTTGAAGCAGAGGTTCTTGAAATTGCGAATATTGACCTGATCGATGAGGAGCTTTTGCAAAAGGACAGGGAGCACGGAAAAATACACATCTATATTAGTCCCGAGGAAAATCCTGCTGAAGCAATTTCCTATATAAAGGAACGGCTTGACACAGAAGGTATAGAGCATGAAGTAAGTTCGGACAGCTGTGATGTAGAAAGCTGCCTGACAAGTTGGAAAAAGTATTTTAACCCGATCAACGTCGGAGAAAAACTGCTGATCCGTCCCGTATGGCGTGATGATTACAATGCTGAGGGAAGAATTGTGCTGAATCTTGAACCGGGACTTGCGTTCGGTACGGGTACGCATGAAACAACAAGACTGTGTCTTGAAGCTCTTGAAAAATATATCAAAAAAGGAAATAAAATGCTGGATGTCGGCTGTGGAAGCGGTATTCTTTCCGTTGCAGCCCTTCTGCTCGGCGCAGAAAGTGCAGAAGGCATTGATATTGACGAAATGGCAGTAAAGGCTTCAAGAGAAAATGCAAAACTCAATCAGGTTGACGACAGATATACAGGCATTAAGGGCAACCTTGCTGATAAGGTCGAGGGAACATATGATGTTATCACCGCCAATATTGTAGCGGATGCGATCATATTATTGTCGGAAGATATCGAAAAACATATGGATGAAAATACCATATACATTATGAGCGGCATTATTGATACAAGACTGGATGATGTCCTGGTTGCTCTTCCTGAGAGTCTGGAAATCATTGACAAATATGAGGAAAAAGGCTGGCTGTGTCTTGTAGCCAAAAAAAAATAATTTGGAGGTAATTTTTTATGAATAAGAAAAAGGATATATCGGGACTGATATTTTCGGCGTTTTTGGTAATTGCATATGTGATATGTGCTTATTTCTTTATTGGACTGATCACAAACTCGACAGGACTTGACAATGCGGCGATCATTCTCCTCAAAGCACTTGTTTTTGTCATTTTTGGTCTGGTGCTGTTTTATGCGACAAGAGTTGGCGATGGAAAACAGGTAAAGCGTTTTTCTGCAGCAGCCCTCATTTTGGTTGATCTTCCTGCACTTTACATTATTCTTGCGGCGGCAGCAACAGGAATACCGTTCCCGCTGGATCTTTCGGCTTGCCCCGAAGTAGTAAGTCTTGCCGCAGTAGCTCTGGGTTACGGTATACCATATACCTTCCTCAGTGGCTATGAGCTGGATATTTCTATTAAAGATAAAAGTGCAGAAGCAGAAAAGCTCGCCGAAACAGAAGACTATGAACCCGATGAGCTCGATGATGTAACAGAGGAAGGCGGAGAATCGACAGATGAGCCGGTTGATGAGATAACGGAAAATATTGATGATACAGACGGGGAATAATAGAACCAAATGCGGTCGTTTGATGACTGCTGAATCCTGACTACTAATAATAGGAGCGTGTTTTTAATGGCAGAAGTAGAAGAATGTACACATGACTGTAATACATGCGGCGTGAGCTGTTCTTCAAGAGAAGGCGGTGCCGTACAGAATCTGCATGAAAAGCTGAACAAATACAGCAGTGTGAAGAAAGTAATAGGAATTGTCAGCGGCAAGGGCGGCGTAGGAAAATCGATCGTCACGTCGCTTATGGCAGTCATGTTCAGCAGAAAAGGTTATCATACGGCAATTCTTGATGCGGATATTACCGGGCCTTCCATTCCGAAGTCTTTCGGAATCAAAGAAAGAGCGATGGGAAGTGAAAAGGGTATCATTCCTGTCAAAACAGAAGGCGGAATTGATGTAATGTCGGTCAATCTTCTACTTGAAAACGATACAGACCCTGTTGTATGGCGAGGTCCTGTACTTGCAGGAACGGTAAAGCAGTTCTGGAGCGATGTTGTGTGGCAAGATATTGATTATATGTTTGTCGATATGCCCCCGGGAACAAGTGATGTACCGCTTACCATATATCAGTCCGTTCCGCTTGACGGAATCATTATCGTGACTTCACCACAGGATCTTGTATCAATGATCGTGGGTAAAGCCGTAAAGATGGCAAAGCTGATGGATATTCCGATTTTAGGTATTATTGAGAACATGAGCTATTTTTCCTGTCCCGACTGCGGAAAGAAGCATTATCCGTTCGGAGAAAGTAAACTTAATGAAGTTGCAAAGGAATATGGCATTGATGTGATTGCACAATTTCCGATTGACCCGAAAAACGCAAAAGCCTGTGACGAAGGAAAAATCGAAAGTATGATAAGCGACGAAGCCAAAGAAGCGGCGGATAAGCTGGAAAAAATATTATCATAAAAATTGCCGGTACACATGAATTACAATGACCGTGTACCGGCGATTTTGTTCTTTGATATTGTTTTTTATAACAAAACAGTTGACATTTTGGTTATTTTGCATTAAAATAACATTTGTAGTATTTTACTTTTTAATTTTGTGATTAACAGGAATGAAAATAAATGAAGCTAAAAGAATTGTTTATCAGTGGAACCAATAATACATTCATACAGTTTTTCAGAAGCCTTTTTGTCGGAGGTATTGCAACGGTAGCAGATATGGCAGTGCTGATCTTTTTCCGTGAGCTTTTTGGTATGTCCGAGGATATTGCCGCAGTTTTCGGTTTTATTGTTGGACTTGCGGTCAATTATATCATTTCGACATTTTGGGTATTTTCCAAAGCAAAGGTCAAAAACCGTGTGCTTGATTTTATTGTGTTTGGTGTGATAGGTATTGTTGGCTTGGGACTGACACAACTGATTATTGCTCCGTTTGCACTTGACGGAATATTCGGAGAAGGATTTCTTGTAAAAAACGCAGTGTTCGGTTCGCTGATCCCGACAGACAAATATTACATTATTGGTAAAATGCTTGCGGTAGTTCTTGTCTATATGTGGAATTTCTTCGCAAGGAAGTTTTTATTATATAACAAAAGTGAAAAAGAAAATGTAAATAGTGATATTGACAGCAAACTTGAAACGTGGAACGAAAGTAACAGTCATTAATGAAGTAGTGAGTGACAACGAACGAATACGCGAATTGGCTCCGACGGCTCGCCGGCGGAACGAAAGTAACAGTCATTAATAAAGTAGTG
>ONGS01000244.1 GCA_900317395.1 uncultured Eubacteriales bacterium | reverse complement strand
ATCTGCGTACTGATCGCCGGTATAATGGCGCGTATCTTCATTGTATTTCCCGTAGTAATTTCTGATAGCGCTCTTTGTGTCTAACTCAGCCTGACGCAAATCCTTCATAATATCGCTAATCTCTGCATATCCGTGTTCTGCTCTCCGGATATAATCGGGCTGCTTCTTCTGGTTCTGTTCGGAAAAACATCTCATAAGAAATGCCCTTTGTGCGGTATCCGTTTGCTTTCCACTTTATGCCGTATTCCTCAATCAATATTGTTCGTTCAAGCACGAATGACGGAATGCAGTAAAAAGCTGTTCGTTTCTGCCCTTCCTTCTGTGCTTCAATGGCTTTTTGAAGCATTGGCTTCGGTATGTCCTTATCATCCAGAATCTCAAGCATATGGCAGTAACATAGCTGCTTAATGTATCCTTGCACCTGTGCCGGTGATTTCTTCCCGGCTGCTGCCGCAAGTCTCCGTGTTGACAAGTAGAAAATGACATTTCCATCTCCTGTCTTTTCAGGGTATATTGTATTTTTTGCCTGTTGTAAGATTTGGATGTATGTCAGCATTGCATTTCGTGTAACTTTTGCAGCTGTCGGGCATATCATAGAAAAAGCGTCCTCTCCATCTGCGGCGGTTATACAATTCAGAATCCGGTCAATATTTGCAAGCTGTTCTTCACTCCATGCGGTCTTTTTTATCTTCAGATTGTAAATTGCACAGATAAACTCAATGGCTTTGAATTCGCTTTTGAAATCCCCTATCAATTCAATCAGTTGTTTAATGTTTAGTGCTGTTCCATTCGTCTGGTTTAGGCAGTTGGCAAAGCACTTATATTTCCATACTCCGTAAGGTGTCTGAAAAACGCTTGCTGACGGGTTTGTATCCTCATGCCCCGGAAGGATGCAGCAAAACGGCGTTCCTTTTTCTGTTCCAAGCAATTCATCTAGGGGCAAGCGATAGATATAGTCATAAAGTTCTTTCTGGTTATCAAAGAGTATACGCTTGTTTCCGATACGCCTTTTCAGATACTCAGTGTTATGGTTCTGAATCGCTTCTATTACTCTCAGGTTGGCGGTTTCACCTTTTTTTCCGCTTGTTTTCCTTGTTTTGCGTCTCTCTTTATTATTGACGGAAGTTTTGCTTTTGCTTTTATCAAGCTGTTCTCTCCACTTCTCTACATCACACTTTGATAAAATTGCATCTGCATTTGTGACGGCTTCAAAATCTGAAAAGCATGTCTCCCCGGCTTGACTTCCAAAGAACACGCGCGATAAAGTGGCGGCTCCCCGATCCGCATGGTATTCAGAAAACAAACTGACGGTATATTGCAGAATCGCCATATATTCCGCGCTGTCGCTAACCGGTCTATCCAGTACAAAAACTGTTCTAAACCTGGGCCATTCTTTAGTATCTGACCATGTTTTGTACTGGAAACTCGGATATATACCATTTGAAACCAATATGTTTCGCACATCTTCCGGACTTAAAATAGTAGGTGCAATTACTTTTGTGCTTTTACCATTGTTTCTTATAGTTATGCTGTTGTCGCAGTCAATCCCTACTAGCTGCCCCGATTTAAAGTCTTCATCACCCCTACCAGTACAAGCAGTTATCCGGATGTTTCCACCATGCACAAGCACATCCGCGATAGTTTGGATTTCTACGCATTCAGGAATATCTAAGTTGTTTTGAATTTCTCCGATTTCTGCCCCTTCTGGTTTGTGACCGAATCCTTTGCGATAAATATTGCAAGGTACTTTCATCCAATCACCCACCTCTCTTTGCACTGGCTTTTCCCTCACGACGCTGCCGTTCTTTCTCGGCTTCTACCAGTGCATTCCATCTCTTAAATTCATGCTCCCCATAATTGTTTGGGTTAGCGGCCTGATCCTCTATCAGGTCGGTGTCCTGTTTCTTTATCATCATTTTTACCTTCACCTTTAATATGCTGAAAAAATTATCAAAATATGTTTCTGAACAAGTATTTTTGTTTCACCTCTTTTCTGCCTGAAACAATGATAATGCCTGTTCACGGATTACTGTATACGATGCATCCGGGTTTGATTTCTTAGCTTCTGCAAGTAATCCATCACAAATTTTTTTAAACCT
>ONGS01000252.1 GCA_900317395.1 uncultured Eubacteriales bacterium | reverse complement strand
TGGTGATAAGAATGAATGAGATAACAAAAGCCAAAATAAGAAATTTGCAAAATTATCTGCCTGCGATTCGCAAGCTGTTTGGCTGGTCGGCCGCTGTATTGGACGACAAAATCGGTGTTACTAAACAGCCCTCAGCAATTTAGAAAACAAGAAAACCGATATGACAAAAACAC
Organism: uncultured Eubacteriales bacterium; assembly: GCA_900317395.1. Lineage (GTDB taxonomy): Bacteria > Bacillota > Clostridia > Oscillospirales > Acutalibacteraceae > UBA1213. The sequence continues at coordinate 1,871 of ONGS01000252.1, read as the reverse complement.
AGTACATTGCTGTCAGAGCCGTTATGGAATATGAAATCAGAAGCAGAAACGATAGTACAAATCCTTTGGAAATCGCAGCTGCTTTATTGGATTTGGACAGACTTTCGGATATTGAACACAAACGGCTCTCAGAAGTTGTGGCGTTTGTTTTTGCCGCTCCTGATAATCATTTGAAGGAATCAACTGTGAAAGCCGTCATGAAAACATTTCTTGACAATCTTGATCTAAACGGTAAAGTCCTTTCTGAGATTGCCTTGTCAAAAACAAATCCATATCACTGGTTGGAAAGAATCAACGGATATCTCTAGCTGTTTTGAAGCAAATGTGAGATAATAAAATGAAACTGATTTAAGGTAATGGTTAATATGAATAATATTTGCATCAATATCGGAAGATTAAAGATCGCGTACAAATGCATCCATCAACTTTGACTTTCCTCATCAGCGTACCCCTATAATATCCTTTATATCTACAAGTATGGAAGGAGATGGACTCCAGTCAGATTCATCAAATGGTGTTCAATAACATCCGTTCATTTTCAAAAATATTCATCTTTTTTCATTTACTTACGATATTCCATCTTATATAGTGCTTCAATAGTTTTTCAAATATAGTTTTTACAAAAAACTCATTGCTTTTTTATAAAAAATTGTGTATACTAATTTATAAATAAATTCACATTTGGAGGATGTATTTATGGCGGATATTTTCCAGCACGAAAACGAAACTTATTCAATTGATGTCCCCAAAGAAAAAAGATATCTAAATACCATTTCATATGACTACTCTGTTCAATATTTATATGATCTTATAAAAAGAGGAAAGATTATTCTTGAAGTTCCCTTTCAACGTAATATGATTTGGAAATACGATAAAGCCTCAGCGCTGATAGAGTCCGTTATCATGAACGTACCTATCCCTCCTTTATATTTTGCAGAGGAGGAAAACGGAAACTGGCTTGTTCTTGATGGACTGCAGCGCCTATCAAGCATTAAGAATTATTACGATAACGAATTCGCGCTGACAAAACTCGAAGTTCTTTGCGAACTAAACAAACTCAAGTATAAAGATTTGCCGCCTAAATCTAAAAGTCTGCTGGATGACGGTATGCTTCGTGTAAACGTCATCAAAAAAGATTCTCATGCCGATATTAAATATGATATATTTATGCGGCTTAACCGCGGCGCTGTTACTTTGAACTATCAGGAACTGCGTAATTGTATGTATCGTGGCAGACTAAATGACGCAGCAAAGGAACTCTGTAAAGAAAATAATGATTTCCTAAAAATATTACACTTAAAAAAACCTCATCAAAGATATTTAGATGTTGAGTTTATTATCAGGTACTTTGCAATTAGTGATAATATAAAAGAAGATGACAACGGCGATGTTTATCTTAATGGATATAAAGGAAAGCTTGTCCAATATCTTAACGAATATATGAATACTCATAGAAACTGTTCCGAAGAAGAGAAACAACAGTATAAGGATCGCTTTAATTCTACCATTGAAAAAGTAGTTGAAGTGTTCGGAGTTGACAAGGCTTTCCGAGACATCAGCACTGAAAACACTAAAATATACAAAACTATTGCGGACTTCATTATGCCAAGTTTCGAACGGCTTTCTATGAATTATATTCTCGAAAACAAACAAGTAATATACAACAGACTTCAGTCTTTCTTATTAATCGACGAAATTAAAGACTCTCTATCTAAGCGCACTTCCGACAAAGATATTGTAAACCTAAGATTAAAGATGTGGTTTAAGGAGTTTGGCGATGTCATATCAATATGAAGCAACTACTGATTTCTTTTCCAGCATCACTGAAGTAGATACTCTCATTGAATTAGCCGAACAAGATAATAGTAATC
>ONGS01000074.1 GCA_900317395.1 uncultured Eubacteriales bacterium | reverse complement strand
GAACTTGAACTTAATATACTTGTTACTCTGCCCGTATCAATTTTGGTATATTACATTATTGTATATAACAGAATAATGGCTTATGTTGAGCGAAATGCGTACAAATAGGATTCAGAATTCAATTTCTCGAACAGTATCCTCTTACATAACGGAACGTGGATACTTATCGTATAAAACACCAAATTTATACATTTTGTATTTATGTGTAGAATAACCGTATATAAAAAGTCAGGCTAAAAATATGTTCAAAACGCTGATATCAATTTCTCTTTCGTTATGCTATAATGAAATGAGTTTTGAGTCAAATGTATCAAAATAATTCTTTACTAAATCAACGAGAGGTTTTAAAGATGGGTTTACTGGATTTTAAAAACAAAACAAAAAAGAATACAAAACCACAAATTAAAGAACAGCCGCTTCAATATTGGGAGGAAGATTCCTTCATGATTGTGATTCCTTCGGACACTGCAATCGACCCTACGGAAAATATAGGTGAAAAACTCGGAAAAATAAAAGAAGTCAAAGTCATATCTATTGAAGAGCCGACTGACGAAAATCCGGGATTCATTTCCCTCGAATACGACGGCGAAGGATTTGCAGTAGGATATGTTTACAGAGATTTTGAATTTCCCGGTCTGATGGGAATACAGAAGCAACAGCTGAACGAAGCGGAAATAAGTGCACTGGAAAGGGCAAATAAGGCTCTCACGATATTTATGAAATTTCATAAGGACAGCAAAAAGTCCTATCATTTGCAGTTGAAACTGGCCACAGCAATCGTACCTGATTTAGCGGCTGTTATGGATGAAAGTGCAGAAAAACTGCTGTCGGCACGCTGGGTGAACATGGCTGCCACTTCAAGCGTACCGCCGGGAAGTGAAGCAATGTACAGCGTGCAGGCAATTTCAGCCGACAACGGAGAAGTATGGCTTCATACGCATGGTCTTTGCCGCTGCGGAATCACAGAGCTTGAAATCGTACAATCCGATTCGGAAAACGCCAAAAATCATTATGAAATCATCAAAAGTCTTGCAGGCAGACTACTTGACAGGTATGAAAACGAAAAAGATGAAGAGTCACTTTTTATCGGTCTGATTGGTGACAATATCCCGATCGTAGTCACTTATGTACCATGGACGGATGGTATTTTTGAATACAATAATCTTACTCTCGGCGGACTTGCGGACAGAGAGAACGGGCACAACTCAAAAAGTAGCCTGATTTTTGTTTATAAAAACGAAAATGACGAAAAAAAACATATTCTCAGTAAGGTCAACATTTATGATAACTATTGGGGCAATAATGCGATGTTCTTTATCAGCACGCCCGAAACCGAAAGAATGAAAACTCTTGCCCATGAGCGCTTTGGCTTTGTGAAAAGAGCAGCAGAAAACGATGAATACACTATTATATTAAAGCTTGGACTTGATACAGATCAGAAATACCGTGAAGAGGACACCAGCAATTCCAAGGAGCATATCTGGTTTGAGCTTGTCGGCTTTGATGGCGATAAATTCAAAGCAAAACTCACGCAGGAACCGTATTACATTGATGCTCTTCACGCCGGCCACATAGGTGAATATACTGTCAACGACATTACCGACTGGCTGATCTGTACCCCCAGCTTCAATGTTAGCCCCGAAACCGCCTACTTACTGGTGCAGTGATACCGGATCAGAAAAAAATTCCTATCCAAACCGTAAGAAACAGGCAGCAGCAGAGTATTTTTCTGCCGCTGCCTGTTTAACTACAAATCCAAAAGCTTGTTAAACACTTCTGTTATTTTTTCTTTTTTGGCAAGTCCGTTGGAAAAAGCTGTGGCATTTCCGCAGGCGGTACCAAGTCCGAGAGCATAATCATAATCTTTGTGACTTTCATAACCTGCAATAAATCCTGCAACCATAGAATCCCCTGAACCGACAGTACTTAGTACGTTTTCTTTCAGTACTCCCGTGTGATGTGTTTTGCTAAATTCATCAAGAAGAAATGCACCATCACCACCGAGAGAAACAAGAACATTGACTGCTCCCCTGTTTTTCAGCTCCGCTGCATATTTTTCAATATCGGCGGAGCTATTGATTTTTGTGTCAAACAGTTCTTCCAACTCCTGCTTATTTGGTTTGATTAGAAAAGGATGATATTTCAACGTCTTCAAAAGCAAATCTTTTGAAGCATCCACAACAATGATTACTTTTTTACCAATGAGCTTTTGAAGTATCGTTTCATAAATATTGTCCGGCATGGTATTTGGAATACTCCCCGCAAGAACAAGTGTGTCACCTTCGGAAATATGATCAATTTTTTTCATTAGAGAATCAAGTGCCGCTTTATCTATGTCAGGTCCTTGTGCATTGATTTCGCTTTCTGTTTCTGATCTGATTTTTATATTGATTCTCGAAATGCCGCTATCCAGTTTGATAAAATCTGTGCAGATTCCGCTTTCCTTCAGACTTTTTTCGATAGCGTCACCTGTAAAGCCGGCAATAAAGCCAAGGGCAGTACTTTCAATTCCAAGTTCCGAAAGTATCAGAGAAACATTGATCCCCTTTCCCCCGAAATAATATTCCTCCCCTTTTGTACGGTTGGTAAATCCTTCTTTAAATGTTTCAAGCCGTACAATATAATCCACAGACGGGTTGAATGTCAGTGTATAAATCATCTTCAATACCTCACTTTATGCAAAAAGGGCAGCCCCAAAAGCTGCCCTTATGTGCTTAACTTGTTATTGCAATCGTACCTGATGCTTGACCTGGAAATTGTGGTCATTAGAGCAAAGATAGATAATACCTTCTATAAATCCTATGACTACCGGAATATATGTCCAACAGAAAAGAAGGTAAAGAATTCCCATTCCCACCTGACCTAAATAGAATTTATGGATCCCCAGACCGCCGAGGAAAATCGCAAGCAGTCCTGCGGCAACCTTGCTCTTAACCGGCCATGCCGGATTGATGCCCGTTGCCTGATAAGCGTTCGGCTGAACATATACCTGCTGTACAGGCTGTATCGGTTGCTGGTACTGCGGCTGAACCGGCTGCTGATTTTGCGGCTGTACGGGAGGTGCAGCAACCTGAATTTTCTCTCCGCAATATTTACATTCGGTGATGCCTGCTGCAACAGGTGCTCCGCACTGCGGACAAACTGTAGATAATGACATATAAATAACTCCTTTATATTTTTTTAATTATCAGATATTTTTATGAGCAATATAATATCCGGCTTTTCCGAGAGGAAGAACGATTGCAAAATAAATGAAATGTAGTGCAATTTGGAACAGGACATACATATTAATCTGATCGGCAATAAAATAAAGATTAAACATAACAAAAGCGACAACCTGTAATATTGTATAAACCAAGGTGATAATCGCTATTGCCGAAAACATGGGCAGTGTTATCTTGCTGCACAGCAAACCGGAGAACATTGACAAAAACATGATGATAAGGACATTAATGCCAATAAAAAGAAGTTTCAGTTCAGAGTACGGTTGTGCCATGACATCGAAAACACCGAACACTAACGCAAAAAGACCGGAAGCGAATATAACGGACAGAATCAAACCGATAAATGAAAATTTACTTGTTTTCATAGCTTATTCCTCCTGTTTCGCACCGCAGTTATGACAAAATCTTGCGTCGGAAGCCAATTCAGCACCGCAGGTACATATTTTTTTTGCTAACGAAGCACCGCAGTTATTACAGAATTTTGCACCTTCTTCAAGCTCTGCACCGCAACTGTGGCATTTGATTTTTTTGACCTTCAAAGGAGCACCGCAACAGGAGCAGAAGTTTGTTCCTTTTTTATTTTGCTTATTACATTTAGGACACTCTATGGTTGTATCCATAACCGGTTCAACCGTTGAGTTGGAATGATTCAACATAGCATTTCCCATTCCAAATCCCATTCCTCCGGCAACAAAAGCACCTGCAACACCATTGGAATTATTGGCAGCCCCCTCATAAACATCAAAAGAGCGTTTTGTGGCATATCTGTTATCACCCATAATTTCAAAAGCGGCTCTATCTTCAAGAATCTTATTAATCTGATCGGTATCTTCATCAGGAAAATTAATGGATTGTATATAGAAACTGACGATTTCAAGACCGTATTTTTCAAAATCGGGTGTCAGTCTTGTCAAAGCCGAAGCAGATATTTCTTCGAGTTTCGGTGTGATTTCAAATGCAGATATCTTCTGATTGATGATAATATCCGAAATAATGGTTTTGATTTTAGTGTTAAGGACACCCTTATAAAATTCTACAACAGCCTGATATTTTACTGCGGAATTTCCGAGTGAGCCAATCAAACTACGAAGAAAAGCAGGAATATCAGAGATTTTGACACCTAACTGACCAAACGCACGGATATGCAACCTTACAAAATATTTAGGGTCAATCAACTGTATAGCATCCGTCGTTCCCCAGAACATATCAAGCTTTGTGGCAAGATTTACATAATATATCTCTGCCGGAAAGGGAGTGTCTCCCCCGTAGATCATATTGACAAATTTACCGAGAATAGGAAGATTTCCAGTTGACAGAACATAAGCGCCTGCGGTAAACACATCCGCAATTTTACCCTGATATACAAATACAGCTGCCTGACCTTCACCAACAATCAAAGTGGAGCCAAGAACAATCTTCTCGTTCGGATATCTATACACAAGCCATTCACGGCTTGAAAGTCCGTCAAACTTAATTCTGTTAAGAATAGCCATTCTGTCTCACCTCGAAATTACAAAATTTTACACCTTTCTACTCCTTAATTATATCAGTTAGAATGATAATTGTCAATTAAAGTTGTAACAGAAAACAGTTACAATAAAGTAACCGTTTTTTGCTGTAACAAAAAACGGTTTAAAAAAACAAATTATTTTTGGGTGAACGGATGTATGGACATAAACTTTTTCTTAAGCTCTACCGAAAGGAACGGACGCAACTTTTCAAGCGTTGTTTCGTTTGGGCTGAAAATCAGCAAAGCAGGTTTGTGACGAATTTTATCATGAATGATCAGATAATAAGTATCTTCGTTTTCGTCATTTTCCTCTGCTCTTAAAACCAATTTATGTTTAGAAGGGTCAACATTCTTTTCTCCCGTTTCCGGATTGTGATATTTTCCGATATCATCAACTGCTTTTACATCAAACGAAGTCACCTTGCGGCGTTTTTTCTGACCCTTGATACGTTCAATTCGCATTTCACCGACAACAAAGGTATATTCATATTCGATTCCTGCATTTGAGATCATATAGTATACAAGATAGATTGCAACTCCCAGCAGACCGATTGCCACTAAAGCAAGTACAGGCAAAGTGTTTGCCAAAAAAACACAACCTGCAAAGGCGATCATCGTAAGAACAATGCCAAAAATGATGGCAAGTCTTGTATTTGATGACATTTTTCTTTTTACGATTTGCTCATAGTAATTATCCATCGTACCTAAATCCATTAATTTTCCCATTTCCGAAAATCTCCTTTATTATCAATCATAAAAATTCAATTCATTATAACACTAAAATTTCTAAAAATCAACCGGCGAACCGCCGGACCCCATTACGCTACAACTTTATATAAACCTTAAATTTAACGCCGCTCCGTAAATTTCCAAAATCAATCTACACTATCGGTGTAAATTGGGTATTGTCAACTTGTCAATAATATCAGAAATTATGACCGCTGTAGCCCCAATGTTCAATCTCTTCATATTTTACATAAATCTGACCGGGCTGGATATTCAATACAGAGGAAATGATCTCTGTGATTTTCGCGGTAAGATTATCATATTCTTCTGCACTTGCTGAACCGTAAATTTTCACTTCAACAAAGGCACTCGGTGTAATTTTATCTCCTTTGAAATAAAGGTGGCAGTCATCCTCGAAATTCAGCATAAGCCAGCTTTCGCTTTTTCCTCGGATACAGCTGATTGCTTTTCCAAGGGCAGTTTTGATTTCTGTTTCCTGTTCCTCTGAAATGGAGACATTGACTTTTGTGTTGATAAACGGCATTTTGATCACCTTTCTTTAAAATTT
>ONGS01000217.1 GCA_900317395.1 uncultured Eubacteriales bacterium | reverse complement strand
TTCTTTACAAATGATGAAATGAGTAATCCCATCGCATCAGACGCAAGCATTAAAAGATAAATCGTTACAAAATATTCAATAAACGAATTTTCGAATACAATGCCTTGCTCTGGTAAAGTTACAAACACGCTTAGGACGCCAAGTAAAATAAAGGATTGAATAAAACATATCAGAAATTGAACGATCATTTTTGCCATTACATACGCATTGAGATTCATACATGCCGCATATTCCCGACGTATTATTTCTCGTTCTGGGTATATCTCAGATATAGAATTAAAAACACCCGTAAAGATGCAGGCACAGATTAATGTCAAAAAGCCCGACAAGGTACCGTCATAATATTCAAACATATTATCAGAAGCGATAAATGTAACAACAACCGCACAAATCAATGGAATAATCACTAGGGTTGCTATTTTCGTTTTTTGATGGCTCAACATATCGATATTTCTGACAACCATCGTATTTGTCTGGGAGAAAAAACCTGCTTCTTTACTGTTGCTCAACTTTGCCATCACTTAATCCTCCTATGCTGTTCTTTTGAGACAATCTCATACGCCTTAATCAAATCATCTACCCCATAGTAAGTCAGCAATTCCTCTCTTGTACCTTCGGCGCTGAGATATCCGCCTGGTGCCATAAAAATGATTTTATCAAAAAAGCACAAAGACTGCAACGTATGTGTAATGACAATGATTGTTTTCCCTTTTTCATCGGCAATTTTCCGAAGTTGTGTTATTAATTCAGCTTCCATTTCGGGATCAAGTCCCGATGTCGGTTCATCAAGATAGAGTGTCGTCGTATCACAAATCAGTTCCGCTGCAATGCTGGCTCTTTTTCGTTGACCTCCGCTTAATTTTTTGATTAACAAATTCGCCTGATCTGTCAGTCCAACCATTTCAATAGCATTGTCCACTCTTGCTTCGAGTGCCGATCTACTGGCATCTCCGACACGAATTCTTGCAGAATACATCAGCATATGTTTTACAGTCAGATAGTCATATACGGTATCGTTTTGAGGAGCTATACCGATAACTGCACCTAATCCTCTATAGTCCGATTTTAACTCAGTCGTAAGATACTTGATACTTCCGGTATAAGGAGGATTCTGCGTAATACCATTCAAGCAGTTTACAAGCGTTGTTTTACCCGCACCTGATCCTCCTAAGATTGCAACGAGGGATCCCGGTGCAATATCAAATGAAATGTTATTCAGCAGATATTTTTTCCCGTCTCTGATTTCGTGTTTTCCCGGTTCTTTATAATCTTTTTTCGTCGCATCTACCGCCAAGGACAGATTTCTCACATGAATACCAACACCGCTCGGGGTAACAGTTGATGTTCTGGCTTGCTGTACCACAGTCGGCACGCTGTAGATTAGATCCGTATCCCATAAGATTATCATTTTTGATCCAATTCTTATGACATCTCTGTCACGCAGTCTAACAGGCTTTGTACCGGACACTTTGGTATCATGCACAAATGTGCCGTTTACAGTTCCATTATCCCTAATCAGATATCCTTCCTCATCATGCGTAATAATAGCATGAACATTATCAATATTCAACAGATCAAAAACAAGTTGATTGGACGGTTCTCTGCCAATATGAAATTCAGAAACATCTTTTAAGGATACGGTTTTCCACTCGTCTTTTTTTGAAATACTACGAGAAAAAATAACGATAACGCCGAGTTGATGTATCAGTAGCTTCGAATCAATACGAAGAATGCAGCCATCTACCAATGCAATCCCGTCTGAAAATTTTGTTCCCGATGTTTTCTGAAGCTTTTGATCATTTAAGAATGTTCCGTTTGTGTTTTGTGCCCATTCGTGAAAAAACCATGTGTCAGTCTTTGGATCATAAACGAGTTTGGCGTGAACACGTGATACCAATGCTGAGCAAAAAACAACATCACAATCCGATTGCCGCCCTAATACTACTTCTGCTTTTTCCAGCAGATAGGTTCTGATCGGCATATCCGGTTCCTTAATAATAAGCATATCGGACTTTT
>ONGS01000038.1 GCA_900317395.1 uncultured Eubacteriales bacterium | reverse complement strand
TCAAAATTTGGCGTTGAAAACATCCTTCTATTCGGTGAGGATAATCATCAGGACGGCGAATACGGCAGAGCAGACTCAATTATACTGCTTACTATTGATAATAATAATCATCAGCTCAAACAAACTTCCTTCATGCGTGATATTTATCTGACAATTCCCGGTTATGGCATGGATAAGCTGAATGCCGCCTACTCCTACGGAGGACCGAAGCTTGCGGCAGAAACCATAGAGTATAATTTTGGAATCAAAATTGATAATTACATGATTGTTGATTTCAACAGCTTTACCGATATTGTTGATTCACTCGGCGGAATTGAATTAGAGCTGACCGACACCGAAATTGATTATATCAACTGGCAGTCCTACCGCAACAAACAAACAGATGACGAACAGGAACTCAATTCGGACGATTATGACTTCTATGAAAATGATGACGGAGATTATGTTGCTCTCGTTCATTTAAACGGTCGTCAGGCACTCTGGTATGCAAGAGACAGAGACAGTGCAGGCTCGGATTTTGACCGCACAAGCAGGCAGAGAATCGTCATTGATACCATCATTTCAAAATTTAAAACCGCTGGTCCTTTGCGCTTGATGTATGCAGGATTTTCTGTTTCACCATATCTGACAACAAATATGAATCCTTTCTCACTGACCGGTGACGGCTTTAATCTTATTATTGCCTTCCTCTATGAAAGATTGGAATTCCGTACCCCGACAAACGATAATTACTACAACGACTGGAATGACAGCGGTCAGGTACTTGTTATCAGTGATGACGACCTTGAAAACCAAAGGCTCTATCATTTCATCTTTGAATCCGGCGAATAACACAAACCCCCGAGGAGTTACATCCTCGGGGGTTTGTGTTTATAATCAACCGAAATAGACGGTTTCTTCCTGTGGTTTTTTTGCTGATTTTACTTCGGTGACATAAAGAACGGGGCCTGTTTCGCCGTTAAAAATTCTGTTCTTCTCTGCTTTCACTTCTGCAGTAACAGTGTACCAGCCTTTGTTTTTGACCGTGTCTGCTTGTTTCCAATGACATATGAAGCCTACATACTGGATATCCTCTGCACAGCAGGTCATGGCAAATCTGCCACCGACAAAGCTTCCCTTAGGCAGTCTTGGACTTCTTGCCGTTAGTGCCTTGAAGCGTATCGTTTTGCCGTCGTAATTTTCAGGCTTATCCATCGCATCAAGATACAAAAAGCCAAAATCTTCATCCTCAACTTCTATGATCGGCGCATTCATATCATAGGGCGGCGGATCAACAATATCGTCATTCTCGATTGTGCCGTCGTCATACTCATACACGATTGATGTTCTGCGGCTGACCTGTCTTACAAGAGCATGGAGGGGCATTTTGTCAACATCCTGCTTGCAGCGGTTGAAAAATACCACTTCTGCACTGTTAAGCTTATCATACACAAGCTGACGCATATTACTATTGTAGGACAGAATAGAATTGGCATCAGCAAACATCATAATCTGATAGATTTGCCAATTTCTCGGAAGAACAACTGCCAACTCCTGTAAGGTCCACATACCATTGTATTCGATCATTACTCTTTCGGCCTTGCTTTTTTTCAGACTGTCCTCAAGAAATTTTTGTGTCAGGTTTTCCTTACCGTCGGCTATGACAACAGTTACATTTTTGCCACCCTTGTATTTGCTTGTATCAAGCTCCTCGTCGCCGTCCTCGAAAAGAATACACAGTGTTTTATCGCCGTTTTGAAAACGCTCATCGCAAAGCGTATCATGGATAAACTTCGTCTTTCCCCCATCGAGAAAGCCTAAAAATAAATATACGGGAATATCAGCCATTTTATCTTTCACTCCGTTTCATCAGATACCGAACAGTTTTTTCAGCTCCTCTTCGTTCAGCTTTGAGCCAATTACGCAAATCCTGCCTGTATAATCTGCCGCACCTGTTCTTACATCTATCTCCTCGGGAACATAGTCATAGTGAATCCAAGTACCGTTCTGAGCCGCTACAATACCCTTTGCTCGGAGAATGGTGCCGTATTTTTCGCTGTCAGAAAGTGCGTTAAGAATATCTCTGATCTCTTCCTCGGTAAATTTCTTTGCTGTTTCAATACCCCAGCTTGTAAATACATCATCTGCATGGTGGTGATGATG
>ONGS01000195.1 GCA_900317395.1 uncultured Eubacteriales bacterium | reverse complement strand
CCCTGACAGGGTGACGGAAGAAATTCCGTATAATCAAACGGTTGATAATCAAATCTGTCAAGGTCAGACAATCCTACCCTTTCCAATCCTGCCGCTGCAAGTATCACTGCATCGTATAAACCATTTTCAAGCTTTTTCAGACGTGTATCAACATTTCCCCTGATATCCGCAAAACCGATATTCGGATAGATCCGTTTCATATTGCCTCTGCGGCGCAGACTGCCCGTTCCAACTGTGAAATCATTATGGTTCTTTACTTCCGTTCCCTTTCTTGTCACAAGAACATCACGGTAATTGCCACGCTTTAAAACGGCAGATATTGCAAGACCGTCCGCAAGAGTAACCGGCAGATCCTTAGCACTGTGTACAGCAATATCAATCACCTTATTTTTCAGTGCTTCTTCTATTTCCGTAACAAATGCGCCCTTGCCACCGAAAGCTGTCAGTGGTTTATCAAGCTGTTTGTCACCTTTTGTGCTGATATGTACGATTTCTGTTTTACAGTCGGGATATTTATTTTTGATTGCTTTTATCACCATATCCGTCTGAACAAGTGCCAGCTTGCTTTGTCTTGTTCCTATTTTAATTTTCATTCGCATGATCCTCTGCTTCTTTTGTAATCGTTTCTATATCGATATTGTTGCTGTTTTCAATACATTTTTTGAGTATGTATTCAAAAGCCGTTTTGCGCTTTTCTTCGCTGTCGATCCTCTGTTTTATGATACTGCGGCATGAATGTAATATTTCAATGATCTTGTCGCTATCGTCATCTACCGTATTTTCTATTTTTTCTCTCAGATAGCGTGCGTAAATGGGACTTTTCCCCGATGTAGATACCGCTGCTGTATAATTTTCCCCTTTAACAAGGGCGGGAAAAATAAAACTACAATTTTCAATATCATCTACCGAATTGACAAATATATTTCTCTCAATACAAATATCATGGATTGCCTTATTTAAATTTTTATCATCTGTTGCCGCTATTACCATAAAAGCATGGTCAATATCATCAAGACAGAATTTTCTTTGTTCAATGCTGATGTCGGTCAGCACCGCCAGCTCATTGCAAATATTTTCGGCTATAACCTTGATTCTCGGCTTGAAAGGCAGCAGTTTTTTAACTTTCCGCAAAGCGACCGTTCCGCCGCCTGCTATAACGCATAAATGATTTTCTATATCAATAAAAAAAGGAAAATACTGCACAGCATCAACCTCCCGTCATTTCTTTCAATACATTAATAAACTGTAAAAACGCACTGCTGTCTGCTTCGGATTTCATTTTATACAGCAAATCTTCAAAAGGCTTTTGCTGCATCTCTTCTTTTACAGTATCAAGTTGCGGTAAAAAATCATGAAACAAAAGTTCCCTTTTTAATTTATCCGTTTCTGTGCGGATTATTTCTTCCGCTTCGTTCACACTGGAAAGCTTGATCTCATTATTCTGCCGTGCAAGCTCTTCAAAATAATCAATATTGATTAGCTTTGTATTGCCTGATTCCGTAACAGCAGGGTCAATATCGGGCGGTACAGCGAGGTCGATAAAAAGCCTGCTTTTATCATCATGGATATATTGTTTCATATCATAAAGCGTAATGGTATAATGCGGACTGGCGGTTGCACTGATAATACAGTCAGCATTTTTTATGTATTCATACCGATTTCCGTAGTCAACGATCTCTACAGCGTTTTTCGGAAAAGAAACGCCGTGAATATGATATTTTCTCATTGCTGCTTTCACACTTACATTTTTATAGGATACAAGATTTTTTACCACCGTAGAACCGGTTTTTCCGTTTGCGCCAATTACAAGAATATTACGGTGATTCTTTGCTGCTTCTGCGGCGGCAAGCGTTGCAACGGAAACAGAAGATTTGGATAATTTCGTTTCGGTTTTGATTTTTTTTGCACAAGTGATTGCCGCCTGAAAAATCATATTCAGTTCATAGGAAACCGTGCCTGCATCACAAGCGGCAAAATATGCCTTTTTTGTCTGCCCAAGAATTTCGTCCTCGCCGATAACCATAGATTCGATACCGCTTGCCACTTTAAAAAGATGACTGATCGCTTTGTCATCCGAAAAACATAAAATATATTTTTTCAGCTTTTCACTTTCCAGATTTGCAATCTCGGAAAGTATATTGATAATTTCATCTTCTGCATTTTCTTTCCCACTATAATAAAGCTCTGTACGGTTACAGGTACAAAGCATAACACATTCTTTTGCTATGCCAAGTGTACATAATCGGCCATAAATTTCCGCTGTTTTCTCATTAGTAAACGCCAATTTTTCACGCAGTTCCACATCAGCATTTTTATAACTTAAACTTAAACAATCCATTCAATTCTCCGTCCTCAAAGAATATCTCAATTTCATATATTATTATACTCTAATACTCAAAACTTATCAAGTCAATAGGTCAAGGCAACTTTACTTGATGTAAAATAAATAATTCTTAATGCAAAAAATTGTAGCGTAATTGTGAGCGCAGGCACTGCATTCATTTATATTTCACTTGTTTTTTGCGAATAAGTGTGCTATAATATCAATCAGTGAATATAATGATAGTATAACGGCGATAACGGAGACAAGTAGCGAAACAATTTTTCCTTCAGAGAGGTATCGGACGGTGAAAGATATCGGAAAAATCTTCGTGAATGCACTCTATCAGCTTATGCGGTGAAATAACATTAGCTGCATACGGGAACTCCCGTTACAGAGTAACGAGGGCAGTATATCTGCCGAATTTGGGTGGAACCACGCAGCAGCGTCCCATTGTGCTATATGCACAGTGAGAGCTGTTTTTTATTTGTGTGGAATTTGGAGTGTTCAAAAATGTTTAAGAATTTAAAGGCAGAACTCGACTCGATTATGGAAAGAGACCCGGCGGCAAGAAGCAGACTGGAAGTATATTTTTTGTATTCGGGTTTCAAAGCGGTAAGAGATCACAGAATAGCGAATTGGTTTTTCCGACATAATATGAAACTGATCGCAAGATGGATCTCTCAGCATTCACGCCATAAAACCGGAATAGAAATACACCCCGGCGCTACAATAGGCAAAGGACTGTTTATCGATCACGGTATGGGTGTCGTTATCGGCGAAACAACAGAAATTGGCGATAACTGTACACTTTATCAGGGAGTTACCCTCGGCGGCACCGGTAAGGATCATGGAAAACGCCATCCTACACTTGGCAATAATGTTCTTGTCGGCTCGGGGGCAAAAGTTCTCGGTCCGTTCAGAGTCGGTGACAATGCAAGAATTGCGGCAGGCGCTGTCGTTCTGACGGAAGTTCCCGACAATGCGACCGCCGTAGGCGTACCGGCAAAAATTGTCCGTGTCAACGGTGAAAAAGTAACCGATACGGCAAGCAATGAACTTGACCAAATCAACTACACCGACCCCGTTGCAGAACAGCTTACCGATCTTGATAATCGTCTCAATGATCTTAAATCAGCTATGGAGGTCTTTGAAAACGGCGCAGGGATTTGAATCAATGTGCGAATCAATGTGCAATGTGCATTGTACATTGCACATTGTACATTAAATATAGAAAGAAGGAGCAGACAATGAAAATCTTCAATACGATGTCAGGCAAAAAAGAAGAACTGAAAACCATTAACGAAGGCGAGATAAGAATCTACGCCTGCGGTCCGACTGTATATAATTATATACATATCGGCAATGCACGTCCTATCTGTGTTTTTGATATTTTAA
Source organism: uncultured Eubacteriales bacterium (assembly GCA_900317395.1). Classification (GTDB taxonomy): domain Bacteria; phylum Bacillota; class Clostridia; order Oscillospirales; family Acutalibacteraceae; genus UBA1213. The sequence continues at coordinate 4,153 of ONGS01000195.1, read as the reverse complement.
GAAGATATCTTGAATACAGAGGATACAAAGTGACCTTTGTACAGAATTTTACGGATATTGATGACAAGATCATCAAAAGAGCAAACGAAGAAAACAGCGATTACAAAACAGTTTCCGAAAAGTATATCGAAGAATACAAGGTCGATGCAAAAGGTCTTAATGTCCGTGATGCAAGTATTCATCCAAAAGCTACAGAAAATATTCAGCAGATGATCGATATGATTACTGCACTTGAAGAAAAGGGCTATGCTTATTCTACCGAATATGGAGATGTCTATTTCCGTACAAACAGATTTAAAGATTATGGAAAGCTTTCTCATCAGCCGCTTGAAGATCTTGAAGCAGGCGCAAGAATACAAATTGGCGAAACAAAGGAAAATCCCATGGACTTTGCTCTCTGGAAAGGAGCAAAACCCGGTGAACCTTCTTGGACTTCTCCGTGGGGTGAAGGTCGCCCCGGCTGGCATATCGAATGTTCCTGCATGGCAAAACGCTATCTTGGCGAAACGATCGATATCCATTGCGGCGGTCAGGATCTGATCTTTCCTCACCATGAAAACGAAATCGCACAAAGTGAATGCAGTAATGGTGTCCCCTTTTCTAATTATTGGATGCACAACGGCTACATTAATGTTGACAACAAAAAAATGTCAAAGTCACTCGGTAATTTCTTTACCGTTCGTGATGTTGCAAATGAATACGGCTATGAACCGATCCGATATCTGATGGTATCTTCTCATTATCGCAGTCCGATCAACTATTCAATCGATATCATACAGCAGTGTCAGTCTGCTCTTGACCGCCTTTACAACTGCCGTGAGGATCTACGTTTTCTGTCTGAAAACAGCAGTGGTACACTTAAAGAAGGCGAAGAAGAGATCAAGGCAAAATTACTCACCCATAAAGATGATTTTATCAAGGCTATGGATGATGACCTTAACACTGCCGATGCAATTTCATCTCTTTTTGAACTTGCAAGAGATATCAACAGCAATCTCAATCCGCAGACTGCACCTTCAAAGGAACTTTGTGAATTCGCTCTCAACCTATACGGCGAACTTGCTGATGTTCTCGGTCTTCTCTATAATGAAAAGGACAATGGAGTCGATGACGAAATTCAGGCATTGATCGACAAGCGTACTCAGGCCAGAAAAGAAAAGAACTGGGCAGAAGCTGACCGCATCCGTGACGAACTGAAAGCCAAAGGTATCACGATAAAAGATACGCCTAACGGTACAATTATCGTTACAGAATAAAACGGAGGTTACTGTGAAAACAGACAAAATCAGAGAATTGATTTCCGCCGCTTTTTCAGCAAGAGAAAACGCTTACGCCCCTTATTCCGATTTTTATGTAGGTGCCGCTCTTATCACTCAAAAAGGAAAAATTTATTGCGGGGCCAATGTTGAAAATGCCTCCTATCCTGTAGGAATCTGTGCAGAACGCAGTGCATTCTCGGTGGCTGTCAGTGCAGGAGAAAGAAATTTTGACGCTATCGCTATTGTCGGCGGTAAAAAGGGCAAAGAAATTGATTTCTGTTTCCCATGCGGAATGTGCAGACAGTTTATGGCGGAATTCTGCAAAAAGGATTTTCAGATCATTGTTGCAAAATCTCCCGATGACTTCAAGCTCTACAATATGGGAATGCTTTTGCCGGAAACATTTTTTATCGGATAAAAATTTATGCCTGCTTCGATTTTCAAAGTAGGCATAAATCCCATAAAATTACTCACGGTTTTCTGTGTTCTGATGCTCGCAGTTTTCAGCCTGAGACTGATTGCTTTTCTGCTGTGTATCCTGCGGCTTGTTTGTCTTATTCTTGCTCATACTCTCACCTCCCTGTCAGCTTGTAATATTATTATCGGAAAAATCTGATGAATTATTCATCACAAAGGAAAATAAATATGAATTTACCTACTGAATTCTTAGAAGAATTAAAAACAGTTTTCGCAAGCGATACCGAAAAATATATTTCTGCATTTAATGACCCTTGTTTTCGTGGAATCAGCATTAATCGATTAAAAACATCACCCGAAAAAATTTTGCCTTTGCTTGATTTTGCTATAAACAAATCACCTTTTTACTGTGATGGATATTATATACCGTCTGATCTTGAAGGGATCGGTAATTCTCCTCTGCATCATGCAGGTGCATTTTATGTGCAGGAACCTTCCGCTTCCTCCGCTGTCGGTTTGCTTGAAATTCAAAAAGGCGATCATGTTCTTGACCTATGTGCTGCACCGGGTGGAAAGTCCGCACAAATCGCTTCTCTTTTAAATGGAAGCGGTATGATCTGGTCTAATGAACCGATAAAAAACAGAGCAAAAATCCTGCTTTCCAACCATGAAAGAATGGGAATCCCAAACGGAGTTGTTTCTTCTTGCTACCCCGATGTGCTGTGTCCCAAGCTAAAGGGATTTTTTGACAAAGTGCTTGTTGATGCACCTTGCTCAGGTGAAGGAATGTTCCGTAAAAATCCCGATGCAATTCTCGAATGGAGCAGAGAACACGTTATATCTTGTGCCAACCGTCAGCTTTCTATTCTCATTTCTGCATCAGAATGTGTCAGAGAAGGCGGTATACTGGTTTATTCTACCTGCACATTCTCCCCTGAAGAAAATGAATTGACGGCTGAGCATTTTCTTGATGCCTGCCCCGATTTTGAACCGTATGATATAAATGAATCTTTCGGCAGAACAACACAATTGAAAAATGCTGTGAGAATTACACCTCTTGAGGGCGGCGAAGGTCATTTTGCCGCAAGATTCCGTAAAAAAGGCAATGCCCCCCGTACAGTATCCCACTTTTCAAAATCCCTGAAAAAGCCTCAGAAACTCTCAAAGGATCTACAAAAACTGACAGAAGCGTTTCTTGATGATATATTTATCTCTCGACCGGATATGAATACAGAAGTATTCGGTAATAGCGTCTTCCTTCGCTCTAAGGAACTCCCCGACATAGAGGGACTTGCTATCCTCCGCAAAGGAATCTATGCAGGAGAGATCATCAAAAACAGGATCGAACCTGCCCATTCCCTGTTCGTTACCGCTCGACCCGAAAACCTCACACGTGTACTTGATCTTAACATTGATGACCCCAGAGTTAACGAATTTATCAAAGGCTTGGAAATAAAATGTGAAGGCGAAAAAGGTTATACAGCCGTTGCTGTTGAGGGAATGATCCTCGGTTTCGGAAAATGCTCCGGTGGCAGACTCAAAAACAAATATCCCAAGGGTTTGAGAGTATAATCATTTAGCAATCATTATAAAATTCTTTTTTACGTATAGTAAATAAACACTCCTTTTATATTTCTGCATATTATGTATATGAAAAGAAATATGAAAGGAGATTTTTTATGGATGTAATAAAGGAATTGCAAAATTCCGATTTTTTTATTCAGCCCATACCGAAAAAAACCTCGGAAGCAATGGCGTATGTGCCGTTTCAGAATGCTTCAAAGTTATATTCGCCCGAACAGGCTATCAGAATGGGAACGTTATTCCCGGAGCTTGATAAGCCTTTTGAACCCGACTGCAATAAAGGAGGAGATAAGAATGACAGAGCGTGAAAAAATGCTTCGCCGTCTTTCCTCTGTGGAGTTTGCGGCTTATGAGCTTCATATATACCTTGATACTCATCCGAACGACAAAGCTGCAGGTGCTGCGCTTAATAAGTATAATAAGCAAAGTGCACAGCTTCGTGCGGAGTTTGAAAAAAAATTCGGACCGCTTACCGCCGGTGATGATGGAAATCGCTGGGCATGGATTGCAGACCCTTGGCCATGGAATAATTAGGAGGGATAATCGTGTTTGTATATGAAAAAAAGCTTCAATATCCTGTGAATATCAAACAACCTAATCCAAAGCTTGCTAAAATAATCATCTCGCAATATGGCGGTCTATATTGTAAAAAAATATAGTATATAAAACTTGCATAAACACAGTATTTAATATATCAAAATCCCGGCAGAGGATCATAAACTCCCCTGCCGGGATTAATTATATCGGTATAATTTTATTTTTTAACGATACGTACTTCAAGTTTATCTATCGCCACGCCGACCAGACCGGCATAGCCGTCCTCGTTGACGTTGTTGTAGCCCTGTACCCATTCAAGGTAGCCTGAGCTTTTGGCTGTGCTGACACGGTACTCT
>ONGS01000036.1 GCA_900317395.1 uncultured Eubacteriales bacterium | reverse complement strand
ATTCCATAACAATGTATGCTGTATTGTTAGCCTCAAAAAACTCAAAAACATTAGGAATACTCTTATGATTACCGAATTTCGCCATATTACGTGCTTCAGCCAAAAAACGACTTTTTCGATACTTATATTCTTGGTATGCTTTTTTTGAAACAATTACATCAGTTGTTCCTTCAGCACGAGTTACAATATTTCCAGGATAAAACTCCTTTACTGCAACGATAGTTTCTAATTTCATATCATACGCTTTGTAAACAATGCCAAATCCGCCACTCGCTGTCGACTTTCCAAGATAGTATCTGTTTAATAAGATAGTTCCGGGCCTGAGATCAATAGGCTGAGTAGGAATCAAATTGTGTATACTTCCACAAAATGGACACATATTAAGCTTGTCCGGAAATTCTTTAAGGCAACTAAAACATCTGCTCATAATTGTTATAAATCCTCCAATTTATTATTTCCAATAAAAGTGATCACAACATAAAGCGACAAATAAATATTCACTTCTGTTTATTCTAATGACATCATGGGAGTGTAATTCCTGAGAACACATAAGATTTTTTTGATTCAAGTATATACGATACCGTTTACTATTAAGAAAGATTTGCATTTTCAAATCATCTGCATTCCAATAAACGCAAAAGTCTGAATTTTCCTGATTTTTGGCATTATCTAATCTCCCATTATGAAAAATAATTCCGTTGTTTTTTAAGTAAACAGTGTATATTTTACCTATTTGATCGCCATTTATAGAAACTATCCAACCCACGATAGCATTTTCGTTTGGCAGTTTTCTTATACAAGTAGATGATGTCATATAATCATACAAAGAGAGCTTTGTATATTTTTTAATCAAATAAGCTTTCTCTTTCGAATCAAGTTTATATAGGCTTTTAATGTGAACCGCCATTTAATCACTTCCCAAGATAGCTTTCCCATGCAAATTTCTCACAACACAGTGGAACAAACACGAATTGGCTACCACCAAGTTCGATGATATCAAAGGCATTGATTTTCTTAGAACCTATAACATTCTCATCGTTTAGATAGGTGAGTCCACTACTATCACCGGACTGGATAAAGAATTCTCGCTTTTTAGGTTCGTACATGATGAATGCGTGTTTTTCTCTGGAAATTTGTCCATCTTTAGAAAAAACTATTCTATTATTTTGGCTACGACCCATCGAACTTTTTCCTGAGTATATGTTAAAACATTCACCCAAATGTTCGCCTTTAACTGATACCAACCATCCTACAACAGGCTCGGTTGAAACAGTTTTGCTATCGGAGGAAGAATTAATTGCTGCTGGAGCACAGGTTTGTGCAGAAGTTGATGGTACACTAAAAAAACCTACAGTTTTAGCTTGTGCATTAGCAAATTGCTGTCCTAATCCTCCTTGTGACACGGCTTCACTCTGTTGGTTTTTCACAGGCTCAATTTGAGGAGAAACAGGGGATGAAGACTTTTGAGATAACTCAGATGTATCGTTATCCATTATAACCGGATCGGATTCAGCATACATTTCATCATCGATATCAAAATCAATAGTACTGCTATTATAGTCTGAAATGCCACCTTCGGTAATTGTTTGGGTTGGGACACGATCAGGATTATTTTTTCCCAAACCTAAAATCCCAAACGTCTTGTCAACCCTACCCAAAGGAACCGGTTCGGCTTTAACAGTTGTTGACGGGGTTTTAGGTTTAATAAAAGGAAAAGTTATTCCGGATTTCTTTTTTCCTCCATCCGGAATTCTGTCTTTTTCGATAGAAACTGCTCCACATACAGGACAATACTCATATTCTTCACAATCAAAATAATGACCATTTATGCATTTAGTTTGTATCATATCATACACTCCTCTTAGTTTTGATTATTATCATTGTCATGTTGTCTCTCTGTAATTTTATCTTTCTTGAACCTCTTCTAACTTTTGCATCGAGGGCTTCCACTGCATCATTTAAATCACTAAAATTGGTAACGATGCTTTTTATTTCATTTTCTGACAAGTATTTATATAACCCATCGCTTGCCAAAATAATAATATCATCTTTGTATAGTTTAAATGGTTCTTGATTAATATCGGTCATTGGTAGATTTCCAACACCTAAAAAACTCACCAGTGCATCACCTATCGCAACATTATTTCTATATTCTTCCTGTGAAATCTCGCCATTCATAAGTTGACTGTCAAGAACCAATTTGTAAGTGTGATCACAAGTAGCCTGAATCATTTCATTGCCTCTCATTAAATAAATTCTACTATCTCCGACCGAGCACCAAAATAGTTCATTCTTTTTTAGGATAACCGCTATTGCGGTTGTTCCGGCTCCAAGTTGATTCCCCTTATTGTCTTTAATTGATGCTATTTTAATATCAGTTTCTCTTAAT
>ONGS01000057.1 GCA_900317395.1 uncultured Eubacteriales bacterium | reverse complement strand
TATATATTTCTGAATTTTGCTGTTTTTCTTCTGATTTCATTTGAACCGTTTGATTTTGAAACCAATTTCACTGCCGCCGTATCCTGTGTCAACAATGTCGGCCCCGGTCTTGGAAAAGTCGGTCCGGCAGGCAGCTATGCAGGCTATTCTGATTTTTCAATCATTGTTCTGTCCTTTGCTATGCTTCTCGGCAGACTGGAAATTTTCCCTGTTCTGCTTGCCATTAACCCCGGCAACTGGATCAGAAAACACAACACCGGAACAAAATAACAATTCTTCCTGAGAGCTAGCATATTTTCAGGCGATGACAGATTCAGAGATGATTAAAATAATCAGATCATACATTCACTAAAAACAGTCAGCAGAATGTCTATTACTGCTGACTGTTTTTTTCATATTGAGAAGTATAGTGAAGTTTTTGCTGGATTTAACAAACTAACCATAACTATAGAAGAGGGATTCAACCTCAAAATTGTGGATTGATTATAGGTTTGTGATAACGGAGAGGTACGGCTTGATAACTTTGTAGATATTTTGCCTTTCTGCAAGGGTGCCCGGCATTCTTTTCATAAAGTTTCGGTATACCACCTGCATATTTTTTGTACCTTTTTCGTTGATAATTGCACAAATCTCACCTGCCGACGTGTCTTCAAGGTCATTAAAACACAAAACGGTTTTCATCAGTGTTTTAAGTCTTTGCGGCTTTGTGGGAAGATACAGTTTCAGCATGGTCTGTCGGTAGTTGCTGTCCGTTTTGAAATGCGCATAAATTTCCTTTGAATTTTCCGAACCAAAGCCAATCGTCAGCACACGATTGACAAGCGCAAGGTCAGTAGATCGTACACTTTTGCACATTTCAATAATATATTCGGCATTAGACATTTTATGCAATGCTGCTTCGGTGTCCCTGTTATATACAGTAGGAATCAGTGCATTGTCATTTTGTGGCTTTATTGTTACATCTACCTTCTTTCCTTCATCCGAAACAGTTTTCGTTACTTTTTCAGATGAAACCGCATTAGAATGTTCCTCCCCTTTTTCCTCAGCGGGCGGCGCATTTTTCTGTGGTGCGGCAGAAGAAAGCAGTGCATCTGTAACTACAGTTTTTCTGTCAACACGTTTTTTCTCCGAAAGATTTACTGTTGTTTTCACAGCATTCTCGATAGTGTTTTTTTCATCTTTCGTCAGTTGAGGTGGTGCCGACTTAGGCGTATTTTTTTCAAATGGATCCTGATTGTTCGTATTTGCTTTTTTCTTTTTGTTTTTCGGTTTCGGTTTTGGCTTGAATTCAAAAGCACTCACTGTCGGCTCGGCAAAGCTGACAAGTTCCACATCAACATTCAGTTTTTGCCAGTGCTTTACGGCAGTCACATACCCCTTATCGTTGGAATACACTACAAAACCTCGTTTAGGATGTTTCTGCACCAGATACGCCAGAACTCCCATCAATTGCAAATCAAGTGCATTATTCCCCGTCATACATTCGACAAATTCAATATTCTTTTTATTGTGATTCGTTCTCAAAAATCCTTCCAGTCTTCCAGAATGATAGACAGTATAGAAAATAATAATTTTATCTTTTTTTCTTGATTTCTCTAAAATTTCAAAAAGTCTGTTCTGCACATTTTCTGAATCTATCAGTAAATATCTTTTCTTCAAAATCACACATCCTTTCGACATATTTGTATCTTAATTTTACGCCACATTTTGTTATTTGTCAACAAAAAAGGAACGCTTTGTCAAGCGTTCCTTTGGAAGATTATACAACCGTCATTTATCAGTTACTTTTCGGGATAAATGGTGCGATTGCTCCTGCCACATTGTTGATCGGCATCGTCTGGAGTATCAACTTACCTGGACCTGTCACAACTGTGTTGAACAGTCCCTCGCCGCCGAACAAAGCATTTTTGATACCGGGCACACTCTTTATATCCATACTGCATGTGCCTGACATAGCGGCAACATAACCTGTATCGATCACCATTGATTCTCCCGGACCGAGATTATATTCCACTGCATAACCGTCAATTTCCACAAAAGCAACACCATGTCCTGAAAGCCGCTGCATAATAAAGCCCTCGCCGCCGAAAAAGCCTGCACCGATTCTTTTCTGGAAAAATACAGAAAGCTCTACTGTTGCTTCAGAGGCAAGAAAACCCGATTTCTGAACAATAATTTCCTGCCCCGGTGCGATATTAAATGCACGGATCGAGCCTGGAAAGCTTGATGCAAAGGCAATCATTCCGTTGCCGCCCATAGCGGTATAACGATTTTGGAACATTGCTTCGCCTGAAAACATTCTGCCGAACATTTTGCCGACTCCGCCCCCGACAGTTTCCATTTTCATATTCGGTGACATCCAGCTCATTGCACCTTTTTCGGTTATCATACATTCACCCATTGCAAGCTGACATTCAACAACCGGAAGCGGTTCGCCTAAAATTTGATAATGCATAGAAAAACCTCCTTATTTTTTTTGACATAATCCATGATTTGTTTATATTATAGCACAATCTATTATCAATAAGCAACTATTATTTTGACATTTTTACTAATCTCACACATTCCGATCGTGATATAATTTATATGTAGATTTTCCGTGCCTCTTAACATAATAGAGCATCTGATCCGCCTGATTCAATGCCGCTTCAAAGGCATCTTTGGAGCCGCCCTGAAAAGAGGCAATACCAATAGAACATGAAATTTTTTTATCTTCAGGAATATCGACCTTTTGGTTTAATTTATTTGCTATCCGTACACTGAAACCGTCTTTGATTTCTTCAAAGATTTGCTTAGCAAGGCGAACACCGTCTTTTTCGGACTGATCATACAGCAGAATGATAAATTCGTCACCACCGTACCGCACGGGAAGACCTTTTTCTTTTGTCATAGTTTTAAACATATCAGCAAAGCACACAAGTACCAGATCACCTATCTCATGACCGAAAGTATCATTATAGTATTTGAAATTATCCAGATCCACATAAAGGATAACATTACTTTGCTGACTTCCTTGTGAACAGATCACATCTACTTGTCTGCTAAATCCGCTTCTGTTTGTAATCCCTGTCAGATAATCCGTGATGGCAGACTGTTCCAGCTTCTGATTCATCATTTCGATCATCTGTCTGTTATCGATTCTTCGCATCATTTCACAAAACTGACTAAAAGCAAATTTCAATATACCAAGGTCTTCCTGTCCCGGCAAAACACGGCTGCCCAAACTTCTTCTTTTGATCTTGATACAAGCAAGAAAAACTGTCTCTATTCCTGAATGTTCCATAATAGGAATTCCGATCATGGTCATAACTCGCTTTTCGTCAAATGGTTTCATGACCGGCAGAAACTGTACAAAATTCTTATCGATACGGTTTGTCAGAAATGCCTGTTTATAGGTACTGAAAAAATCAAACACCCAATCGATTTCCTCTGTATTGACAAGGGGATTCTCTCCCTCATACATTACCGAATGTTTTCCGTCCTTCCGCCTCAGAATCATAATATCATCCAGATTATAACTATTTTTCAGTATAGCAGAAGTACTCCGAAAAAGATCATCTGTTGTAATATTTTCACGACTGATTGTTTCCTGTAAAACGGTCAGAAATTTAATATCATTTTTTCTTTTTACCAGCCGGTTCTGCGTTCCGACCTGTCTGGCGGTCTGGAGTATATGCGCAACCGGAAGCTCTGCATTTTTTGTCAGAAGCGGTTCTTTTTGTCTGATACCATTTTCCATAAAAAATTCTATTTTTTTCTTTTTACGCAGAAACCCCTCTTTGTCACAATATTCGATTGCTTCCGATAAAATTTGATCTGCATCTTTTTTTCTATTCATTTTCCGGTATAACGATGCCTGCTCCACTGCAAAAATCGGAAAGGTAAAAAACATCGCTCCTGACACAGATCTCATGTATTTTCTGACAGTATCAAACTCTTTTTGACAAAGCTCAAACCGATTTTCATAGTTATACAGCATACCTTTGATCAGATGGTATAAGAGAAGATCTTCATTCCAATCTCCCTCATTATTTTCCTGTAACACCCGCAACATATGTTCTACGACCACTTCAATTTTACTCAGATAATAGTAACTGTTGTAGTATTCTCCCTGATAATAGCAGCTAATCGCAATCATACTGTAAAGTTTCGTTGTGCTGCAAGCGTTCATTGACAAAAATCCCAATTCCTTCAACATCTTGAAAATCAAATCAATGACCCAAATTGTTTTTTTGTAGGCTTCTGCCACAAAATAATTCAATGCTAAATTATAAAGGGAATTCATCACATCATCAGGTTTTTCCAGTGCCGCCAAATTACAGACACTTCTGACAAGATAATCATGTGCTTTTTCGTAATCTTCAAGAACAATGCTGTTATAGCCAAGACCTGCAAAGCCATGTGCTTCCCTCAGCGGATTCGGTCGTTTTAAAACAGCAAGTCTTTTTTCATACATTTTGCGTACATAATGGTGATATCCGAAACGGGAATACAAAATGATGTTTTTCATATAAGCGTTCATCAGAAAATTATCATTTTCCAATGCTGTTCCTATTTGTATTCCTAAATCAAAATAATAGGCTTCTTTTTCATTCATGACAATTTTTTGTATGCTGTCTTTGTCATTCTCAAAACCGAAAACATACAGATATGCCAAAAAATTCGTAAATCCGAATTTCTTCGCCTTATTCAGCATTTCCATGTCTATTTCATCGCAAAAATTAAATTCAAAAATATCTTTTCCGATTCCGCAATAGGAAGACCACAATAATATTTCTGCCTTACATTCCAGAAAATCATCGCCCATCTCACGGGCAATCCCGATACATTTTTCACAATGTTCCTCTACATATTTTGATTGGGACAAAATCATTCTGGCTTTCGCACAGATATAATAATATTGATATCTGATAAAATAATTTTCGTTCTTATGGGCAGATAAACTTGCCAGCTTATCGCATATAACAAGTGCATGATTGGCATACCCAAGATTCATGTCGATCATTGCTGCAAGCAGCAGGAATGGGATTTGTTCTTCTTTGGTAAGCCAGATCGTTTTCTCGTCCATACCGTAAAGAATATTTCCCATATAATAATAAGCATCCTCTAACGCGAATGTATGATTCATATTGGTGAGCTTCATAAGATATTCATCTTTTTTATTCTTATCAAACCAGAACTCATCCTGTACATCGATTGTTCTTTGACTGTCCATGCTTCCCCAGTCCAGCTGCAGATCCTGTTCTTCCGAGGTCTGTATCATTTCATCCCAGACCGTTTTTTTATAATCAGCAATTCTGAACTCATCATTATACATGATGATCAAATGTACATTCATCGTTTTTTCCATGATTCGTTTTAAAAGCTGTATTGTGCTGTATGGTGCCATATGAAATTTCGATAGAATCATGATCAAATGCTGCTGCCTTGAAATATATTCCAGTATTCCGACCAGATCCTGAAGCATACGATTTGTTTCATGCTGTATCTCAAAATAGAGCACATCTTCCTGCCTTGTGCACACATTCATACTGATAAATCCTGCCAACGGTTCTATATGCATCGGATACACACTGCATTCCTTTAAAAAAGCTTCCACAGGCATTGTATCCTTGTAATATAGGTTATAGCACTGACGGATCCACTCCAGAAAAGGCGCATACGCTCCGTGCATATCATTCATAGCATATTCATGATACAAAAAGACCTTATCCTCCGTATCTTTTACATATGTAAAAATTTCATTTTCAGAAATATCCAAAGTATTATAATGTTTAATAAAAATCACATTTCGATTATTTTTTTCTACATAAGCAGCCACAACATTCTGAACATACATCTTAAAATCCATATTATCCGCCTCCCCTTACTGCAAAAATCATTAATTACAATTATAGCATGAATTTAGGAGAAATCAATAGAGATAATCGGAATTATTTTTCATAAAATCCCCGAAAGCAAGATTCCAAATCTCACTTTCGGGGATATATGATCATTATTGTTTTTTAATAATCTCTATAATTTTCTGTTCGGCAAGTGCAGCATCGGCTTTTCCTCTGCTGTTCTTCATCACAAAGCCTACCATCGCCTTAACCGCTTTTTCTTTGCCGCCAAGGTAGTCGCTGACAGCCTTCGGATTGTTTTCTACAGCCTGCTTGCAAAGATCATTGAGCGTATTCTCATCCAGTCCGCCCATATCGCTTTCGTCAATCAGTTCGGTTGCCTTTTTGCCTGTTTCAAGCATTTTGTCAAGCGTGGACTTGGCAAGATTCATTCTGATCTTTCCGCTGTCAAGAAGCTTGATCAGCTCATTGAGGCTTTCGGCAGAAACACTGACATTGAATTCTTCCTTTTCAGATTCAGTTTCCACACTGCGGAAAATCTGACCGATAATAAAGTTCGCTGCTGTTTTCGGGTTCTTTGTACCCTCGATTGCCTTTTCGTAATATTCTGCAATGCGTCTGTATTTCGTCAACAAAACTGCATCAGATTCAGGCAGGCCAAGTTCCTCAATATAACGCTCTTTCTTTGCTTCGGGAAGCTCAGGAAGGGTTACTCTGATCTCCTCTACCCTTTCTCTCGGTACATTGATTGTAACAAGATCGGGATCACGGAAATAACGATAATCGTTAGCATCCTCCTTACCTCTCATGCTTGAAGTCGTATTCGTTACATCGTCATAACGCAAAGTCTCCTGAATGACTTTTTCGCCGCTTTCAACCAAATCAACCTGTCTGCCGAATTCATATTCCATTGCCTTTGCAATAAAGGTGATGGAGTTCATATTCTTGATCTCAGTTCTCGTGCCGAGTTCTTCGCTGCCCTCGGGACGAACGGAAATATTGACATCACAGCGCATGGAACCCTCCTGCATTTTGCAGTCAGAAACACCGATATATCTCATGATCATCTGTAATTTTTCAACATATTCCTTTGCTTCGTCAACACTGCGGAAATCAGGCTCGGTAACAATTTCGATAAGCGGGACGCCTCCCCTGTTATAGTCAACAAGCGTGTCTCCCCTGCGATGTACCAATTTACCCGCATCTTCCTCGATATGTATTCTAAGAATACGGATTTTTCTTCCGTTGGAAAGCTGAATATAGCCGTGCTCGCAAAGCGGCTTATCATACTGCGATATCTGATAGGCCTTTGGCAAATCAGGATAGCAGTAATTTTTTCTGTCCATTTTAGAAATTTCTGCAATTTCGCAGTTTGTCGCAAGACCTGCACGAATGGCATATTCCACTACCTTTTTGTTCAGCTTCGGAAGAGTACCCGGAAGTCCGATACAAATCGGGCAGCAATGTGTGTTAGGCTCGCCGCCGAATTCTGTCGTGCAGGAGCAGAAAATTTTCGTATTTGTGGCAAGCTCAACGTGTGTTTCAAAGCCTGCAACCAATTCATATTTCATAGCTGTTTTCCTCCACTACATCAAAGCTTTACGCCGAAATCGGCTGATTTGAACAGGTCAGCAGCATTTTCATACTGCCATGCCGCATTTAAAATCTTTGCTTCTCCGAACGCATTACCGATCAGCTGCATACCAATCGGCAGCCCCTTGTCATTATAGCCGCACGGAACGGAAACACCAGGCAGGCCGCAGATATTGACCGGTACTGTACATATATCCGTCAGATAGGTTTCAACCGGGTCGCTTACCGCATGACCGTTTTCAAAAGCCGTCATAGGAACTGTCGGTGCAAGAATCACATCGCATGACTCGAAAGCCTTGTTGAATGCACTGATAATGGTTCCTCTGAGGTTTTGTGCTTTTTTATAGTAAGCATCATAATAACCCGAACTCAGCACATAGGTTCCGAGAAGAATTCTTCTTTTAACTTCCTCGCCGAATCCTGTACTTCTGGTTTTCTTTATCATTTCGTTAACATCTCTGTAATTGTCTGCCTTATAGCCGTAACGGATACCGTCATATCTTCCGAGGTTGGAAGAAGCTTCGGCGCAGGCAATGATATAGTAAACAGGCAGCGCATATTTCAGTGAAGGCAAATCAAAATAAACGATTTCCGCACCCAAAGACTCATACACCTTTACCGCATCTTCCACTGCCTTTCTGACATCTTCACGCACACCGTCAAGATATTCCTTTGCAATTCCTATCTTCATGCCCTTGATATCATTTTTCAGCGTATTATACACAGGCGCACCCTGTCTGCCCTTTGAGGTGGAATCCATTTTATCATATTGCGAAATTGCATCATAAACGATTGCTGTATCTTCAACATTAGTAGTGATCGGGCCAATCTGGTCAAGACTTGAAGCATATGCGATTAAGCCAAATCTTGATACTGCACCATAGGTCGGCTTCAGACCTACAATACCGCAGAAACTTGCAGGCTGACGGATCGAACCGCCTGTATCCGAACCGAGACCGTACACAGCAATATTGCCGCCAACTGCCGACGCAACGCCGCCCGAACTGCCGCCTGCAACATGACCTGTATTGTGCGGATTTTTTGCTCCGCCGAAATAGGAAGTTTCGCAGGAAGAACCCATGGCGAATTCGTCCATATTAGTTTTTCCGAGAAGCACGGCATTCTGTTTTTTCAGAATATCCCACACCGTTGCATCATAAATCGGTGTATAATCCTCTAAAATTTTTGAACAGCAGGTTGTGCGGATACCGTCCGTAGAAATATTATCCTTGAGTGTCATGGGAATACCTTCAAGCAGTCCTATTTCCTCGCCGCCTGCTATTTTTTCATCTACTTTTGTGGCTGTTTCCAGCGCTTTATCGGCGGTAACTGTTACATAAGCGTTCAGTTCACCGTTATCACGCTCGATTGCCTCAATATATTTTTCTGTCAGCTCTTTGCATGATATTTCCTTTTTTACAAGGCTTTCATGCAGCTTTGCTATCTTACTTTCACTCATCAGGTTCACCACCCTTTACTATTTCATGATATTTTTAACCAAGAAACAGCCGTCATCGCTGTCCTTCGCATTTCGAAGAATCTTTTCTCTGTCCAGTGACGGTACGACTTCATCCTCACGCAGAACATTGGAAAGATTATTGATATTATCAAACTCGCCGCCTTCATCTGCCGCATTATTGATCGTATCGGCAAAAGAGATAATCTCGCCCATATCCTCTGTCAGCTTGTCAATTTCATCTTCTGCAACATAAAGCTTTGACAAAATCGCAATTTTCATTACTTCTTCTTTTGTTACCATACT
>ONGS01000059.1 GCA_900317395.1 uncultured Eubacteriales bacterium | reverse complement strand
TTCCGGGTTTTCCATTTTCGCTATGATATCATTGACTTCAATATCCATTGCACCTATAATTCCTAACATTTTTATACTCCTTTAATAATTTATTCAAAATTTCCTGTGTGAAACATGAGGGCGGAAAGGGCAGCGAGAGGAGCTGTTTCCGCACGGAGGATACGTTTTCCCAGAGTTGCCGTTTTTGCACCGTTTTGTATGAGAAGTTCGACTTCCCGTTCTTCAAAACCACCCTCAGGGCCTATGAAAATGGCTATGTTTTTGTCCTCAGGTGTTATCAGGCTTCTGAGGGGTTCTCCGCCGCCTTCATAGAATAGAATGATTTTGTCAAATGAGGAAAGCTCCGGCAAAACGGCTTTTAGATCCTTCAGAGGTTTTACCTTTGGGATTATCCCACGCCTTGACTGCATAGCCGCTTGTAAGGCGATTTTATTGTAGCGGATGGATTTTTTATCCGCACTCGCTCTGTTTGGGCGTGAAACACATCTGTCGGTCAGAACAGGTACAATTTGACTGACACCCAGTTCTACGCATTTTTGTATGACGGTTTCGGGTTTGTCGCCCTTTGTCAAAGCAAAATAAAGCGTGACACGAATACTTGGCTCGTGAGTACATTCTTCAGTCGTGCATATTCTTACAAGCACTCCCTCGGAATTGATATGCTCAATTTTACATACATGCTCGTTTTTATTGCTGTCGCAAAGAGTCAGGACTTCTCCGACAGACATTCTCAGCGATTTGGTAATATGTAAGGCATCCTCGCCTGTGATCAGGAAGGTATCGCCCGTTTTTCCTATGTTGTCAACAAAAAACCAATCCATAAATTTATACTCCGTCAGCTGTTTTTTCTTCGGTGATACTGCTTGCCGCTGCTATTTCTTCTGCGGTGTTTTGTACAAGTTTTTGTTCTTTTTTTCTGCTTCTTTCCGCTTTTCGTATCAGCATATTTCTTAATTTTTGCAAACGAAAGCGGTTATATCGTTGTATTACGGCAAAGGGAAGATTTCCGGCGAGAAGACATAAGGTGAGTATGAGTGCCGTTAAAAAATTATTGATGATAAACAGGATAACAGCGAAAAGACAGTTCATTGTGTGATTCCATTCCCCACGGCATGTTTCCATGATGAATTCGTCGAGGTAGGGAACAGAGGTATCATCAAGATGGTCTTTTGAGAAGCCGTCTTTACCGATATGCTGGGGGAGAACATCCTTCCACCTGTTAATTTTCAGAATATCATTGTAGAATTTTCCGCCGTTTTCCCATTTATGAGGGCGATACATTTTTTTGTTGGGATCAAAAAAAGAGGTATTGACAGATACACATATAATAAATGTGACATAATGCCATATTGCGCCCAAAAGAAGATTAATGAGCAGTGAATTTGTAAACGGCTGATCTCTCAGCATGAAAATCCTCCTCGTGTATTATACAATATTATATCATTATATCTTTTTTTTTGCTTTGAATTGTTAATAAATTATGAACGTGTAAATTTTAAACAATATTCTAAGCGGTTTTTCTATTTATAACAAAAAAATGCAAAAATACGACAAAATAATGTTGTTATTTTATAATTAACGTGTTAAAATAGGATTTAAGGGTCAGAATTCAGGAGGCGGGATTTTGAAATTATCGGAGGATATCATTCCCGATATTACTGATAACTGACCGATGAGATTATTAACTGAGGGGAATATGTATGAATTCCGTGACTGATAAGAAGATTCAAGAGGTGCTGGTGTTGGCGCTGAAAAGGAAACATCTTAAAATAGCAACTGCGGAAAGTTTGACAGGCGGTATGATATCGAAAATGATTACAGAAGTTTCAGGTTCGTCGGCAGTTCTGGAATGTGGGATATGCTCTTATTCCAACAGAATTAAGCATGAAATTCTTGGTGTATCTATGGAAACATTGGAAAAATATAGCGAATACAGCGCACAGACCGCCTGCGAAATGGCAGATGGTGTCAGAAAACTATCAAGGGCGGATATCGGAATATCCACGACCGGTATTGCAGGACCGGGCGGCGGAAGTGAAAAGAAGCCTGTAGGGCTTGTTTATATCGGTATCAGCAGTAAGCTTGGAACATTCTCGCAAAAACTGCTCCTCGGAAGCGGAGCAGAAAATGAAAGAGAACTGATTAGAGAACAAACAGCACAGAAAGCGCTGGAGAAGGCACTCGCCACTGTCGAAAAAATACCGTTATGAAAGTATATGACTCTGTTGATTTTTTTATTCCATTGGTGTTCTGAAAACAATAAATAGCAGATTGTGATCTTTGTTTTGGCAAAAAATACTACAAATTTGGAAAAAAGATTTGAAAATAAAAAAGTTATTTATTTTTCTTTTTAAAAATTTGTGCAAAACTATTGATTATAATCGAAATTCATGATAAAATATATAACGAATGTAAAAAGTTTGAGAT
>ONGS01000085.1 GCA_900317395.1 uncultured Eubacteriales bacterium | reverse complement strand
GCGTACAGCACAGTGAAAAAAGTAAAAATTAAATAAGCTTTATCATCAAAAAGGCGGCAGCCGCATTTCTGAAATGCAGCTGCCGCCGAATGTTATTTCTTGTTTTATGCTTCTTCGGGTTGTGACAAAGTTTCCACAGGCTCGGAATTTTCGGAAGCTTCATATGTGGAAGTCGTTGCCGCTGTGTCCTCGATTTCACTGCTGATCGGCAGCTTGACGGTTGGCTCTTCGCCGTCAAAATGAATCGAAATACCGTTGACCTCTACCCCTTCGTCTGCACGAACCATGACGTATTTTACGCCGTCTATCACCTTTGCGTTGACCATGAAACTGTACTGCGGGTCAACCTTGATCGACATATAGGAGTTTTTCAGCTCAAACTGCTTGGGATCTACGATATTCTGCGGAGGAATCTCCGTGCTTTCGCCGAATCCGCTGTTGAATTTCTCGTCAAAACCTTCCATTTCTTCCTCTTTTGCACCACACGTTTTCAGCACTCGCTTGACATCGTTCTTGTCAAGCATCAGCGGCTCCGGGTCTTTGCTCTCCTTATGCTCGGTGATCATATCCGTGATCATATCATGCACCGACTGGACAAATTCAAAATTTCTGCTTTCTGAAGTCGCATCAGATACAAGCGTTCTGAATGTTTCTTTCTGCTCAGCCGCAGGCATCTGTGCAGATGTGCCGAACAAGCTCTCTACAACCTCGGGATAGCTTTCTTTAGTGCTTCTGGTATAGAAAACAGCATTGTAAATATTAGTGCTTCTGTCATCAAAACACGGGAACATAAAGCCAATCTCGGGTGCAGCAACGGCAGCATCAGCACCGATATTTCTGAAAGTATTGTCAGCTGTTGAAAATCCAAGAGCGGTTTTTGTCATTTTGATCGGACATACACTGCACACAAAATATCGGAACATCTCCACCGAATCGTCAAGATTTTCGTCGTTTTTGGAATAGGACGGAACATCATATCTGTCATAAGCCAAGAGTATCAGATAATTTCCGTCAATCGCAAAGGATTCTATGATTTTTTGATACAAAGTATCCAGCAATTCTTCATTCTCAAATTCCGTTTCTCTGATTTCCGAAAGAAGTTTATGCTCTTCACCATCCGATACCTGCTCAGTCGAAAATTCGATATTCATCAGGTTTCTGCCCATAGAACCCGAAATGCTCTTTTTCAGCAGCTTGAAAAGCCATTCCTTCTGCTCATCAGGGAGCACAGTAACAGGGATCTTAAACTTGGAAAGTATCTCCTTTGTTGAGCTTACATAGCAGCCTCTTACATTAGTTATATTGCCTTTGTCAGGCTTGAAACGCCTTTTTATTTCCGCAAATTCTTTATCTGTCATACTGTTTTTCTCCTTATTTTGAATATTTTTCTGTCGGTCATTTTGGTAAAACTATGATATTGAATTTCCTTTGAATCGGAAGTATAATCATTATAACAGCTTCTATTTTTTCTTTCAAGTGCTAATTTCAAGACAATCTATAAATTTTCCTAAAAAAACTAAAGCAAAATTCCTCCAAATCTGCATTTTGCTGTCATTTATTATCGATATGAATGTTGAAATCGACGTCGAAATATGATATGATAATATGAGGCTTGATTATAGGAGGTGTAGCATGAAAAGAGTTAAGTATTACAATATTATCCGAAAACACGGTGAAGATATCCTTCGTTCAAAAGGAATGTATACTGAAAAAACTTGCATACAGCACGGTACTTTCAGTGTATATGACCATTCGCTTTTTGTGACCTCGATGTGTCTGAGAATCTCCAAAAGGCTTCGTATCAAAGTTAATGAAAAAGCAATGGTGAGAGGCGCTCTTCTTCATGACTATTTTCTTTATGACTGGCATGAGCCGATCAAGGAAAACAGACTGCACGGCTTTAAACACCCTAAAATCGCTTTAAATAACGCTCAAAAAGAATTTCAACTGAGCAAAATAGAAAAGAACATGATAAAGTGTCATATGTTTCCGCTTACACCGCTTCCTCCCAGATACCGTGAGGGTATCATATTATGTATTGCGGATAAGATATGCGCAACTTATGAGACCGCAGGAGGATTTAAAAAAAGGCTTATCGGAAAATTTAGGAGAGTTGATGTAAATGCCTGATATAAACTTAATAGAAAGATATTTCTTCTGGCTTGTTCTGTACAGTATAATAGGTTGGGTGTATGAATGTATTGTTGAATCAATACGACAGAAAAAAATCGTTAACAGAGGTTTTCTCAACGGTCCGTACTGCCCTATTTATGGCTTCGGTTCGCTGCTTGATGTAGTAGTCCTCGGATGGATCGAAAATCCCTTTGTTTTATTTATAATGAGTGCTGTTCTGACCTGTACTCTCGAATATATCACTTCTGTTGTTATGGAAAAACTGTTCAATGCAAGATGGTGGGATTATTACGATTTCAAATTCAATATCAACGGAAGGGTTTGCCTGCTCGGTGCACTTGCCTTCGGAACGCTTTCTCTGATTCTTGTTAAATTTATTCATCCGTTTATAGTTAGTTTTACTGACAAGTTCTCCCCTCCGCTATTCCATGTCGTAACGATAGGTTTGTTTATTATCGTAACCTTAGACGTTATCGTCACGATTTCAGGCTTTTTGGGATTCGACAACAAGCTGAAAGAGCTTTCGGTAGCGATTGACCAGATTAAAACTAATATCGATTCGAGAGTCAATTCTTCGTCCGCAGTCGAAAGAATCTCTACAGCATATACACGCTTTTCCAAAAGCCTTAACCATCAGCAGATGAGACTGCTCAAGTCTTTTCCGAGATTACAATCTATCAAATATAAAAGCTTAACGGACGAGGTCAAAAAATTTATTTTCAAGGACACAAGCAAAAAAGAAAAATAATTTTACAGCCGCCTATGATTGGCGGCTATTTATTTATGCGATAAAATTACAAACTTATTTCTGCACTTCAGTTTTTTCAATTCACAGAAAAAATTGTGTTTATAAAGTAAGGCACAAATTGACAGCGCAGGCACTCCGCCTGCGTGTGTTAGTGTAAAATCATTTCGGGACTCTATGACGCGGCAATAAATTAATGGTTTTCTATAAACTTGAGCGCGAAATTGACTGCGGAGGCACTCCGCCTGCGTGT
>ONGS01000226.1 GCA_900317395.1 uncultured Eubacteriales bacterium | reverse complement strand
CGTATTTCACCGTTGCTCAATTCCACGGCAATGTGATCATCACCCTGTATCATATAAAATTCTTGATCTCTGGCGATACTGGTATCACCCTGACTATCAGCACCCGAGGAAGTAGATTTCACGATGCCGCTTTCCGATCGGATATAGTTAACAGAAGAAGCCGAGGATCCACTGCTGTAGCTTCTATTGACACCTGCAACAAGCGTGAATTCCACAAGCGCATTGCTATAAATTTCTGATGACAGCAATCTGTTTGTATATGTCGGTCCTGTATGTTTGGTACCGTTTTCATACTTTGTATTATATTTGTAATGCCAATATCCCGTACCGCTATAGATAAATCCATAATCGTTATTGGTTATGGAAGCGTTGGCTGTTATATTTTCACCTGGAATAATATCTTGGGATACCATGCGAATATATTCGGTTTCGTCATTATATTTTACATTCAGATAACCTGTTGTTGTAATTAGTTCGCCTTCATACGGTGCTCCCTTCGGAACACCTATGTATGAGATATAGCTGTTTTCGGTCAAATCTCCCTTTCTGTTTGTAAATTCATAATAACCGTATATTTTTTTTCCTTGATCATCCGCTATTCCCGTTATATCGTAAAGATCATATTCCTTAAGCTTAACACGTTTGCCGCTTTTTGTGTATACTTCCAAATCCTGAAAATGTTCCTCTGTAAAAGCGTCATCACCTATTTGGACAGCGATAAAATAATCGGAAACATTCGCACCTCTTGCACGTTTTTGGAGGTTAAATTTTGTTTCCTGCGCATACCAGTTATAGTTCTCATATGCAGAGGTTTGGCCGCTGTTCGGAATGCCTGCAACATTTTCATATTCATTAGAAGTAATTTTTCTTGATGTGAGGCTAAGATTATAGTAATCACGCTTGGAATAATAATGAAATGTAAGCGGGTTCATATTAATAATTTCATTACCGTTTTCTGTTGTAATCTGAAAAGTCGGAGTAATTGTCCGGCTGTAATCGTTGCGGCCTTCACGGGAATTAAAGCTCCACATAATCTCAAAACCGCCCGACAATACTTCGTTTATTGGAATCGTATTCTTATTCTTGAAAATATACTGCCCCGGAACATTGCTTTCACCAAGCACCCAGTTAGAGTCGCTCTGAGTTGTACTTGTTGAAGCAGTAATCAGCTTTGTACGTCCAATATCATCAATACCGTTGATCACAAACTGTATTTCACCGGGTCCATATTCCTTTAATGTTTTTTCCGCATAATATTTTATAGTTAGCTTGGGGCGCCACGTTTCATTTTCGCTTGAATTAATTTCATAATCAGCTTCATCATTATTCCATACCGCCTTGACGATCCATTCGTTAAGGGTATCAGTATATACCACAGGAGTTTCCGTGTTTTCCGCCACAACTGCAATATCAAGTATGCTGAAAAGCATGATAATCACCAACAATAACGCTGTTGCTTTATAATGCTTCCTTTTCAGTATATCGGTATATTTTTTACTCATTATACTCTACCTCCAAAGCTGTACTGCAAATGTACCGCTGCCCAAATCAGGACAGCGGCTACTATCAGCTGTTGTTCAAAAATTCCTTCCATACAGCTGTATAATCATTCTCGTTGCTACCGTTTTTCGTTACTGTTTGAACAGATTCCGCATAAACAATAACGTCATATTGCTGAACTTCTTCACCTTGATTATCTGTTTTTACATATGTAAAAAGCGGCGGCGTTTCTTCGCCTGCCTTAAGCTGTTCAGTGTAGTAATAGTAGCCGCCAATATCAGAATTTTCGCTGTCATCTTCAGGTATATACACCCAGTGATTACTACTATTTGTAACCTCATATACAAAATTACCGCTCTTCATTACACGCTCAGCAGAATAATAGGTCTGACCCTCTTCATCAAACGAAAAAGAAGATCTGCTTCTGATTTCAGCGGATGAAAAATCGGCATACACTCTTACAAAACAAGGGGTATCTCCATTGTTTTTCACAGTCACTTTCTTTTTGTAAGATGTGGCTTCATTCGGTTCCTGTTTTATCGGAGCTGAAAACTCCTCTGCTATCTCTATGTGGTCATATCCCACAGTAATTTCATTATTAACCGCACCCGGAGCAGACACAAGATATGAAAAGGTCATTCCGACACAAACTGCTATTACAGCAACGGCAGCAGTACCGGTAATAATCAAACCCTTACGCTTCTTCATTGTCCCACCTCCGACTGATTTTTGTAAACATCATATATTTTTTTAAGCTGCCACACTTCGGGATTTATCTTGTCAAGATCCGTTATACTCTTAAGCTTGTCAGCCTGTATGGCGTATGCTTCAATTTTAATCTTCTGAAAACTTTGATAGAGCGTTTCATTCTCAACAAAGGTTTTAAGCTGCACCTCATCAAAAAGTGCTTCCGTTTTCGTTTTTTGATTTTCCTCTTTTACATTAGCCGCAGCAAAAAGCACACTTTTGTAGGCAAACAGATATGTATTCGTCTTGGAATCTTCATTAACAGTTTTATCAATAAGATACCAATTTTCATTATAATCAACATTATCCAGTTTATACCAATCCTTGTTATACAAACCCTCTTCGTCAGCTGTAAGTTCCTGTGAATCAGGTTTTTCCAAATCAGCACGTTTTGATACTGGACTATCGCTTTTAAAATTAAATATCTCCATTAAATCTGTTTGGAAAGTTCTTTTATTATTCTCATCAAAACTGACCTTATCACTGTATTTAAGTGAGCCGTCGTTTTTAATCGGTTCCACTTCCAACTTCGGTACTGTAATCTTCATAAATACAAAAGCATCGTTTTCTCCGATGTTGGCAATCTGCGGATTTTTCGGAATGCTTCCATAAGGAACCAAAACTCTGCTGTCAGGGTCTTTCGGATAATTTGTTTCAGTCAGGGAAACGGTTACCGTTCCGAGAGTGAATATATTATCCGTTTGTCTTTGATCAATAAGATATGACATAACCGTACTGAGTAAAACAGCCGCAGCAAGTAAGCATGACATCACAGCTATCATTATTACCTTTTTTTTATTTTTCATGTATGCCACCTCTTATCTTTAATTATATCATTTTATCAATTTGTATACTTGTGTAAGATTATCTTCGTTCATTTCAGAACCTATACCGTCAAGGTTATCCGCCTGAATTGCAAATGCTTCAACACCGATTACCTGTGTAACAGTATCAGGCACAGGCTGTTCCTTAAGATTTTTCAGCTGCACCTTATCAAACGGTGATATTTCTGTTTGCTCATTTGGATTTAATATTTGATTGTAGGCGAAAACATAAGTCCTTTCGGTCGTACCCTCGGCATAATCTTTTCCGGTTTCAACTTCATTAAGTTCTATCCATTCTGAATGAAAGTCGGTTTTAAGCTCTTCATTATTTTTTGTTTTCAAATAGAACAATTCCTGAAGTTTCGGAGTATTTCCGTCTTTCGCTGTACCGTCTTCATTAAGCTCTGTTCCCTTTGATACAGGAACAGTTATGCGCAGAAAGACATAAATTTCGTTCGAACTGTTATTTTGAATTTTAGGATTCTTTTCCACTTCCTGATACGGAATCATATTTTTTGCATCATCCGGGTTATAATCAGGCTCGGTCAGAGTAATACTCACATTTCCCGCACTAAAAACATTCGTGGTTTCGTCAAGCGACGTGAGAAATGCTATCGTTCCGATAATGACCGCTGCCGCAGTAATACCGCCGACAATGGAAACAACCGGATTTTTTTTATTTTTGTTTTTCATTGCCAACACCTCTGTACAACAAAATTTTAATCTTCAGATTTTTCGTTCTGCTTTGTTTCATCATCCGATGATCTTGTAAGCACGGACAACGCTGCCAATACAACGAATGCAGCAACCAGAGACACCTTTCCGTATGTCGTTTCCGCAAAAATATAGACATATCCCGCATAAGGAATATAAAATTCCACTTTGCCGACGATATTCTTTTCCGATATCGGAGAGCCGTCAGGTGTATTGTTATTGTCACCTTTTGTGATAACGGTTCTGTTTTCGGTATCGATATCGTATATACGGTGAGTTACAACCGTGCTGTTTACCTTGTAAGTAACAATATCTCCTTCTGAAAAATCATCAAAAGCTGTCGGGACGACAAATATCATTGTGCCCACTGGGCACACAGGATACATACTCGGAGTTTTCACTGCATAGGCAGTAATACCGACCGCACGCAGCAATACCAAAGCCACAGATGACAATATCAGAAGAACAAATATTATATTGACAGCAACATTGATTATTTTTTTCATAATTCATTTCATAAAATCAATGAGTAAATTTCAGAATACGTAAATGCCGCTCACACATCAAGCATGATTCCGATACATATTTTGAAATTTTCCCATTCATTGGACTGTAATATAAATATAGGCGGACTGTTCACAAAGAAACTATCCGCCCATACTCATTTTTTTCTTGTTTTTTTCTTTTTACTCTGAAGCAGAAAGAAAAGCATAAGCGATGTAGCAATTATCATGATAATTGCGGCAAAGGCGATAACTTCACCGGTCTGAACGAAATCAGATATAGAGTTTGAATTTACATAGTCAGAACCCGAAGCAGAATTGCTCTTCGGATAATCCGTATCTTCCCCCGGAGCGGAGCTGACAGGGGTTATTTCGCTCACGGTGCTTGTACCGTCCTCCGACTCAAGCACCGATGCCGAAAATATCCATTTAAAAGTTGTTTCACCGCTAATATAATTTTCTCCGCTTTTCTCACGGGTAATTTCAACGCCGCTGTTAGTCACAACTCTTTCGCCGTTGTCAATAAATCCGCCTGCGGAGGTACCGTTCCATTTCACATCAACCTTCATTACATGGCTTTCGCCAGGCTCAAAATTGCCGAGACTCAACGCATTG
>ONGS01000230.1 GCA_900317395.1 uncultured Eubacteriales bacterium | reverse complement strand
GGCAACGTCGAGACCGAGTACGAGAGAAACTTTTCGCAGAAGGGGTTCCCGATACATTATCTGACCGTTACGGTTTAAGAAAGGAAACGCAAGATGAAAGATCTCTTCGCCTCCGAGATCGGATACAACGTGGAAAGCACGTTCTCTTTCTACCGCAAAAAGGAAGACGAGAAGCCCGCAGGATCGGCAAAATGCGTGTTCGGGTTCCGGGTGCCGCTCGGTCGCCTGCTCATCGCCTGCGCCGCGACCGCCGTCACGACCGGCCTTCTGTTCCTCGGCGCCTCGATTGATCGCCGGGACGCGAAGAAGTGACCGTATTCGCTTGACAACCTCCTCGGGGGTTGGTATAATAATAATTACCGCTCGCGCCGATTTGCCGGGCGTTATCCGGGTGTAGTTCAGTTGATAGAACGCTTGGTTTGGGACCAAGAGGCCGCGAGTTTGAGTCTCGCCACTCGGACCAAAAGCTCCTACTCTCTTGCGAGTAGGAGCTTTTTTAAAAGAATTATCCAAAATCTGTTATCATATTCTCTGGCAATAGCGTTTTGTATTTTGAGGCTATTCTTGAACCCGCTTGGCGTTCTAGTAATACGTTATATCCTTGGTCAATTTGTTCATTTGGGAAAAAGTTCTCTTGACTTAACAGCATCCCATTTCCAAGCATTTCTTTCGCCAAATCAACATTAACACGAATAACACATGCGATGTTCTTATTAAAGTCGTAACTTGACTCTTTTCCTTTAACTATCCAGCCATGTTGAGAGCAAGGTCTCAAAAATGTTGATGGTAATGCTTTCCTTAGATCAATTGTGTATGTCTTTTCTCCCAAATATATTCCGTGAAGATTAGATGTGTTTGTATCTGCGACATATAGAAAAAGAAACAAATGGTCAGTTTTCTCAATGCTATCAATCCTGTCGTTGTCATACTTAACCTTTTGACAAGCAGCTTTCCATTTTTTAAGTTCCATCGCAAAACGCTTTTTCTTATTTCTATTAACTAATTCCTCAAAAGAGATGGGAGCATTTTTAGCATGATCGCGTAAATCGAGGACAATTCTTTCTTCTAAAGTTATAGTATCAATAGTAGGTTCACTCGGGTATGCTTTCTTCCTAATATAGTCACTTTTTTGTATTATCGAAGGCTCCTCACCTTGAAAGGTATTTATGCGAAGTGAATACTTCCTGCTATCTTTGTCCCACTCATATAAACCAAACCAAAGCGCAGTCCAGTGGTTATCGACAAAATCCACACAATAGGTTTTTGCCCCATAATGCTGTAAAGCTGCCTCCACAACCAACTTTTGATAAAGCTCCCAACCTGCAATTTCACGATTCTTTAATCCAAAAAAATGTTTACATGGGTCATCTGATAAGACTGCATTTATTGATTCTATAAGTCTGATTCGGTCTTCATCCTCGTGGACTAAATCATGCTTTATAGATGGGGCAACACGTTCATAAAGTTTGCATTGACCGCGGTAAAGAACAGTTCCATTTCCTGCATTGATATGTTTGACATATCCGACTAACTGGTTCAAAGAGTGCATGCTAGGAACATCATAGACAGGAACCAGCGAACTCCCCCAAGTTCCGATTGGCACCGCTCCTTGAAAATCTGTTGCTCTTGGATACTCTACCATTTTTTCCAATCTTCTTTCTATGTATAATAAATATCTGTATTATTTCGGTGTTATTGTTGTTTTTTGAAAATCTCCTGTTCGTGTTAGAAATCTTGTTGATTATAATAGCATTCCTCAATTGTAAGCCCATAAAAAGAATCAGCGTGGCTAGAAATAATTCTGATAGCAAAACCAGCTCTATACATAAAACCGTTCTCATTATCTACTAATGCCATCAGCCGTTTCGTATCTTGATTGAAATCGTTCCCTTGCCATTTGAATTCAACAGCAAACAGATTATCATACCCCATTGATTCATCGTAGCCCCTTTTATGAACAATTAAATCTAAATATGCGTCATGTCCAAAAACTCTCTTTTTTCCGTAATCATTTCCGCCCATTCCTCTATCATACTCTACGTCTGTTGTATAGTCGCGAAAAACAGAACGTGATAACACTCTTTCTAAATACATAGCAAAACGTGCACAAATACATCTTTCGCATAGATTATTCTTGATTAAAAACTGTTCTTTTTTATTAAAATGCTTTATCGTTCTTTGAAGTAATTGCTCAATTTGTTGTTGCTTACCTGTCATTTTCATGTCACTCCAACCGTTACTTGATCTGATTATGATTTATTCCATCGGTTTTTCCAATAGATCCTCCATGGCGCAGCCGATCACACGCGACAGCTTATAGATCGTCTGCGCCTGGGCTTTGTCAATGTCGTTTACACGCTGTTCATACATCTGAATGGATCGAAGGCTGACGCCGGAAATCCTCGCAAGCTCCGCTTGGGAGAGTCCGCGGCTTTCCCGCAGCTTTTTCAGCCTGCACTCCGGCAGGGTTGCTGCACACCTTTCGTCCATTGCCTCGATGAATTTTGAGACGTCCATCTCGTGGTATACCG
>ONGS01000240.1 GCA_900317395.1 uncultured Eubacteriales bacterium | reverse complement strand
CAGGGTTGCGCTCAAAAGCTGTGAGGGCATATTTCCAACAGTGACCAAATACGGTATGGCTGCTTTGCTCCCGCATAAGAAACTAAGCGTTGTTTCTCGTACAAATGGCAATCTTAGTGTTTTAGCGGACGGGCAATCTACAGAAGCCGGAAATCGTGACAAGGTATTAAAATCCGCTAACCCTAAAAGCACAGCATTAAAATACAAGCAAATTATCGGTATGAAGCGCACTGAACGGCAGTCGCTTGTTAAGGGTATGGATGTGGTATATTTTTACCACGACAAGATTGATGAAGCGAGTCACACCTCTGACAGCGCGGTTTTTGCCGCGTGTGATGAGGCGATTACTGAGATAAAAAATCTGATTCGCATTATTGTCAATGAGTTTGGCGGAACCAACGTGATTGTTACTGCCGACCACGGTTTTCTGTATACCTATAGTCCACTCAGCGAGGATAATAAGGTGGATAAATCTACACCTTCCGAACAGGATATCGAAATTGACCGCCGTTATATTATTACACAGAAAGGTGCAAAGCCTGATTATTTGCTTCCGATTCAGTTTATGGATGGAAATACAGAATATGATGCGTTTGCTCCCGGAGAGAATGTCCGCATCAAAAAGAAGGGCGGCGGTTTGAACTTCGTCCACGGCGGAATCAGTTTGCAGGAAATGGTTGTCCCCGTACTGGAATTCCAGTTTTTGAGGAACTCTTATAAGTCATATCAGAGGAATAAAGAGAAAATCGATACCACACCTGTGACGATTACTTTACTGTCCGCAAGCAGAAAAATCAGTAATATGATATTCTCCTTAAGCTTCTATCAGAAAGAAGCCGTTGGAGGCAACAATATACCGTCCAATTATCTCGTGTATTTTGTTGATTCAAACGGTCAGAGAATCAGTGATACGAACAGAATTATTGCGGATAAAACCAGCGATAACACGCAGGACAGAACTTTCCGCTGCAATTTCAGCTTGCGTTCTCAAAAGTATAATAATCGAGATTTGTATTATTTGATTATTGCCGATGAAAGCGGAACTCACCCTCCTATTCAGGAGGAGTTCCAAATCGATATCGCTTTTGCGGTGGATGAATTTAATTTCTTCTAAAAAGGAGAGATCAATAGTGGAGAGCGTAGAAACAAACAACAGTTCTCGGGAAATAATTAAAGAAAAGCTTCGTCAGAATTTTGATGGGAAGATAGTTAGAAAAGATTTAACAAAAAAAATCAAGGAAGGCGCCAATGTCCCTGTTTATGTCCTTGAATTCCTTCTTGGACAGTATTGCAGCTCCGACGATGAGGAAATAATCAATCAAGGAGTTGACCGGGTTAAACGGATACTGGCGGATAACTTTGTGCGTCCAGATGAAGGACAGAAAATTCTTTCATTACTTCGCACGAGAGGCAGTTATTCAGTTATAGATAAAATAACGGTTAATCTGAATATAAAGAAAAACTCTTATGAGGCAGAGTTTTCTAACCTCGGTTTGCGAGCTATCCCTATTTCTGATGAGTATCCGGAAAGATATGACAGGCTTCTTTGCGGGGGTATCTGGTGTATTATACAGCTTGACTATGAATTCATTGAGGAAGATGTAAAAAACGGTTCTCCGATAAAAATAAGGAAATTAACGCCCATTCAGATGCCTCATGTGGATATTAGTGAGTTGAAATCAGGAAGAAAAGCGTTTACAAAAGAAGAATGGATTGACGTTTTGCTTCGTTCTATCGGAATGGAGCCGGATACCTTGACTGATAGAGAAAAATGGTTGCTTTTGGCGCGAATGATACCGTTAGTTGAAAATAATTTTAATCTTTGCGAATTGGGTCCACGTAGTACGGGAAAATCGCACTTGTATAAAGAGATTTCTCCTAATAGTATTCTTGTTTCAGGCGGTCAAACAACCGTAGCGAATTTGTTTTATAATATGGGACGCAAAACAGTAGGCTTGGTGGGCCTCTGGGATTGTGTTGCGTTTGATGAGGTAGCGGGAATAAACTTCAAAGATAAAGATGGCATCCAAATCATGAAAGATTATATGGCGTCCGGATCTTTTGCCCGT
>ONGS01000023.1 GCA_900317395.1 uncultured Eubacteriales bacterium | reverse complement strand
TCCTCACAGCGATTTTTTAATCTCTGTGAGGATGAATTTTTTATTTTTTTAACACTGCTGTAAGCACCGTAAATCTTTTTGCCGTTCACTGTGTTATAGGCTCTTACTTTAACGTAATAGGTCGTGCCCTTTGTTACACCACTGATAGTAGCGTAAGATGTTGACTTCTTCGTTACGAGCTTCTTAGTGTATTTTTAATTGTTAGCTAAATCAACATTTGAAAACAAGAGCTGGATATCTATAAAACTACACATATTATGTAAACTTTTTGTCAGAACCCCTTGACTAACAGCGCGATAATATTTATAATATAGTAAGTATGTTTCTACATCACAAACCGGCAAATATTTCGTTAGGAGGATATTAAAATATGAGATGTAAAAAATGCGGTATCTCTTTAAAAGAAGGGGCTAAGTTCTGCCCTTCATGCGGTACCAAAACAGAACCGGACACTGCTCCTGATACAGCAGCAGTTTCTGATACGATTCCTTGCCCCGGATGTGGTCAGCCTATCAAAAAGGATGCAAAATTCTGTCCCTTCTGCGGTGCAAAAAATGACGGTCAGAATGAAGCTCCGAAATGCACTGTTTGCGGTGCAGAACTGAAACCGGGTGTTAAGTTCTGTCCTTCATGCGGAAACAGTACAGTTTCCGATACTCAGCCCGCCCCCATTCCCGTAACGGTGCCGTCTTTAAATGATGCACCTCCTGTGCCTGAAACACCAACAATTAACACACAGAAAGTGGAACAGCCGACTGATAATGAAACAAAACCGTGTCCCAACTGCGGCAAAGAGTTAAAGGCAACGGCTAAATTCTGTCCGTTCTGCGGCGGTGATGCTAATGCCGCTCCCAAAGCAGAAGAACCTGCTGTTACTCCTGTTACTGATGAAGCTCCCAAAGCAGAAGAACCTGCTGTTGAGAATGTCGACCCGCTTAATGGCGATACTGCTCCAGTTCCTCAGATAAATACCCCTGCTTCTGCAGCTCAGGGAACTCTTCCACAGATAAACACCCCTGCCCCTGCGGCTCAGGGAACTCTTCCACAGATAAATGCTACTGCGGCTCAGCCTCAGGGTTCTATACCACAGGTAAACGGTGCAGCAACTGTCAAACAGAAAAATAAGGCTCTGCCTTTTATCATTTTAGGTATAGGCGGCGTTATCGTAATTGCAATTATTATTGCCATCATCGTAATGATTGTTTCCAATCAGAAAAAAGAAATTGATGTCAGCGAATATATCGACATCAGGCTCAGCGAAAATGCTTATGACGGAGACGGCTATGCAGAACTTGAATTCAACAGCAAAAAATTTAGCAAGGACTGGAAGGATCAGCTGAAATATTCCAGAAATCCCCGTGATTATGCATATTCCTCCTATATTGCGGAAGATGATCCGTCTACATTTATCGCTTATGTTCTGAAAAACAATTATTGCTATTCACTTGATAAATCCGACAGTCTTTCTAACGGCGATACCATTAATGTCAAATGGGATATTTCCGATTCACTGAAAGAAACAATCGACGAATACGTTAATTGCGATCTCGTTTTCTCAGACAAATCATTTACAGTAGAAGGTCTGAAAGGACTTGACAGCGTTGACCTGTTTGAAGGTGTAGATGTAGAATTCTCAGGACAAGCACCATATGGTTCAGCCAGCGTAACCGGTGCACAATACGGTCTTACTTACAGCCTTGACAAAGACGAAGGTCTTTCCAACGGCGACAAGGTTACTGTGACTGTTTCAGCTCCGTACAGTGATGAAGATCTCACCGATTATATGCGTTCCTATTACCATGCAACATTTTCAGACACAACCAAAACCTTTACCGTTTCGGGTCTTACAAAAACTGTTACTGCTATTTCCGAAATCGATGATGAATCCCTTACCAAGATGAAACATGAAACAGAGGATCTTATCAAAGCAAATGTCGCAAATAACGAAAATGCAACACTCAAGTCCACAGAATATCTCGGCATGATCCTTCTCTCTCCGAAAAATGCTGACAGCTATTACAATGATTATCTGTATTATACCGTATACAAAGTAGTGGTATCCATTACAAGAGAAGTCAGCGGTAAGCAGACAACCGGAACACTGACCTATTATACTTATGGAAAATTCGAGGATCTTGTGATTGTTGACGGCAAAATCTCTTCGGACTTCTCCGCAAACGATCCCTATGATTCCGTTTACTATGACAACACATGGATCAGCTTCGACGGATATAAGAGTCTTGATGCTCTGAATAACGACGTTGTCACCAAACATCTTGATTCCTACAAATCAGAATCAAATGTAAAAGAAAAGACAACAACTGCTCCGGAGCCAAGCAAGGTTGAGGAATCCAGTAAGGAAGAATCAAGCAAAGAAGAGTCAAGTAAGGCTGAAGAATCGAGCAAAGAAGAATCAAGCAAAGTTGAAGAATCGAGCAAAGAAGAATCCGGCAAGGCTGAAGAATCAAGCAAAGAAGAAAGCAGTAAATCTGAATCAAGTAAAACAGAATCCAGCAAAAATTCATAATGAAACATCCCCTGCAAAAACCTCCTGTGAGGTGATTGCAGGGGATGTTTTTTAACTGTCAATGAAACAAAACACGAGGGGACTTACCATGATCTTTCTGAACTTTTGTAGAATCAAGCACCGAACAATGCCTGTCTTGCTTCAATCAGACTTCCGCTCATGATCTGATATTTTGCGAGAAGTTCGCCTTTTATCTCGGGAGAAATATTGGTGTGCAGGTAAAGCGAATCAATGCCTGCCTCATAAGAGCCTTTGATATCAGCAATGTAATCATTGCCGATCATAATCGACTCCTTCGGGTCAAGACCGAACTTGTCAAGCAAACGCTGATAAAACATACGGTCGGGTTTTGCACAGCCTTCATCAGACGATATCATCACATAATCAAAATCGTCATAGATTCCTGTCATCCGTATTTCGGGTTCTGTAAAGATGCGCTGTGCATTAGAGAGGAGATAAATTTTGCCGTCATGCTCTCTGATTGCAGTAAAAAGCTCTTGAACACCATCATAAAGCCTGATATACTTGATGGAAAGTGCACGAAAAACTCTTCCTGTATAGGTTGCTGTTTCTGCAGAACATTCCACACCTTTCTCTGTGTACATTCTTGCAAAAACCTTTTCAATTTGCGGTTCGGAATTTGTTGTATATTTCTCTTTTGGAATATTTGCTATTTCCTCTGCAAGATAATCATAGTAAGCTTTTTTTAATTCTTTTGCAGTATATTGTGCACCGCCGAGAGAATAGATCATCGCCATGTTTTTCCACAAACTATGCTTCCATTCGTTTGTATTAATGTCTACAAGCGTACCGTACAAATCAAAAATAAAATTTTTATACATTCTCATTCTCCGTTCATTCATTTATTTTTATACAGAAAAATCCCTCCGAAAACGAGGGGATGATTTTTAGCTGAAATATGTGCGATAATCAAACTTTGGAAAAGGATCCTGACCTTCTGCAAAGCTGTAGAGAATATAATAATTGTCAGGTGCATTATCATGATGGCTGAACCGAAGCGACGGATCAAGATCCTTCAACTCGGATTGCTTAACATTTTTCAGACTTATGATTTTAACATCGAGATCATCAGGAACTTTAGAACTGTAATAGCTTCTTAATCCACCGAGCGACTGATTACTCTGGAGCAGAACCGCACCGTAATATTCAAGAGGACCATATTCGCCCGTAAGTTTGCCTGTTCGTGATACAGATGCATCAATCGTTGTACTTTCCGGAAGCGGAATAGATTTCAGACTGGTTTCAACATTCATGGAAGTAAAATTATCCACAACAACACCTGAAATTGCACAACCAATCACCGCAAGAAGTATCAACGCAATAAGTACTTTAATTACTTTCATAAGACATACTCCTTTTTCATAATCTGTTACTGTCATACTATGACACTTTCAATTATTATACAACAATACGATACATTTTTCAAGGCTTATTTTAAAATTTCAGGGAATCGGAATGAGGGATTTTTGCTCATTCCGATCCCCTGATGATTATTGCAGATCAATTTATAAGTTGATCTTTGTAAAACCAAGATCCTTTATAGTAATATCGGCACGTGAGTTTGAGAGGGAAGAAACCATCACAAGTGAATTAATGAAAGTATTTGTAGCATCTGAATCAGCGACATTTTTGTCCGCACTATCCATCCTTATGTTTCCGTAATAGCTTTTAACACTCCATTTCAGAGAGGAATATAGTGTGACACTATTTGCATTGACCGAAGAAGAGGAGTTAAATCCGTAAGTAAAAGGAGCGGTATAATCAGCTTTGACCGTTGGCTTAACTGTGCTG
>ONGS01000022.1 GCA_900317395.1 uncultured Eubacteriales bacterium | reverse complement strand
CCTCTGATTACAGTTGACGGAAGTATTGTTGTGTTTGCAGATATCGTAACATCCCTACCTATTATGACACCATCTGTACACGGAATATTCACGCCGTTTTTCATATGTTTTTTCAGAATTCTGGTTCTTGCAATTTCATTCAGCTGGGCAAGTTGTATACAGTCATTTGCCCCCAGAACGGAATCCGCATTTTTCGCTTTATAGGACATTACCGCATTGCCGCTGTTCTTGATAATCTCAATCGTATCGGTAAGATAATATTCGCCTGTTTTTTCGCTTTTTTCAAGCTTACCGAGTGCATCAAGAAGGATATCCGTTTCAAACCAGTAAGCACCTGAATTGACCTCTTTGATCTTGCGTATTTCGTCAGTCGCTTCTTTTTCCTCCACAATTGCTTTCAGCGTTCTCAAGTGAAAGAAATGTTCCTCGTCCGTTTCATGCACAATTCTTCCATAGCCTGCCGGGTTTTCCACTTCTGCAGAAATCACTGTACAGCCACGCTTTTCAGATGGTGTTCTGGGTGCTTCCCAATCAAAAACTTCCGGGTCAATCTCTCCCATCTGATTCTGCATAACAAAAGCATTTCTTATCGTTTCCACGCCGATAAATGGAGCATCACCGTTGAGAACCAGGACATCACTTCCCCTGTGCTTTTCAAGAAACGGAATCGCCATCATCACCGCATGACCTGTGCCGAGGCGTTCAGGCTGATACACTGTTTCTACCTGAAACGGAAGTGTTGACAAATACTCCTCCACATATTCACGCTTGCTTCCCGTCACAACGCATATATCCTTAATGCCTGCCGATCTTACAGCATCGATCACCCATTTGATCATTGGCTGAAAAACAACCTCACTGAGTACCTTCGGGCGGTTCGACTTCATTCTTTTGCCCTCGCCGCCTGCAAGAATTATCGCACTTGAATTTTTCATAATGCATCTCCCTCGCTTAAAACATATTATTTTTTAACATTTTTCAGAAGTGTTTTGATGGAATAGCCAATACCTGCAAATGCTGTTGTAAGCGGCAAACCGCAGAGTGCTCTCCACCACGCATCAAAATCCGAGCCGCTGTGCAAGATAAGATAGTACAGAATAAGCGGCAGAAGAAACTGACACTGTCCGATACAGGCACCGTAAAATAACGCAGCAGGCTGTCTTTTTGTACCTATTCCCATTACAGCACCTGCAATAGCAAAGACAACAGGAACGGCTATATACTCCGTCAGCGAAATCGTAACAGAAGTATGAAAAAGCATCGCAGGGGTTACTGCACCGATTCCTATCACATCAAGAATTACACAAAGAATTCCTCCCACCATGAAGAAAATCAGACAATTTCTTTGATTCGCTCTGATACCGCTTATTCTCATACATCATCACCATTATTTTTTCTTGAAACCGTCTTTCAATGAAACACTGCGGTTAAAAACAAGCTTATCTGCTGTGCTGTCATTATCAAGGCAGAAATAGCCCAGACGCATAAACTGGTAATTCATCGGTCGCTTTGCACCCTCAACAGATTTTTCAATCTTACAATTTTTCAGAACAGTCAGACTTGTCGGATTGATATAGTCAAGGAAATTCTTATCGCCTACATCAGGCTCAGGGTCTGTAAAAAGATTTTCGTAAAGTCTTACCTCGGCATCCAAATAATTTGCCGCATCTACCCAATGCACCGTACCTCTTACCTTTCTGCCGTCGGGGGTATCTCCTCCCCTTGTTTCGGGATCATATTCGGCATAAACCTCAACGACTTTTCCGTTTTCGTCCTTTTTACATCCTGTGCATTTTACAATGTAAGCAGATTTCAAACGAACTTCATTTCCGGGATAGAAACGGTTATAGCCCTTGACTTTTTCTTCCAGAAAATCCTCTGCTTCAATAAATACTTCCCTGCTGAAAGTAATTGTTCTTGTACCATCCTCTGGTTTGCGTGGATTATTCTCCACCTCAAAGGTTTCGGTTTTATCCTCGGGATAGTTGGTAATCACCAGCTTTACAGGGTTGATCACACACATTACTCTTTTCGCATTTTCATTAAGATCATCTCTCAGACAATGCTCCAGAAAGCTATATTCCACAACACTATTAGTTTTGGATACGCCGATTTTTTCACAAAAATTACGGATAGAAGCAGGTGTATAACCTCTTCTTCTCAGACCGCAAAGTGTCGGCATTCTGGGGTCGTCCCAGCCATTTACATAACCGTCCTCCACAAGCTGACGGAGTTTTCTTTTACTCATAACGGTATTGTTGATACCAAGTCTTGCAAACTCTATCTGTCTCGGTTTGCAAGGCGAGGAAATATTATCGATAACCCAGTCATAAAGCGGCCTGTGTGCTTCAAATTCCAGTGTACAAAGCGAATGAGTGATTCCCTCGATCGCATCCTCGATCGGGTGTGCAAAATCATACATCGGATAAATACACCATTTATTGCCTGTTCTGTGATGGCTTATTTTATTGATACGATAGATAACCGGGTCACGCATATTGAAGTTGCCGCTGGCAAGATCAATTTTTGCACGAAGTGTCATTTTACCTTCTTCAAATTCACCGTTTTTCATTCTTTCAAACAAATCAAGACTTTCCTCAATGGGTCTGTCTCGGAACGGACTTTTGGCAGGAGTTGTCAGGTCGCCTCTGTTTTCCCGCATCTGTTCGGGCGTCAGCTCACAGACATAGGCAAGACCTTTTTTGATGAGCTCCACAGCATATTCATACATCTGCTCAAAATATTCCGAAGCAAAATAAAATCTGTTCTCCCAGTCAAATCCAAGCCACTGTATATCCTCTTTAATGGCATCAATATACTCAACATCTTCTTTTGTAGGGTTGGTATCGTCCATACGAAGGTTACATTTACCGCCGAATTTTTCCGCCATGCCGAAGTCGATACAAATCGCCTTTGCATGACCGATATGCAGATATCCGTTGGGTTCCGGCGGAAAACGTGTATGCACCTCTTTTCCCTCATACATACCGCCCTCGGCAATATCCTCCTTAATGAAGTCATAGATAAAATTACCGGCGGAAAGTTCCAATTCTTCTGCCATCATAAATCTCTCCTTTTCCTTATACATATCTTTTTATGGTTGTGCTTGGTTTCTCCTTTGTATTTACGCTCGTAGACGGAAATCCGGCGTTCCTTTTAAAACTCCGTTGTGTATTGTTTTCCTCTTCCAAAACATTGCTTCGGACGGAAAATCCGGTCTGCCGGCACAGAACGGACAATTCGGGTCATTACAAGCCTTGTTGAACCACACATCACATCGGAAGCATACAATGCTGTCATACCTGTCATAGAAAAAAGTATCTTCCCCGCATATAGGACATTCGCTATGCAAAAAAGAGCCGTATTTTTCCATTCTCCGCCTTTTTTGAAGCTGATAACGATACTTAGCTGATTTTTTACCATTTTTCAAGAATATCACCTGTCGGCATATTCCGACCAAGACAAAGTATAATTAATCATTGCTTATTGCTAATTTCTCCAGACCTTTGTGAAGTCTTGCAAGTGATTCTTCTCTGCCGAGAATGTCGAGTATTTCGACCGCTCCGCCAGGAGTTACTGTCATACCCGAAGCCGCAATACGAACAGGCCACATAGCCGTGCCGTTTTTCACTTCAAGCTTCTGTGCAAGACCGATCAGGCAATCGTGAATCGAATCGTGATCCCATGTCGGCAAAGCTTCCAGTGCTTCTATGCCTGCCTGTAAAAGACCGGGAGCATTTTCAAGGTTTGTTTTACTCTTTTTGTTAACAAACAGTTCCTTGTCATAATCGGGCTGCTCAGCAAAGAATGAAATTTTTTCGGGGATTTGTGTCAGCCTGGTGGTTCTCTGCTGTAAAATAGAAGCAAGCTTAACTCTGTCTAAATCTTTATCGCCCAGAGCCTGTTTAAAGAAAGGTTCAGCAACAGCTGCAAACTGTTCGGTTGTCATGGCTTTGATGTATTCGCCATTGAACCACTCCAGTTTGTCGTAATCAAATACAGCAGGTGATTTGCTGATTCCGTCAATCGAGAAATTCTCAACCAGCTCATCAAGCGTAAACATTTCTCTATTGTCCTTCGGTGCCCAACCGAGAAGTGCAATATAATTGATAATAGCCTCGGGAAGGAAACCTGCCTTGACAAGATCCTCAAAACTGGTTGCACCGTGACGTTTGGAAAGCTTTGAAATCGAGCCGTCGTCATTTTTACCCATAATCAGCGGTAAATGAATGTATGTCGGTAATTCCCAGCCGAATGCCTCATACAGTAGGTTGTATTTCGGTGTAGAAGATAGATATTCACTGCCCCTGATAACATGAGTGATATTCATTGTATGGTCGTCTATGACATTAGCAAAATTATATGTCGGGTAGCCGTCTGCTTTTATGAGGATCTGATCCTGCAATTCTTCATTTTCAACTGATATCGTACCAAATACCGCATCTTCAAAGGTCGTTGTTCCTTCCAACGGCATTTTCTGACGAATAACATAAGGTGTTCCCTTATCAAGAAGTTGCTGAATTTCTTTTTCGGACAGATCACGACAGTGACGATCATAACCTGCACCGGGATCATCGGAATTGGCACGGAGTCCATCAAGTCTTTCCTTTGTGCAGAAACAGCGGTACGCATGACCGTTTTTGAGAAGCTCCTCCGCATACGGAATGTACATATTTTTTCTTTCACTCTGCACATACGGGCCGTACTCGCCGCCCACATCAGGTCCTTCGTCATGTTTCAGCCCTGCATCATTAAGTGTATTATAAATGATATCTACCGCACCCTCAACTTTTCTGTCCTGATCGGTATCTTCAATTCTCAGCACAAAATCACCGCCGAGTGATTTTGCAATTAAGTATTCATACAACGCCGTTCTCAGGTTGCCAACATGCATAAAACCTGTCGGACTCGGCGCAAATCTTGTTCTTACCTTTTTATCAGCCATATTTTTTCTCTCCTTTAACAATCGGGGCTTTGCCCCAAATCCGCCGCACACATCATTATTAATTAATAAGTTGCGCCCGAAACGATTGCCTCGGACGCAGAT
The DNA here is from genome assembly GCA_900317395.1 of uncultured Eubacteriales bacterium. Classification (GTDB taxonomy): domain Bacteria; phylum Bacillota; class Clostridia; order Oscillospirales; family Acutalibacteraceae; genus UBA1213. Next base: position 7,990 of record ONGS01000022.1, on the reverse strand, counting down.
ATAATTTTGGATTTTATTATTTGATAACTCTTACACGGATAACACCGTCAATCGCCGAAATTTTGTCAACCGCTGCTGCATCTACATCATTTGCAGTGTCGAGAATGGTGTATGCAAAGTCTTTTCTTGACTTGCTGTCCATGCTTTCAATATTGTTGCCTGTTTCCGAAAGAGCCGCTGTAACAGTGGTGATAATGTTCGGAATATTTTTGTGGATTACAGTAACTCTTGCTGCACCTGTTCTCGGTGCAGAAACAGCCGGAAGTGTAACGGAATTTTTAATGTTGCCGTTTTCAAGATAATCCTTAATCTCATCGGCTGCCATTTGCGCACAGTTATCCTCAGATTCGGGTGTGGATGCACCGAGGTGAGGTGTTACAATGACACCGTTAACGCCGAGAATATCATCTGTTGCAAAGTCAGTTGTATACGCTGCTACCTTGCCGTTTTCGATTGCAGCAACAACATCAGCGGAAACAACGAGGTCCGCACGGGAATAGTTGATGATACGAACGCCGTCTTTCATCTTCGCAATATTTTCCGCATTAACAACACCCTTTGTTTCAGGAGTCAACGGAACGTGTACTGTAATGTAATCACTTGCGGCAAATACTTCATCGAGTGTTACAACATGCTTAACCTTGTGTGAAAGTCTGAGTGCATTGTCTACAGAAAGGAAAGGATCATAACCAATTACATCCATACCAAGTGCAACTGCTGCATTTGCTACAAGGATACCGATCGCACCAAGTCCAATAACGCCGAGCGTTTTTCCCTTGATTTCAGGACCTACAAACTGGCTCTTGCCTTTTTCTACAAGCTTGCCGACAGCATCGCCGTTACCTTTGAGTGTCTTTGCCCATTCAATACCGTCTACAATTTTTCTGGAACTGATCAACAAAGCTGTGATTACCAGTTCTTTAACGGCATTGGCATTTGCGCCCGGTGTATTAAATACAACAATACCCTGCTCGGTGCATTTATCAAGCGGAATATTATTAACGCCTGCGCCTGCTCTTGCGATAGCAAGAAGGCTCTCCGGAAACTCTGTATCATGCAATGAAGCAGAACGAACAAGGTATGCATCCGGGTTCTGTACATCATCAGCAACAGTATAGTTATCGCCGAGACGTGAAAGACCTGCTGCCGAGATCTTATTAAGTGTCTGAATATTATACATTTTTATCACCTTGATTATATTAAAGTAAATTTAGAATTCAGGATTCTGACTTTCACCCGCCATTCATTGCCGATCCAATGAACCTGACAACTGAATCGTGATCTCTGATTCCTGTTATCAGCTATTGCGAGATTCAAATTCGCCCATGAATTTAACCAGCTTCTCTACGCCTTCAATCGGCATAGCATTATAGATGGATGCTCTCATGCCGCCAACACTACGGTGACCCTTGATGTTAACAAAGTCATTTTCAGTTGCTTCTTTAACAAACTTCGCATCAAGTTCGTCATTACCTGTAATGAAAGGTACATTCATCAGCGAACGATCCTCGGGAACAACAGTACCCTTGAAAAGTTTAGAGTTATCAAGGAAGTTATAAAGGATTGCTGCCTTCTTTTCGTTGATCTCTTTCATTTTTTCAAGACCGCCGATATCATTCTTGATCCATTCAAGAACGAGTTTCGCCATATAAATGGTATAACAAGGCGGTGTATTGAACATAGAACCATTGTCTGCGTGTGTCTGGAAGTTCAGCATGGTAGGAGTGATATCTCTTGCATGACCGATGAGATCCTCACGAACAATAACAATTGTGAGACCTGCCGGTGCCATATTTTTCTGTGCGCCTGCATACAAAAGACCAAACTTTGAAACATCGATCGGCTCGGAAAGAATACAGGAAGAAATATCTGCAACCAGCGGAACATCGCCTGTTTCGGGAAGCTCATGATAAACTGTACCATAAATAGTATTGTTCATACAAATATAGAAATAGTCTGCATCCTTAGTGAAGGTTGCCGGGTCAAGCTTCGGAATATAGGAGAAAGTCTTATCCTTTGAAGAAGCAACTATATTAGCATCGATATATCTTGCAGCTTCCTTTTGAGCCTTAGTTGCCCACTGACCTGTCAGAACATAGTCTGCCTTGCCGCTCTTGGTTGCAAGGTTGAGCGGGATTGCTGCAAACTGAGTGGATGCGCCGCCCTGAAGGAAAAGTACCTTATAGTTATCGGGAATGTTCATTACCTCACGCAGGAGAGCTTCGGCTCCTTCAATAATTGTGCCGTAGATTTTGGAACGGTGTGACATTTCCATTACAGACTGACCGCTACCCTCATAATCGAGCATTTCTGCTGCGGCTTTTTCAAGAACGGACTGCGGCAGCATAGAAGGACCTGCCGAAAAATTATAAACTCTTTTCATTTTATATGCCTCCATAATATTTTTGCATGGCGAAAATCCGCCTATTAATGCAATGATACTCTTTCATTATAATGCAAAACTCTCAATAAGTCAATTATATGTACAGATTTTTCGGAAATTTTATGCAGAAAATAAAGCAAATTAGGAACACAACCATTTGAGATGATATCCCTGGATTTGGGTTTTTATTTTATGCCTGCAATTTCTTTTTGCTTTCAAACTACGGAAGCGTCATACGGACTCTTTTAGCTGCCTTACCTTTTTCCTCCCCTTCCCGGAAAATTCTATCATAAAGTTCGCACATAGAAACTTCTCCTTTTTTCATTTCGTCAGTCATTTCATTATATTCGTCTCTGAAACGGTCGTTACCTGTAAATGCACTAATCATATCAAGCACTTCTTCAAGATGTTCCATTTTCATGCCGCTCCATAAATTTTACACAATTAAATCCGCCGATAAGACGATTTAAAAAGTCTTACCGACGGATTTATCATTATGCTTTATTCGGCTGATTAGTGTCCTTCACTCTTACTGCTTCTTCATCCTCGTGTCTGATCATCGCACGTTTGATTTTTCCGCTGAACGTTTTCGGAATCTCATCAACAAATTCAATAATCCTCGGATATTTATATGGAGCAGTCGATTTTTTGACATGATTCTGAAGTTCTTTAATCAATTCCGGACTCGGCTGATATTCCTTTTTCAGAACAACCGTTGCTTTTACTACCTGACCTCTCACAGGGTCGGGAGCACCTGTTATGGCACATTCAACTACCGCATCATGCTCCAGCATAGCACTTTCAACCTCAAACGGACCAATACGATAACCCGAACACTTGATAACATCATCGTTTCTACCAACAAACCAGTAATAACCTTCGCTATCTCGCCAAGCCATATCGCAGGTATCGTAATACTTACCGAGAAGCAATTCATCTGTCATTTCCTGATTCAGATAGTAACCTGTAAACAATCCTGCCGGAGGATTGTTCTTTACATCCATAATACAGATGGAACCTTCCTCGCCTATCCCAACTTCGTTTCCATCATTATCAAGAAGCTTGATATCGTAAAGCGGAGACGGCTTGCCCGTTGAGCCGATTTTGATATCATCCCACTGAAAATCTGCCATCAGTACGCTACTCTCTGACTGACCGAAGCCCTGATAAATATTATGACCTGTAAAGTTAAACCATTTATTGTTGACCTCAGGATTCAGTGGTTCGCCTGCAGTTGCCCAATGCTGAATGGAGGAAAGATCATAGGAAGCTACATCTTCCAGAAGCATAAAGCGGTACATGGTTGGCGGTGCACAGAAAGTAGTCAGCTTATATTTTGCCATTTTTTCAAGAAGCTTTGCCGGAATAAATTTATCCATATCATAAGCAAAAATAACCGCACCGCAAATCCACTGACCGTAAATTTTACCCCAGCCAAACTTCGCCCAGCCTGAGTCAGTAACACTCATATGCAGTTTATTTTCCTGCACCTGCTGCCAATATTTAGCAGTAACAATATGTCCCAGAGGATGTGAAAAACTATGCTGGATCATTTTCGGCATACCTGTTGTACCTGATGTAAAATAAACAAGCATAACATCATTCTTGTCCGTTGCCTCATCACCTGTCGGACGTTCAAAAACATCGGACTGCTTTTCAATTTCATCCTCAAAGAAGTCCCAGCCATCACGCTTTTCTCCGACAACAATATGATGATGTATTGTGGGAGAAGAAGGCAATGATTTTTCTACCTGATCAATGACAAAATCATCATTGATACAAACAATCGCCTTCGCCTTAGCAGCATTCGCACGATAAATAATATCCTTTTTTGTAAGCTGCAAGGTAGCCGGTATTGTAACTGCACCAAGCTTATGCAATGCAACAGCACAAACCCAGTATTCCCAGCGGCGGCGGAGTATCATCATAACAACATCACCTTTTTTGATGCCGATACTTTTGAAATAGTTGGCCGCCTTATTGGAAAGAAGGCTGATATCTTTAAATGTAAATACTTTTTCTTCATCATGGTCATTACACCAAACCAATGCTTTTTTGTTTTCATCCTGCTTTGCCCATTCATCTACAATGTCAAAACCGAAATTGAAATTTTCGGGTATATTCACCGTATAATTCTTCTTAAAATCCTCGTATGAATCAAATTCGATCCTCGGTAAAAATCTGTCCAGCAGCATTTTTGTTCTCCTAACTTTTATTTATTAAGCTGTGATAGCATAATAAGGAAAATGGTAACACAAAAGTAGCTTTTAATTGCAAAATAATGTTTTTCACAGCTTAATTATTATCATATCATTTTAATTTTAGCTTGTCAACATCACTTTTATATTATAATCATTATTATAGTTTTATTATGCTTTTTTCCCCGAAAAACTGAGCATAAAACCGTCATATAGATCTTCGCTGATATCGCCGCCAATAATTTTCTGACCACATACGATCAAGTTCACAGAAACACTTTCATCGTTTTTATATTCCGTTAAAGAATAATTGTACAACTGACATTCTCGCCCCTTATATTTTTCTAAATCAAGACCCACAAGTTTCTGAAGAGCATTATAGTCTTCATAACAAGCATTAAAATGCTCAGGTATTATAATATTTTTCACATAATTCGGTTTGTCTTTTACTTTCAGACCAAACTGCTGCGGAAATTTCTGTATTTCGTATTCGCTGTGGGCAGATGTACTGTATCTGATTCCGTCATATTCTGCGGTTTCGGATTTGGTTTTAAGACAGATAAAAATACCAACAGATATAATAACTGCAAGAATCAGTGCCACAAATATGATAAGCAATTTTTTTGACTGCGATTTCGTAACAGAAAAAATAAACAAAATTTCTTCCTCCATTTCTACACAAACAATTCTGAAAAATTTAACCAAACTTATCCAAAATGATGAAATTAAACCACAACTGAATATTTACTTTCTTTTAATACATATAATATCTTTGAGGTGAAATTTTATGAATAACAAAAATAATTTCTCGGAAGGCAGTTTCAGCGTAATTGGTACACCTTTTGACCCATTCGGCAACGAGGTTGCTCCGTCTGCCATGAATGCACGAATTATGCCGTCACAATTCAATTACCCGAGTATGCCGCTGAGCTTTTCCCTGATCAGAAATGTCACTCCCGATGAAAACGAAGAAACAACTGACCATTTTCAGTAATAATTTATATGCAGATCGTTATTGAATATTGACAAGTTTAACCGATTATTATATAATAAATTTGTAAATTTATTATTATTTTTTCGGAGGACATGATATGAGCAAACTTCAGGATCTGATTATACAGTACTTTGACGAAGGCGAAGACAAAGAAATATATGACCGTATCATTAATGAAATACAAACCTGTGACACACTCTGGACCACTTATTCACCACGAACAAGGAACCACTATGTCGATTATGTGCAAGGGAGACCTGTTGCCTTTCTTTTTTCAGAAAAAGAATACTGTGATGCTTACTGTGAGCATATGAAAGCAGAATCGAATGTTACCGTCGGCGCTGCGGAGTGCGGAAAAGAGGACAGGCTGCAGCTGTTTGCGGATTATCACAGAAGCGGTTTTGAGGCTATTATTGCAGATAACGGCAAACGGTATCTTTTCATTCCGTTAGAGGATCTTATCAACATTCCTGATTATTCGAGCGTTCCTTTGGAACAGCGCCCGATCATCAATCCCGAACTGGTATGCAGCGCTGACAGACTGTTCCAGTGTATTGAGAACAACACTATCACGCCCGACAAGGAGCTGAACCTCCTTGTCGATACATACAGAGCAAAATTCCTCATACCTGTGCAGGGAGAAATCGAAGGTAAAAGTATTACATTGCCGACTTTAGAGCGTTCCGATGGTGTGAAAGTAGTACCATTTTTTACAGATATCGGCGAACTGCGGAAATTTGATAAAGACGAAAAATACCGTACAGCCATCACAGAATTCAAACAGATTGAAGAAATATGCAGCCACGAAGAAACTGTTGTTATCAACCCATTGGGATTTAATTTTACAATCACACAAGATACAGTTGAAGCTATTAAAAAAGCTGTGGCAACCGTACCCGATTCAGACCATTCTGACCGTGCAGTCATTTATGCACTGCCAAATCCTCCCCAAGAATTCCTTGATGATCTTTCAACCGTACTGGACACCACCAAAGGCGTTGAAAAAGCCTATTTCAAAGGTATCAGAAGTATCGAAGGGGATGGTCTTTTAATTGTTGTTGACTGCGGCGAAAATGATGTCAAAGAAACCGAAGCAATTCTGGATTCCATTCGTGCAATGGCCGACGAAAGCCTGATTGACACTTCTGTGCAGTATATTGCCGCTTCAACCAATATTGGACGAACAGCGTCAGAGAACACCGAGCCATTTTTTGAACGAATCATTATTGATGCAACCTTAGAACCCGAAAATTTTGATTTTTAAACACAAATATAATTAAAACAGCCACCCGAAGGGACGGCTGTTTTATTATTGGATTTCCGTTTCATTCTCAAGCCTGATAAACATTGCAATCAGAACAGTGACAAGTCCGATTGCGCTGAATATAACGGATTTTTCATGTATTATATTAGTAATATAAGCACTCACAGCAGCACCAATCACAAAAAACAGCACAAGACCATAAAATTTACCTGCGGAATGAAGTTTTATTTTGTCTTTGGTAGCCGCATAAGCCGCAAGACATTCCGTACCGCTCCTGAGATTACCTGTACACATGGTCGTTGCACAACTGATTCCCCTGATATTGCGGAAACATTGTACCTGCAAAGAGCAGACAAACGATATCATGACATTTGTCACCATATTAAAATCAATCCAGTCTGCTTTGCCTTCCGGCAGAAAGCAAACCACAGCTATAACGATAATTTCGAGTATAATAATATACTGTCTCCAGTGCAACCGACCTTTGTTGACAAACTTCCGCACTTCTTCGGTAATAACGACACCGACAATAAATGCTAAAATCGGAGGTAGGTATGATACCGCCTTCATGAAATTTCCCGAAACAAAGTTAATTCCGAGAAGCACAAGATTACCTGTTTGTGCATTTGCAAAAACCTCGCCTCGTGCAAGATATGTATAGGCATCGATATAACCGCCGACTACCGCAAGAACCAAGCCGACGAAATACGATTCCGACATCTGGCTGACTTTTTCGCTTTTCATATCCTCACTCCTTACCGATTCCAGCGGAGGCACTCCGCCCTTTAGTGACTCTTAATTAGTCAAACAAACTTATTGCTGCGTTTCAATATAACACATTTTCCCATAAAATTCAAGTGGGTGACCGCACTGGACAATTCGCGCTCAAACCCTTACAATACACAAATTTATCGCCGCGCCTTAAGTATTAAACCAAAGGCGCGGCATTTAACTAACCTTATATAAACAAACTTCAACGCGAATTTGGCTCCGGCGGCTCGCCGGTGCGTGACCGCACTGGACAATTCGCGCTCAAACCCTTACAATACACAAATTTATCGCCACGCCTTAAGTATTAAACCAAAGGCGCGGCATTTAACTAACCCTATAAAACAAACTTCAACGCGAATTCGGGTCCGGCGGCTCGCCGG
>ONGS01000227.1 GCA_900317395.1 uncultured Eubacteriales bacterium | reverse complement strand
GTATTACTCCCTCCCCTACCATGACATACGGCACAACAAAACTTGTCAAAAATACCGATTATACCATTTCTTACAAAAACAACAAAGAAATCGGTACGGCTACCATAACAATCAAAGGCAAAGGCAACTATAGCGGAACTGTTACCAAAACATTTAAAATTTTTCCAAAAACCGTTTCTCTTAAATCTGTTGTTTCCCAAAAAAGCCGTATTTTCAAAGCAACATGGAAAAAAGACAGTGCTGTCAGCGGATATGAGGTTTTATATTCGATAAACAAAAATTTTACAAGCAGTAAGACTAAAAATGTCAGCAGAGGCACTGCCGTTTCAGCACTTGTAACAAATCTTCCCAGCGGCAAAACCTACTATGTAAAAGTAAGAGCCTACAAAACTGTCAACGGTAAAAAAATCTATGGCTCCTACAGCTCGGTAAAAACAATTAAAATCAAATAACTAATTGGTTTTATCATATTGCTCCTCCCAAATAATATAACATTTTTCTGGGATTTTATTGGAGCGGCGTTAAATTCACGGCGCAGGCACTGCGCAAAATATTGAATTTTTTGCAATAATATGATATAATTCATTTTGTGCCGTCTTACGGTTACAAATTATACCAACGAAAGCGTGTACTGTTCATCATGTACACGCTTTCGTTTTTTGTATTAATACGATTTCTTTATTAATTTATAGACAAATTACTGTTTAAAACAGAAATAGATAAACACAAAATCAACACATATCTTTTTTGGCATAGTATAATATGGGGGCGATATCATGAAACAAAATCAACCATTGAGAGCAAAAGCTTTTATCAAAGGTGGTGACGAGTACCCGCAGATATGCGGTGAAATATGGTTTTTTCAGAATGGGTGTTCCGTTCTGGTAACCGCCAAAATAACGGGACTGCCAAAAGAAAACACCTCGGGATTTTTTGCCATGCACATTCATCAGGGCAAAAGCTGCGGCGGAAAGGATTTTGCCGATTCAGGTACACATTTTAACCCGAAAAATAAACCTCATCCCGACCATGCCGGAGATTTGCCGCCACTTCTGTCCTGCAGAGGAACTGCATATTTGCAGGTAAAAACAGATCGTTTCAATGTCAGGGATATTATCGGCAGAACCGTTATTATACACAGCAATGCAGACGATTTTGTCACACAGCCTTCGGGAAATTCTGGCATGAAAATTGCCTGCGGAATCATCCGCAGGGCTTAATATAAATATATTATTTACCGACGCAAAAACTTGAAAATACCTTGTCTACAACGGCTTCGGTGACACGCTCACCTGTCAACTCCAGCAGGCTGTTGATAGCTTCTTCTATTACTACCGTAACTGCATCAAGGGTAATACCCATATCAATTGCGGAAATTGCTTCCTCAACAGATTTCAGTGCATTTTGTGCATCGCTGTGTTGTCTTTCCGTGGCAAGTATTCCCTGAGAAGGGTCGAACTCTGCCGCTCCGACAATTTCCGCAACTGCCTGCTCCAGCTCTTTTTCTCCCGTTCCGTTTTTGGCAGATATATATACAACATGACCTGCCTTGCCTTTGATATATTCACTGTCAATCTTACTTTCAAGGTCAGTTTTATTAATTACAGCTACAGCAGGTGCACCCTCTAAAAGCTCCAACAGTTCCCTGTCTTCCTCAGAAAGCGGAGAAGAAGCATCAAACACGGCAAAAATCAAGCCTGCGCCACTGACTCTTTCCTTTGCTTTTCTCACGCCGATACTTTCAACAACATCATCGGTATTTCTGATTCCTGCCGTGTCTGAAAGCCTTAGCGGAACATTTCCGAGCATTACCGTTTCTTCGATAATATCTCTTGTTGTTCCGGGTATATCAGTTACGATAGAGCGTTCACAGCCTGCCAGCAGATTCATCAATGTTGACTTCCCTACATTCGGTCTACCTGCAATCACCGTATCTACACCTTCACGCATGATCTTTCCTGCATCATAGGTACTCAGAAGAGAATTTAATTCTTTGCGGCATTGTTCAAGTCCTGTACGCAGTTCGCTCTCATCAATTTCGGGTATTTCATCCTCGGGATAATCCGCCCATGCCGAAAGGTGTGCCGCAAGTCTAATCAATTCATCACGAACAGAATCAATCCTCTTTCTGAGATTTCCCTCCATTGCTGAAACTGCCGCTCTTGCCGATTGTGCACCTGTGGCGGATATCAAAGCCATTACGGACTCTGCCTCTGTGAGTCCCATTTTTCCGTTGAGAAATGCCCGTTTGGTAAATTCTCCTCCCTGTGCAGGCTTTGCTCCGTGTCCCAGTACCGCTCTCAGTACTCTTTTTGTGATGTACATTCCGCCGTGACAGGAAATTTCAACAACATCCTCTCCCGTGTAGCTGTGAGGTTCTCTGAAAACAAGAACAACTGCTTCGTCTATCAATTCTTCTCCATCTTTTATTTTTCCGAATGCTGCGGTATAACCTTTCATTTCAGTTATTTTTTTCCTCGAAACGGATTCAAATACACTTTCGGCAACCGAAAGGGCATTTTCTCCCGATATTCTTATCACGCCCATACCGCCCGGTCCGTTAGGGGTAGAAATTGCCGCTATTGTATGTTCCATTATCATCTCTCCGTATCAATAGTTATCATACATATTATAACACAGAATTTAAAGTTTTCAACCTAAATTTAAAATGCAGTGCCTGCGCTGTCAATTACGCTACAACCTTATGCAGAACATAAATTTAATGCCGCTTCATAAAGTTGCGGTATTATTTTAGACCATCAAAAAGGTTAAAAATTTTCGATTTCATTTTATAATTTAACGGCTGAAAGAAAACTTTTTCTTTCAGCCGTTAACATTAAGTCAGGTACATATTTATCATCGTTTGCTTTGTGGAAATAAACTGTTCCTCGCTGATTTCTACAAGCATTAATTTATTAACCTGAGCCGCAAAGTAAAATACATAATCATCCTTGATAATTTTAAAAAGCCCTTCCAGACCGTGACCATCGCACATCATCAAATAACCGAATTCCACACTGATTCCTGCCATCTCCTGCGGAGAAATT
>ONGS01000054.1 GCA_900317395.1 uncultured Eubacteriales bacterium | reverse complement strand
GGTTATGTTGGTTTGGTCGCTTAACATTGTACCACAGGTTTCAATATGGGTCTATTCTTTTTGCCATTTTATTTTACAACTTAGCATGCACTAAATTAATGAATAAAACTCTTGACAAAACGGATTTGCTGTGTATATAATAGAATATATCAATAATGTAAAGACTGTGAAGGAAATAAGATGCAATTTTCCGTGCAAAGAGAGCTGTCGGTTGGTGCGAGACAGTGTCGGTAGTTGTATGTATAGCTCATTCCGGAGTTGATTGTCCGAATCGGTAGGGCAGTACGCATGACAGCGTTAAAAGTCAGAACCTTGTCTGAGGTTTATGAGGGACACTTTATGTGTCCGAATCAGGGTGGTACCACGTGCTTTATGCCCGTCCCTTGTCCGTTTTATCGGTCGGGACGGGATTTTTTAATGCATAATGAGAGGCTGAAATCAGTTCTTGCGTAAACATAAGAATTTTTGCTGAGCGAATTTGTGAGAGTTCTGCTTGCAGGAAAGAATGACGTATACATTATGCTTTTAATAGGGAAAAGTTGTGTATGATAAAGAGCCGGGTATTAGCGTACAAGGTTATTTTTGCAATAATTATGCATTGATAATGGGGGTATTTGTAATGGAGAAAGGGTATAAAAAGTATATTCCGTTTGAACAGATTAAAATTGAAAACAGAAAGTGGCCGGACAATACGATAACAAAGGCACCGATATGGTGCAGTGTTGACCTGAGAGATGGTAATCAGGCACTTGTAACGCCTATGAATATGGAGCAGAAGCTGGAGTTCTTTCATGCATTGGTCGATATGGGGTTCAAGGAGATAGAGATTGGCTTCCCGTCAGCAAGCGAAACAGAATATGAGATCTGTAGAGAACTTATTGAGGGCGGTCATATTCCTGATGATGTGACGATTCAGGTGCTGGTTCAGGCAAGAGAACACCTGATCCGTAAGACCTTTGAGGCTGTTAAGGGTGCAAAGAATGTCATTGTGCATTTTTATAATTCTACTTCCACCCTTCAAAGAAAAGTCGTATTCAAAAAGGATATGGATGGTGTGATCAATATCGCTGTTGAGGGTGCCAAGCTGATCAAACAGCTGATCGATGATTATGACGGAGATACCAACTTCCGTCTGGAATATTCTCCCGAAAGCTTTTCGGGAACAGAGGTGGACAATTCGGTAAGAATTTGCGAAGCGGTTATGGATGTGATCCAGCCGACAAAGGAAAATCCGATTATCCTTAATTTGCCCAATACGGTTGAGATGTGTACACCGAATACCTTTGCGGATCAGATAGAGTATTTTATCACACATATGAAAAACCGTGAAGCTGCTATTATCAGTGTTCATCCTCATAACGACAGAGGTACGGGTGTGGCTTGTGCAGAACTGGCACTGCTTGCAGGAGCAGACAGGATAGAAGGTACACTTTTCGGCAACGGCGAGCGTACGGGCAACCTTGATATTGTTACTGTCGGTTTGAATATGTATACACAGTGCGTTGACCCTGAACTGGATTTCAGCAATTTGCCAAAATATCGTGAAATATACGAACGCTGCACACAAATGAAGGTGGGGGAGCGTCAGCCTTATGTGGGAGACCTTGTGTTTACGGCATTTTCGGGTTCGCATCAGGATGCTATTAAAAAAGGCTTTGATTATGTTAAGGAAACCAATAGCGACAAATGGGAGATTCCCTATCTGCCGATTGACCCGGCCGATGTAGGTCGAGAATATGAAGCAATCGTACGCTTTAATTCGCAGTCGGGCAAGGGCGGTGCAGCCTTTATTATGGAAACTACCTATGGCTATGAACTGCCGAAGGCAATGCACCCCGAATTTGGTGCGCTTGTCAAAGCAGAGAGTGACTGTTTGGGCAAGGAACTTTCGCCTGCTGACCTGATGGAAGTATTCAATAAAAATTATATTGATATTAAGCAAAAATTGTGGTTGGTAAAGCACGTTATTACAAATGTGGGAGTTGATGAAGCGACTTTTAAGGGTACGATTCACCTCGTAAAGGCAGATAAGGATATCGAGATCTATGGAGAGGGCAACGGGCCGATCGATGCATTTGTCAATGCGCTGAAATCAGTGGGAATTGACGGCTTCAATGTCGTTTCCTACAAGGAACATTCTGTTTCACAAGGCTCGGATTCCAAGGCAATATGCTATATGCAGATGAAAAAGCCTGATGGAAAAACGGTATTCGGTGTCGGAATTTCACATGGCATATTCAAGGCATCTGCAAGAAGCCTGCTTTGTGCGATTAATCGTTCCAATTGTGAAATAAAAGTAAACGGAGAGATTATCTGATATTAAACGGGAGCTGAAAAGCTTCCGTTTAATATTTAAGTTATTATACAGATTGTATATTATGTGATATACAATCTGTATAATATTTTTTGTCGAACAGAAAATAAGTTTTTATATTGATGTATAGTTTATTTTACCTGCGTTAACAATAATAACGGAGGTGCGATTTATGTACAGCATGAAAAAAGAAAAAAATTACCGCAAATCACCCAGAATGAATATCGGTTTTTATATTTCCTTAGCTGTTTGTATTGTGGCCGTTGCAGGAGCCGCATGGTCTACTTACGGAAGCATTGAGGAATATAACGATATGTCGCAGGACACAGAAGTTGAACAGTCCAGCACCGTTAAAGTCACGGAAGAAGTAAGCGGACAGAGCTACAGCAGACCTGAGGAAAACAGTAAACAGGAATCTTCTGAGTCGAAAAAAGAAGTCAGCAAAACTGAAACAAGCAAAGTAGAAAGTTCCGTTTCAGAGTCAAATACAAACACAAAACCTGCAGTCACGGAAGAAGTATCAACTCAGAATCCCAGCGAGCCCATTGCCAAAGGAGAAATTATTAAGGGATTCAGTCCGAAAGATCCTATCAAATCCGAAACAATGAACGACTGGCGCACACATAACGGTATCGATATCAGTGCAGACGAAGGCAAGCCTGTTCATGCGGTTCTGAGCGGCAAAGTTACAAAAATGTACAGCGACCCCCTTCTGGGAAATATTATCGTGATAGAAAGCAGCGGCGGCTATGAGTTGTCTTACTGCGGCGTGACCAATACTTCGATTGCCAAAGAGGGAAATGCAGTAAATGCAGGCGAGACAATCGGCTATATCGGCAAGATCCCATCGGAAATCAGTGATGAAAGTCATCTTCATCTTGAAGCAAAGTTAGATGGAGAATATATTGATCCAAAAATCCTGTTCTAAATCTAAGTTTTGACTCGTATATTAAATAGTGACAGCCCTCGTATCGTTCAGGGGCAGACGAAAAGCGTTAAGGCAATATTAAAATGATTGCCTTAACGCTTTTTGTTGTAAAATATTTAACAAACATTTAAATATACTTGTGTTAAACTAAAAGATATGCTATAGTGAATATATAGTAAACGACAGATATATTTTCTATATACTGTCATCCTGAGCGTAAGCGAAGGATCTTTGAAAGATTCCTCAGAACAATAGGAAATTCTCAAGAGCGTTTACTATCAACATTATTTATGGAGGAATTGATATGAAAAAATTGATTATATGTCTTTTGCTTGGTATGATTGCTGTCGGATCGTTTTGTGCGTGTAATGAATACAAAGAAGCACAGGATGAATTTGCAGACAATATGACAAGTATGATGAGCGAAGCAAGTGACCTGAAAAGTACATTTGACGAATATGCCGAAGGTGTCAATAGCGCACTGGACGGTATTAACGGCAACAATAACGCTCAGGAAGAAAGCCCTGAAAATATTACAGAATAATGAAATTATTATTCAAATTCATCGCCGCGTTTGATAGTTGATACTTGAAGCGCGGCGATGAATTGATGCAGTGTCAAAACTGTCCGGCTGCGGCACTATATGCAGTAGTCGCCGCCATTTGCTGTGGTATAAGTATCGATGATGTCTTCAAGCGTGATATTGTCGAGGTAATCAGTAATTACCTTATATAATCCTTCCCACATTGGAAGTGTCATACAGTCTGCCTGCCTGGTGCAGTCATTAAAGTCCCCTTCAAGGCAGGAAATCGGTGCAAGGCTTCCTTCTGTCAGTCTGAGAATTTCGCCGACAGTATATTTGGAAGCAGGACGGGACAGCATATAACCGCCTTGATAGCCTCTGTTGGTTTTGAGAAGTCCGGATTTATTAAGAAGGGGTACTATTTGTTCAAGATATTTTTTTGATATGTTCTGTCTTTCGGCTATTTCTTTGAGTGCAATATAACCTTCCGACTGGTGCATAGCAAGGTCAAGTAACATTCGCAGGGAGTATCTGCCCTTTGTAGAAATTTTCATTGGTCTTTCCTCCTGAATTCTTTAATAACCCTATTATAACATAGGTTTTATATGTTTTCAAGCAAAACTAATAACATAAATTTATAACGTGGCCGAGTTCTATAATTTTACGTTTCGATTGACAGTAAATGATAAACACTGCCGTACATTTTTGTACAGCAGTGTTTGATGATACAGTGATTTGCAGTTTTCGTAAATATTATTGATTTTTTTATTCAACCGAAAGAATGAAGTAATAGATCGGCTGACCGCCGTCAATGAGTGAAACTTCAATGTTTCCACCGTTTTTTGCTTCTATTGCTTCAACTGCGGCATTTGCCTGTGTTTGGGTAATACCGTTACCGTAGATAAGGCTGACATAAGAGGTATCTTTGCTGATCATTTCCTTTGCAAGCTTGACAACTGCCTTAACAGGGTCTTTTTCCTTGTTGGTAAGTTTTCCGTTGTTGAGGGCAATGATTTCTCCCTCTTTGATTTTCGTATGTCCGAATTCGGAATTTCTTGCAGCATAAGTAACCTGACCTGTTGAAACATTATTCAGTGCTGCTGTCATATATTCTCTGTTCAGGTCGGGCGTTGAATCCTGTGCATACGAAAGCATTGCCACAAGCCCCTGCGGAATGGTTTTTGTCGGGATAATGATCACTTCTCTGTCGGTAACAAGCGGAACGACCTGCTCTGCGGCTAAGATGATATTCTTATTGTTTGGCAGAACAAATACCGTTTTTGCCGGAGTTGCCAGAACAGCTTCCAGAATATCCTCGGTACTCGGATTCATGCTCTGACCGCCGCTGACAACATGGTTACAGCCGAGATCTTTGAATACAGAAATGAGTCCCTCGCCGCTTGCAACAGCAACAAAACCTGCTTCTTGTTCGGGGCTGGCAGGCTTCATTTCCTCCTGCTTCTGTTTTACAGCCTCTGCGGCTGCTTTTTCTTTTTCATATTGTTCGGCAGCCTTTTTGTGCTGTTCCTTCATGTTTTCAACCTTTACCGTCAGAAGCTGTCCAAAGGAAAGAGCCTCCTCCATAGCTTTTCCGGGATGCTCGGTATGAACGTGTACCTTGATAATATCTTCATCTTCGGCGACAACAACACAGTCGCCGATTGTTTCCAGAAAGGATTGCAGTTCGAGAGGACTTTTGGAAAATTCCTCAGCCTTACCAATGATAAACTCTGTGCAGTATGTAAATCTGATATCAGCATCAAATTCAGCTGCAGCATTTTTAAAAAATTCATCGCTTGCTGCGATCTGAGCCTGAATACCTGTATTTGCTTCCTCTTCCTGTTCCTGGGCACGAATCATTTCTCCGTCTTTCAGAAGCGAAAGCATACCGTCAAAGATCATGCAAAGACCTTTTCCTCCTGCATCTACAACGCCTGCTTTTTTCAGCACGGGGAGCATTTCAGGAGTTTTTTCAAGTGCGTCATGCGCCGCACTGCAAAGTGCATTGAATACGATAACAGGGTCGTTTTCTACCTCTGCAGCCGTTCTGCCTGCATCAAATGCCATTCTTGCCACAGTCAGGATCGTACCTTCTGTCGGGTTCATAACAGCCTTATATGCCATTTCTACGCCAACATGAAATGCAGAAACCAATGCCTTACCATCAGCTTCCTCTTTATCCTTCAGTCCATTTGCAATGCCTCTGAACAAAAGCGAAAGAATTACGCCGGAGTTTCCTCTTGCGCCCTTCAGCATAGCGGAAGCAGCAACAGAAGCATTTTCAGCAATGCTTTTTGACTCAACATTTTCCAAAGCACGTGCGGCTGCTTCTATTGTCATGGACATATTTGTTCCGGTATCACCGTCAGGGACCGGAAAAATATTTAATGCGTTGATTTCTGATTTGTGTGATGTGATGTTGTTTGCACCCGAGATGAGTGCGTTTCTGAAACCTGCTCCGTTTATCATGGTATAGCACTTCCTTCATTTAAAATGATATTATGTAGATGTTATCTGATTTCAACGATTAGTTTAATGGCTGTACGTTCAACGCCGTCAATTTCAATGCTGGTAAAGGCGGGGATACAAACAAGGTCAATTCCCATTGGTGCAAGATATCCTCTTGCTACTGCGACTGATTTAAGGGCTTGATTGGTAGCTCCTGCACCTACTGCTTGAACCTCAACACACCCGTAATCCCTTATCACACCTGCAATAGCACCTGCTACGGAATTAGGTGAGGATTTTGACGACACCTTTAATATTTCCATTTTCATTTTTCCTCCTTAAAATATAACAATACTTTTTCCTTTGATAATTTGCTAATCAGGAAATATCACATACTACTATAATATATAAAAATATCAAAATTTGCAATAGTTTTATAAAAATTTATAAAAATTACACAATTTTTTATCGAATTTCCATACGTTTAAGCGAAATAGTTTTACCATTTTTGTCATCGATATCAAACAAGATACAATTCATTTTACATTCGCCTGATGCTAAATCAAATCTCACAGGAAGCTTATCTTTGAATTTTTTAATTGCAAGTTCCGGCTGAACACCTAATACAGATCTCACAGGACCTGTCATACCGACATCGGTAATATACCCTGTACCGTTTTCGAGAATCTGTTCATCTGCTGTCTGAACATGAGTATGAGTGCCGAATACTGCTGACACTTTTCCGTCGAGATAATAAGCAAGAGCCAGTTTTTCGGCTGTAGCCTCGGCATGAAAATCCACAATACAGATTTTCGTATCCAGTTTTTTGATCAAACGGTCAACTACCGTATAGGGATCATCAAGACTTTCCAGATACATACAGCCCATAAGATTAATCACACCTACTTGTATCCGTCCAAAATCATAAACTGTATATCCCTTTCCGGGTGTTGTTTCTTCGGGGAAATTAGCAGGTCTGAGCAGAAAGGGCGATTCATCATATAAGTCATAGCTTTCCCTTCTTCTGAAGCTATGGTTGCCTCCGGTGATCACATCTACTCCGCTTGCGAAAAGAAAATCTGCCGCAGAGGGCGTTATGCCGTTTCCGTCGGCAGAATTCTCGCCGTTAGCAATTACCATATCGATCCCTTCGCTTTTTTTCAGTGATGGAAGTTTTTCTCTGAGAAATCTGCATCCGATCGAACCAACTACATCTCCTATTGCCAGTATTTTCATAATCCGATAATCATCCTGTCTTTCTAAAATTTGCAAAAATCCAAAGATTTGGTACATATATATTTTAAATTCATTTTGTCATAATGTCAATAATGTTTTTCATAAAAATAAAATATTTTCATAAATTTAAACTTATAATTAACCTATTTGTTGCAAAATATAAATAATTTTATCAAAACAGCACAAATATTGTATATTTGATATAAACTGACAAAAATATTGGGACCGATTCGTTTTCACGAATCGGCCGCTGACATACGCTTATTAATTAAAAATTATTCTCCGCAATTGTGTTTTCTTTTATCAGAGGGGCAGTCGGCAGGGAAGAACTCACTTGTCGGGAAATCAATAGTGCTGAACAGCTCGCATGGATCTTCGGAGCTTGCAGTGCATTCTTTTTTCGGGATGCAGAAATCAAATGCCGGTATCAGCATCTGAACATTTCTTTCAAGCTGAACGATGGTAAACATACCTATGGACACCAGAACCTCTTTGTTGGATTCACTTTGTACGAATTCTCCGCCGTAACGTCTCATAATACTTTCGGGAATTCTGAACGGCGGCATAGGGCAGGGGCCTCTTCTTTCCGAAAGTTTTGCAGAAAGTGCGATTGGTTCGGCCACTTGCACAACTGCCTTTGGGCAATTCTGAGACGGTGTGCTGAGTGCTTCGGGAGCGTCCGGGCAGTCAGATGTATAGATTTTGACACTGCCTTCGCTGCCGAACAACACCGCTCTCTTGGAGAATACCGCAAGACCCTTTACAGGCATTGGCAAAGCATTTGGTGCCATGAATGCATCAAGGCAAACATCAAAATAGAATGTCATATCCACCGCATAAAAACCGTTGTGGAACGGTACAGGCTGAAGGCTTACCGCAACATTGCACACATTGACATTATTCAATCTGACGCTGGTTGCTTTATCTATCAGACACTGACCAGGCTTTGTGAGCAAAACAGGCAGATCCTCCAAACAATCCTTATCCGAGCAGGAATCATAGATTCTCGGTGCATTGATGCACACGGATTCTTTGATATCATCGCAGCGGAATTGGGTTTCGTATTCTGTACCCATCATATTATCAGGCATAATGTAGTCCTCCTTTTCGTATTATACCACCATAATATGAAATTTATTGAAAAATGTGCAGGATACAAAAAACGGAGACTCGTAAGAGTCTCCGCCGGTTTTGTTTTTTTATTTAGCGTATTCGATTGCTCTGCTTTCACGAATGATATTGACCTTGATCTGTCCGGGGTATTCAACCTCTTCTTCGATCTTTTTGCAAATATCCCTTGCAAGCAATACCATTTCATCGTCCTTGATAATTTCAGGCTTAACGATAATTCGTACCTCACGTCCTGCCTGAATGGCAAAGCTTCTTTCAACTCCCTCAAAGGAGGAAGCAACCTCTTCCAACTTTTCAAGACGTTTGATATAGTTTTCGATATTTTCTCTTCTTGCACCGGGTCTTGCCGCCGAAATAGCATCGGCAGCCTGAACAAGGCAGGCGATAATTGTTTTTGCTTCGACATCGCCATGATGTGCATGAATGGCATGAATAACAATTTCGCTCTCTTTGTATTTGCGTGCAACATCGACACCAATCTCGATGTGTGAGCCTTCAATTTCATGGTCAAGTGCCTTGCCGATATCATGCAGAAGACCGGCTCTTCTTGCCATGGTGGGTTCAAGTCCGAGTTCCGAAGCCATCATACCGCAAAGGTATGCTACCTCAAGCGAATGGTCAAGCACATTCTGACCATAGCTTGTACGGAAGTGAAGGCGTCCCAGAAGCTTAACAAGTTCGGGATGAATACCGTTGATACCTGCTTCGATAATTGCCCTTTCGCCTTCGGATTTTATCATTGCTTCTACCTCACGGCGTGCTTTTTCATACATTTCCTCAATACGTGCAGGATGGATTCTGCCGTCCGAAATGAGCTTTTCGAGCATGACCCGTGCAATTTCTCTTTTTACAGGTTCAAAGCATGACAGTGTAATTGCCTCGGGCGTATCGTCTATGATCAGATCTACACCTGTTATTGTTTCGATTGCTCTGATATTTCGTCCTTCTCGACCGATAATACGGCCTTTCATCTCGTCACTTGGCAGCGGAACTACCGATACCGTTGATTCACTTACATGGTCGGCAGCCACTCTCTGAATTGCAAGAGAAATGATTTCTCTTGCCGTCTTTTCCGATTCCTCTCTTGTTTTCTGTTCAAATTCCATGATTTTGACAGCCTTTTCATGCGTCAGCTCATTATCGAGATTATTGATAATATACGCCTTGGCCTGTTCAGCTGTCAGACCCGAAATTTTTTCAAGCATTTCAAATTCGCTCTGCTTTAATTTTTCTGCCTCTGCAAGTCTGTTTTCGGCAGCCTTGTTTTTCTGTGCGACCGCTTCTTCTTTTTTCTCCAGACCATCAAGTTTTTTTTCAACAGTTTCTTCTTTCTGCTGAATGCGTCTTTCCTGACGCTGCATTTCCTTGCGTCTGTCCGAAATTTCCCTTTCGGCATTGGTAAGAAGTCTGTGTGCTTCATCCTTACCGGCGATCACTGCCTCTTTCTTTGTTGCCTCTGCGCTTCTCTGGGCTTCTTCAACAATCTTCTTTGCTTCTTGCTCGGCAGAACCGATTTTTTCCTCACCGATTCTTTTTCTGTATTGGATACCACCGAGAAAAGCCGCAATGCCCACTGCCGCAGCAATGACAACGATCAAAACTACCGCCAAAACCGGATCCATTGAATCTGACACCTCCTGATTGTTTTTTTCATTTTTGACGTTTTCATAATCCAAAAGATTCTGCAATCATCTCAAAGGTGCCGTCCGTATTATATTTTTTATAGTGTTTATATCCGCCGTAACTTTACGGCTTTTGCCTATAGATTTAAGTATTACAAAATAAATGATCATTGCGGTTACAGTGCCGCACAATATTCAATAATATAATAATTATATCTCCATGTCGCAGTATATATCATAACCGTCCGGCAGGTCAGAATGTCCGGCTCCTTCAGACATCTGATTTCTTCATGTTTTCCTGCTCTGGACAGACCATAACAAAATATAATATATATTCAAACGGCATTATTGAGTTGAAAATTCAGTCAAAGGGCAAAGCCCTTACAAAGACGTATTTCCGTCTATTCTATATTGTATAACGTCAGCTGTGTTTTTGTCAAGAATTTTATTGAAATATCTAAAAAACAATTATCAAATAGTATAAAATACCTTCTGATCAGGCGGTGATTGGCATCAAAAGTAAAAAAGCAGGCAGTAGTCATTTCTTCACTGACAAAACATTGGCATTAATGCTTCCCTTAAATGCATCATTTCAGCGTTGGAGATATTTTATTGGTGCAGCAATAACAATGAGCAAATTGCCAAATAGGCTGTTACTTTTTCTGCTGTGTTTTATTCAGATTATGTTTGTCGCAATCATCTCTGTGTTTCTTGACACTAATTATAGGATGTTTTTTGTCTTTGAAAACTATTTTTTGAAAAGTAAGCACATGTAGGTACATAAACATGGTATACAATTTTCGCCGGGTTTCTTATATTTCAAAAATTTAATACCGCGTTTCTAGTGTAAATGTGAAACGCGGTATTAAATAATGTTTTTTAATAAATAAGCTTGAGCGCGAAATAGTCCAGTGCGGTCACGCATCCGGGCGACGGTTAGTCGGTTATTTGTTCCATTTCATAGATCTCAAAGATGTCGCCTTCTTTGATATCACTGTATTTTTCGAGTGTGATACCGCATTCAAACCCTTGTGCAACTTCCTTTACGCTGTCTTTGAATCTCTGTAGAGAAGCAATCGTATCATCAGCGATAATAATACCGTCACGGACAACACGGCACTGTGCCCCTCTTACAACTTTACCGGTAAGTACATAAGAACCCGATACAAGACCCACATTAGTAATTTTATATGTCAGTCTTACTTCAACCTTGCCAAGAACATTTTCTTTGAATTTCGGTGCAAGCATACCCTTCATTGCTGATTCGATTTCTTCAATGCAGTCATAAATGATTCTGTAAAGCCGCAGATCTACACCGTCACGTTTTGCATTTTCTTCCGCAACCGGATCGGGACGTACATTAAAGCCGACGATGATCGCATTGGATGCGGATGCAAGCATAACATCAGATTCTCTGATAGCACCAACGGCACTGTGGATGACATTAACTCGTACTTCTTCGTTTGACAGTTTTTCAAGGGACTGTCTTACAGCTTCTACAGAACCCTGTACATCCGCTTTGACAATGATTTTCAGTTCCTTCATTTCGCCGAGCTTCATCTGATCGAAGAGGTTGTCAAGAGTTACCTTTGTTCTTGCATTGAAACGTTCCTCTTTTTCTGCATCACGGCGCTGCTGTACAAGTTCTCTTGCCAGTCTTTCATCAGATACGGCATTGAAAATATCACCGCCAGTCGGAACATCATCAAGTCCTGTGATCTCAACAGGTACAGAAGGACCTGCTTCTTTGACCTTACGGCCCTTGTCGTCGGTCATGGCTCTTACTCTGCCGACAGTAGTACCTGCTACCAGAATGTCGCCAACTCTCAGTGTACCGTTCTGTACGAGCATGGTAGCAATAGGACCTCTGCCTTTGTCAAGTCTTGCTTCAACAACTGTACCCTTGGCTGCTCTGTCGGGGTTAGCTTTCAGCTCTTTCATATCTGCCACCAGCAGTACCATTTCAAGAAGATCGTCGATACCTTCCTTGGTATGAGCGGAAACGGGGATCACAGGAACATCGCCGCCCCATTCTTCGGGAACGAGTTCATGCTCTGTCAGCTGTGTTTTTACGTTTTCGATATTTGCTCCGGGTTTATCGATTTTATTCACAGCAACAATGATCGAAACATTTGCTGCTTTTGCATGGTGAATTGCTTCGATTGTCTGCGGCATGATACCATCATCTGCAGCAACGACAAGAATCGCAATATCCGTTACCTGCGCACCTCTGGCACGCATGGTTGTAAACGCCTCGTGACCGGGTGTGTCAAGGAAGGTGATATCTCTGTCGTTGATATTGACTCTGTAAGCACCGATATGCTGTGTGATACCGCCGGCTTCGGTAGAAGTAACATGAGCATGACGAATCGAATCGAGAAGAGAAGTCTTACCGTGATCGACATGTCCCATAACAACTACGACAGGCGCACGTTCAACAAGGTTATCGTCGTCGTCCTCGCTGTCATCAATGATTTTTTCTTCTATCGTTTCTATAATTTCTTTTTCAACCTTTGCATGGAATTCCATCGCAGCAAGGGAAGCAGTGTCAAAGTCTATCGTATCATTCACACTTGCCATAACGCCGAGCATTATCAGCTTTTTAATAACTTCTGCTGCTGTTGCTTTGAGTCTGAGTGCAAGCTCACCTACTGTGATCTCATCGGGAATCTGTACAGTGATCGGCTTGTTCTTACGGTCGTTAGCGATTCTTTTCAGACGTTCAGCCTCGGTTTCCTTTCTGGAATTGCGTGGCTTGCCTCTCTGCTGTGAGCGTTGGTTGATCTTTTGTTTCTGAACAGTAGGTTCCTTGTGCATTTTCTCGCTTGCGAGACGGTCGTATTTTTCATTATATTTATCAATGTTTACATGAGAAGCACGGGTATTGATCACACGACCTCTGTTTTCGCTTACCTTGCTGTTATCCTCTGTAACCGCTTCGCTCTTATCCAACTGTTTGCCGCTGAGAATATGTGTTTCCTGTTTTGGTCTCGGAGCGGCAGGCTGTTTCGTTTTTTTCTGAGCTCTTTTATCATTTCTCGGCTGTTCCTGCTTTTTCTGATTCTGTGCAGGTTTGTCGTTATTGTTTGTTTTTTTCTGCTCTTTATTCTCAGGCTTCTGCGTTTTTTGCTGTTCCTGTTTTTTCTGTTGAGGTTTATCGTTTTTGCGGTTATTTGTTTTAGCCGGTTGTTCTTTTTTAGCCGATTTCGTCTCTTCTGCTTTGGAGTCGGCTGGCTCAGTGGCACTGGCATAATATTCATTCAGGTTCGGGAGCATGGTCTTATGTGTGAAATACTCAAAAATAAGATTCAGTTCTTCTTCTGTAAGTACTGCGGCAGATTTTTTGTTGACATTAAGGTAATTTTTCAGTACCTCAGAAACTTCCTTGCTTGAAATATTAAGATTTTTAGCTATCTCACTCAGCTTATATTTTATCATATATCTTCCTCCTGTCTTTCGTTGCAGAGCGTTTTCATTTTTTCGGCAAATCCTTTGTCGTTTACGGAAATAATACCGACCTGTTTGCCGACGGCGGCTCCGAGCCGCTCCATGGTTATATCTAAAACGATTGTCCGGGTATCGGTCTGCCGGGCTGTTTGCGTAATATTTCTCAAGGTACGTTCGGACAGGTTCCCCGCAAGGATCAAAAGACGGGATTTCCCGTTCTTCATAGCATCTTCGGCGGAGTCATAGCCGAGCGACAATCGTCCCGCTCGCCTGGCAATACCTAACAGCGACAGCAGTTTATCATTCATTTTTCCAATCACTCTCTTCCCGGACAAACCGATAATTATTTGTTGTTGATTTCTTCCGTGAGCTGCTCATACACCTCATCGGGAATCTTGCACGAAAACGCTCTTTCGAGCCTTCGGGCTTTTTTTGCCTTATTCAGACAGTCGGTGCTGCTGCAGATATAAGCACCCCTTCCGGGTTTTTTCCCGGTCAAATCCAGCGATATTTCATTGCTTTCGGGTGCTTTGACAATTCTTACAAGCTGTTTTTTCTCTTTCATTTCTCCGCAGCCTGTGCATTTTCTCATAGGTGTTTTTTTCTGACGCACTCGTATTGATCCTCCTGTCAGCCGTCATTTATTCTTCTTCTGATGGCTCTTCGTTGGTTTCCTCATCACTTTCGAGCGTTTCTTCGCTTTCAGTCATTTGAATGTTACTTTCTGTTTCTTCTTCGGACTGAGCAACGGATTCGTTCTCCGATTCGGCAGTTTCCACTGTGGATTCTTCCTCAGTGGCTGTTGTATTTTCTTCCGAAAGAGTTTCATCCTCATTATCAAGACCGTCGCCGATATACTTTTCTTCTTCCTCGTCCTCTTCTTCTTCACCAAAGAATCCGCTTTCGGGTCTAATATCAATTTTCCATCCTGTCAGCTTTGCGGCGAGACGTACATTCTGTCCCTTGTTGCCGATTGCGAGAGAAAGCTGGCTGTCGGGAACGGTAGCTTTACAGATTTTTTCGCCGTTCGGGTCAATTTTAACATCGAGCACATCGGCAGGGGAGAGGGCTTTTTTGATGAATTCAACCGGGTCTTCGTTGTATTCGATAATATCAATTTTTTCTCCGCCAAGCTGACTGACAATTGTACCTACACGCTGTCCTTTCGGACCGATACAAGCACCTACTGCGTCAACTTCGGGGTCATTGCTGATCACTGCTATTTTAGTTCTTGAACCGGCTTCTCTTGAAACGGATTTGATTTCAACAACACTATCGAATATTTCAGGAACCTGTTCCTCAAAAAGACGCTTTACAAGATCGGGGTGAGTGCGTGAAATAATTGCTCTCGGGCCTCTGTCGCTTGTTTTTACATTTACAACATATACCTTGATAAGGTCGCCGACATTAAGTGTTTCTCCGGGTACCTGATCGTTTTTGGGAAGAATGGCGATCGCTTTACCAAGTCTGAGCGTTGCATTACCTGTGTTGGAATCAACCTGCTCGACTGTTGCGGTGACAATATCCTGTAATTTGCTTTGATATTCCGAAAGTGCCTGTTCTTTTTCGCCGTCACGAATGCCCTGACGAATCATGTTTCTTGCTGTCATTACAGCAATTCTGCCGAAGTTTTTCGGGTCAAGCGAAATGCCGACTTTTTCGCCAATCACGGCTGTGGGTCTGATTCTTCTTGCGGCACTCAGGGAGATTTCTCTGTTGACATCGGTTACTTCCTCAACAACGGTTTTGTTAAGGCTTGCTTCCAGCCTGCCCTTTGTTTTGTTATACTGTACAGTAACATCATCGTTTCCGCCGTAAGAGTTTTTACAGGCGGTAATAATGGCTTTGCTGATCTGAGCGAGCATAAAATCCGCCGGTATGCCTTTTTCCTTTTCAATCAAAGTCAGTGCTTCAAACAAATTCTCTTCCGGTTCTTTGTTCTTTTTCATTTTAAATTGCCTCCGTTAAATCAAATATTAAAATCATCCAGTTTAATATATACTGTTTCTTTTTTCTTTATTACAGCTTGTTCTCCATTGTCCAGAACAAGCTCTACATTTTCCTTGTCGTGAGAAACCAGTGTGCCTTTCAGCTCTCTTTCTCCTTTTTCGTTGGGGCGTATCAGCTTTAACATGATAGGCGCGCCGAGAAATCTGTCGAAATGCCAATCGTGAATCAGCTCACGTTCGATTCCCGGGGACGATACCTCAAGACAGTAACTTCCTTCTATCGGATCAAGTTTGTCAAGCGGTTCGTCGATTGCTCTTGTGACTGTTTCGCAGTCATCTATGGTAACGCCTTCTTTTTTGTCGATAAATACTCTCAGATACCACGCTGCACCTTCTTTGACATAGCGCACATCCCACAGTGCCAGTCCGAGTTCTTCAATAATCGGCTGAACAAGTGCAGTAACCTCAGCAACGGTACTGCCATTTTTCTTTTTTGCCATATTTTTCCTCCCAAAACAAACCGCTTCCGGCGATTTGCATATTATAAATAAGTGGCTGATTAACAGTAAAAGAGTGGGTCGCCCCACTCTTTTACTTAAACCTACATAATCACTTTACTTATTTTACCACAGCTTTTCCGATTTTGCAAGTGTTATATAATAATTTTGCAGAAAACCATTTGAATTTAATTTTATGATTTAAAATCAAACAATAATTTCTCCCTCTGTTGCACCTGTGATACCTGCCGCATTAGATTCGTCCGTATCAATGTGCATAGCAGGAGCATAGCTTGCGCTTACACGAATTACAACATCGCCGAAAACAAGCTTTCTGCCTTCGCCGCCTACAGCAACGCTGACGATCTGCTTATCCTTAACGCCGAATTCCTCTGCTGCCTCGGGAGTAAGGTGAATATGTCTTTTTGCGGCAATAACACCGTTTTCGATATCAAGCTCACCGGCAGGACCGATCAGTTTACAGCCGGGAGTACCTGCAACATCGCCCGACTCTCTTACCGGAGCAGCGATACCAAGCTTGCGTGCCTCTGTCAGGGAAACTTCAACCTGATTTTCCTTACGTACAGGACCCAGAATAGAAGCTGCCATCTGACCTTTAGGGCCTACGATCGTCACCTTTTCATTACTTGCAAACTGACCGGGCTGTGAAAGATCCTTTTTCTTAGTCAGTTCTGCACCTTTGCCAAAAAGAATTTCAAGCGTTTCTTGTGTAACATGCACGTGACGTGCCGAAATTTCAACTAAAACCTTACTCATTTTAATTCTCTCCAATCTTTATACCCATCAAGGCAATGAATTATATTTTAATTTTAC
Source organism: uncultured Eubacteriales bacterium (assembly GCA_900317395.1). GTDB lineage: Bacteria > Bacillota > Clostridia > Oscillospirales > Acutalibacteraceae > UBA1213. The sequence goes on along the minus strand of ONGS01000054.1, from coordinate 2,437 downwards.
ACCTCTTTTTTCAAATTGTAAAGTAGCAATACAGCATTTTTAACAATTTTTCGGGTTAAATTTATCTAACTTGTGTAATTTTTCGCTTTTATCAAAAAAATAACGAAGCAATGTTACAACTCCATATTTGCATAGGTTTTTTCGCAGTGAGTTTTAATAAGCTCTTGCAGTTTCAAAAAATCTTCAAAGGCTCCCGGCTTGTCGGAGGGATTACGCAGAAGGGCAGCGGGGTGGAGGACAGGCATCATAAGAACACCGCCTTTTTTGAATATAGTACCATGTTCACGCTTGATACGGATGTCGGGTTTTATGATTTTTGCGGCGGCGATTCTGCCGAGACAGACAATGATTTTCGGTTTCAGCACCGAAAACTGTTGTCTCAGCCACGGCAAACACATTTCCTGTTCATCAGGCTGTGGATCACGATTCTGCGGCGGTCGGCATTTTACGATATTGGCAATGTAGATGTTTTTGTGTCGGTCAAGGTCAATTGCTGTCAGCATTTTGTCAAGAAGAATACCTGCCCTGCCAACAAACGGTTCGCCTTTCAGATCCTCCTGTTCGCCCGGCCCTTCGCCTATGAACATGACTTCCGCATCGGGAACACCTACGCCAAAAACAACATTATGTCTGCCTGTTCCCAGTCCGCATTTTTCACAGGACAAACACTGCTGTTTTAACTCTTCTAATTTCTGATTTTTTTCCTCAGACATACCCGAACCTCCCGAGTTTTTCGCATATTTATACTTATTCTATCACTTATTTGCTCTTCTTACAATAAAAAGCAAAATTATTCTTTGAAAAAATGCAAAATATATTGACAAAATGTCGCTTTTTGTAGTATCATTTAACTGTATTTTTTGAAATTTCGGAGGGATGAATTATGTCAAAAAGACCATTTATAACAAAAGTGCAGGCAGAGGAAATTATAAAGAAATTCCCGACACCGTTCCACATATATGACGAAAAGGCTATCAGAGAAAATGCAAGAAAGCTTTACAAGGCATTTGCTTGGAACAAAGGTTTCCGTGAGTATTTCGCTGTGAAGGCTACGCCGAATCCGACAATTTTGAAGATATTGAAAGAGGAAGGCTGCGGCACTGACTGCTCTTCTTATACAGAGCTTCTTATGAGTAAGGAGTGTGGATTTAAGAATCCGGAGATTATGTTCTCTTCAAACGATACACCGGCAGAAGAATTCAAATATGCCAATGAGATCGGTGCAATCATCAATCTTGACGATATCACACATATCGAAACGCTGGAGCAGGCTTGCGGTATTCCCGAAACAGTTTGCTGCCGCTACAATCCGGGCGGAAAGTTTGCTATCGCAACCACGATCATGGATAACCCCGGCGATGCTAAATATGGTATGACAAAAGAGCAGATCATCGAAGCTTATAAGATCCTGAAGGCTAAGGGTGCAAAGAAATTTGGTATTCATTCTTTCCTTGCCAGCAATACTGTAACAAACGAATATTATCCGACCCTTGCAAAAATACTTTTTGAGTTGGCTGTTGAGATAAAGGAAACAGTAGGTGTTGAGATCAGCTTTATCAATCTTTCGGGTGGTGTAGGCGTTCCGTATACACCCGACAAAGAGCCTAACGATATACTTGTTATTGGTGAGGGCGTACATAAAGTGTTTGACGAGGTTCTTGTTCCGGCAGGTCTTGGAGACGTAAGCATTTATACGGAACTTGGCAGATTTATGCTTGCACCATATGGTCATCTTGTAACAACTGCTATACACGAAAAGCACACACACAAAGAATATATCGGTGTAGATGCAAGTGCAGTGAACCTGATACGCCCCGCAATGTATGGAGCATATCACCACATAACTGTTCTCGGCAAGGAAGATGCACCTGCCGACCATACCTATGATGTAACAGGTTCACTTTGCGAAAACAACGACAAATTTGCGATTGACCGTCCGCTCCCGAAAATTGACATGGGCGATATCCTTGTGATTCATGATGCAGGCGCACATGGTTTTTCAATGGGCTACAACTATAACGGCAGACTGAAATCTGCTGAACTTCTTCTCAGAGAGGATGGATCGGTTGTTGAAATCAGAAGAGCTGAAACTGTTGATGATTATTTTGCAACACTTAAGGGCTTCTGGGATATTATCAAATAAAATAACAGAAAAAATTCCCACAGACGGATAAAAACTGTCTGTGGGAATTTTTATAACAGAAGATGTTGATATGTTGAAAATCTCACCGACTGTCGAAATGATAAAGAATGGAAAAGAATATATGCCGAAAACAAAGATAGATTCAAAGCCGAAAAAAATTTGCGTCCTACAAAAGTAGAACGCAAAATTTGGAGCGGCGGTTCGCCGCTGGTGCTGGTGACCGGACTTGAACCGGTACGGTATTGCTACCGAGGGATTTTAAGTCCCTTGCGTCTGCCGATTTCGCCACACCAG
>ONGS01000047.1 GCA_900317395.1 uncultured Eubacteriales bacterium | reverse complement strand
TTTTTCGATTTTTTCTTTCTGCTGGTCAGTCGGCTTGGGCCATGGAAAGTTATTATAGACAATATCTTTCGAATAGTTATAATCGCTTTTTAATCTTCCGCATACAGTTCTCATCCACGCCATATTAACATTACTTTCTAATACGCCGAAGTGATAAAGGCCAGCATTTGGCAAAAGTTTTATTCGGTCAGTGCAAATTATATTTTTATCAATATATCCCATCGGAACATATTTTCTGTTTTCAGAAGATACCACTGGTACAACTATAGCAGAATTCGGATTTAACGTTTCTCTAAAAAGTGTGGGAGTATCTGCCAATTTTTGACGGTCAACAGCACCTGTTAATCTGTCTTGTTTGCATAAATTTACCCGTTCCATAACCAACGGCATAGACCGCAATTCTGCCGGAGTAATGCCAACAAGCCACAAACAATATCTTTTTTTATTATTAATAAACTCTTCAGCACCAATTAAGGGCTTTATAAATTTTATGGCTTTCGGTTCTTTTGTAATAAAATCTTGATAATCTTTTTCCTCTATAATAAGATTTCCACCATCAGCAGGACGGTTCCCTGTTACCATTTCCGGAATATTACAAAGAGGTTTATTCCGGCTTTCTATGAAAATTAAAGGAGCATCTATCAGATAAGGGGAAATGTTGTTTGCTATTATAACGGATTCATCCTGGTTAAAAATTTTCTTTTCTTTATAGTTTGGTGCTGTACTAAAACCGATAATAACAACATGTACAGCAGCTTGATCCGTAGCTTCGTTTCCCCATTTGAAGGTTCTATACGCAAAATCAATATGAATGCCAAAACGGTCATATAATGGCAGCCACGCACCAGCAATTTGTTCCCCTTGCGTTATGCTATTGGTGGAAACAAAAGCCGATTTAATATTTGTGCCTTGCATATATTCAGCAGCTTTAAAATACCATGCGTTTACATAGTCGATTTTCCCCGCTTTTTTATATGGTTTCCCTGTTGCATCTTTGTAAAGGAAAAGCATATCTGATTTTTGTTCCCGGCTTTGAAAACTATAGCCTAAAAACGGCGGGTTTCCCATTATATAGCTGCAAGCGTATTTAGAAATAACGTCGTTCCAGTCCATCCGGAGAGCGTTACCTTCCACGATTTTTGCGTCCGTTTTCAGCGGGAAAAACTCAATCGTCTGATTCACGATTGCTTCCGTTTCTTTTATCATTTGGCTTTCTGCGATCCATAAGGCGGTTCGGGCGACGGTAACGGCAAAATCATTGATTTCAATGCCGGCGAATTGCCCGATGCTGACTTTCACCGGGTTAGCAAATTCCAGAACCATTAAACCTTGTTGCAGATGTTCAATTACCTTATTTTCCATGCGACGTAATGACAAAAATGTTTCCGTCAGGAAATTCCCCGAACCGCAAGCGGGGTCAAGGAAATGTAATTTGCTCATACGGTCATGGAATGCTTCTAACGCTGCCGTGCGTTTCGGCTTCGACAGCTTCGGGTCATGCAGGATATTGTCCAGTTCCGTCTGCAAATCATCAAGGAACAGCGGGTCAATAACCTTATGGATATCCTTGATACTGGTATAATGCATACCGCCCTTGCGACGGGTTTCAGGATTTAATGTGGATTCAAATACCGCCCCGAAGATTGTCGGACTGATTTTTGCCCAGTCCAGCTTTTCGGACATATCTTCAAGGATAAGCTGGGTAATTTCTTCTGTAAGTTGGGGGATTTCAATATCTCCCGCAAACAATCCACCGTTGACATAGGGATAGTCCAACAGCTTCTGTTCTTCATACGGGTCACGATCTTCTTCTTTAGTATCCAAAATTCGGAATAAAGAAATCAACGCTTTACGGCGATTTTCGGGCAGGAAGGATACCAGGTAATCATGGAACTCGCTACCTTTGTTACCGAACAGTAAAGCGTCTTCCGCATACAGACAGAACACGATACGGACACAGAACTTGTTCAGGCTCTGCAAGGTGCTGTCTGCGGTCGGGTCTTTATACTGGGGCAACATCAGGTCATATAATTTGCCAACCAGCTCTCCTGCCTTGAAGGACAACTGCTGTTCTACAGTAATCTTCTTTACGGAAGAATCAATCAGGAAATTCAGCAGATGGTATTTTTCGGGAAGTTCTTCCAAAAGGATTTCGATAGGCTTTTCTTCCGGACGGATTTCTTCCATATCGTAAATCAGGAATTTTTGGAAATTGCAGGTCACAATCCAACGGGGACGTTCGCTATAGGGCAGGTGGCTACCATACCGTTGTGCCTGCTCATACGGATTCAGCTCTGACCCATCAGACTGTTTTTTTCGTTTGAGCAAATCTACATCCATAGATTTCTGTTCAATAACAGTTTTTGTTTCCGCAATATATACATCAATAAAACTGGTATGTAACAGCGGAACTCGTTTCTCAAATTTTACCCGTTGGGAAAAATCAGTCATGCCGAATACACGATGGAGCAGGTCAGACCAAAACTGTTGGGTTTCCTGTTTTTCATCGCCACGCCCTTTCCATAAGGCAGCAAACTCTTTTGCAGCTTTGCGTTGTTCTATATCGTTCATTTCGAAAACTCCTTAAGAAAACACCAAGAACATAACAAGAAAAAGCTTTCTTCATTTAAATTATAACACAACTGAAAAACATTTTCTTTTTTATCGGCAGAACCCGCCAGACAATGCGTTAGCTTTGACTGGCGGATTTTTTATCGACAATATTATTTATTATCGTCCCTGTAGTCTTTTGATTTCTTCAATTATTTTTTGCTGCAGGGCCTGGTAGTCTTCTACAGTCTTGCAAGATTTTTCTACTTCAGCTAACCCCAGCAGCGCGCAAATGTCGGCAAAAATTCGCATAGCGAAAGGCGTACGGATTTTGTTTCTACTTACTTTTTTTTGTTCCATGACAAACACTTCCACTTAATTTTTTTCGGCGGAATTTGCTTCATTCATCTTTTCTACCGCAACAGTGAACCACCCCAAAATTTTTCCAACCACGGCACGGTACTCTTCGACAGTTTTACATTTTTCAAGTTCTTCACGCAGTCCAATCTTTTTGGCTATAGTAAAAACTGTCGGAACAAAACAGTCGAACTGGGTAAGGTCAACATCATTATAGTTTTGATTAACCTTCAGAGCTTCATCTCTTTCATTTGCCAATTTTTCATTATCTGCCTTCAGCGCTTCAATTTCAACTGTCAGTTTTTTAACGGTATCATCATTCTTAACTTCAAAGAGTTCATGTTTCAATTCTTCGTTTTCCGATTTTGTAGCAACCAGCTCCAGATCCAATTTAACAAACCCGGTTAACTTATCTTTAATATCTGATTCCAGTTTAGCAAAATCATCATTAGTTAGACATTCTTTTTCATTTTCAGTTAGGCCCAAAATAGAATATGTAGACTCATAAATCAGCATGCCATATTTCTTGCGCGCCCTATCACGATTCACCTTGACAGTTTTTTCTAATTCCTTATTTTCCGCCAAAAGCTTTTTAATCAACTCTTCGTTTCGTTTCTTCTTTGCAATCTGGGCCGCATCACGCTTGATACGTTCTTTTACTTTTTTCACCACAGCCGTACCATTACCAGGAATATCCGGAACAGATTCTGAAACAACTGCTTCACTTTCAGCTTCAGGCTGATTAGCATCTGTAACAACAGCAGAAACAGTTTCGAAAGACGTTTTATGCAAATCAGCAGATTCTTTCTCTGTGTCATCAACAACATTAACATTATTTTTTTCTTCCATACAGAACCCCTCCCTATAAACATAAAAAATTTAATTACGGAAATTCGGATATAACATTAAGTACTAAATTTAAGAAATACAATTGACTTATTTCTATATCACAATTATAATAGACTCAAAATACAATGTCAAGAATATTCTGTAAATTATTTTTTAAAGAATATTTTTCAAGTCAATACTAACAAAGCCAAGCCATATTAATATAAAAAAGCACACTATAGTCCGACGTTTG
>ONGS01000250.1 GCA_900317395.1 uncultured Eubacteriales bacterium | reverse complement strand
GGCGATAGAAATGATGACATAACAGCCTGCTGACGCACCCATTGTCACAATGCGTTTAAGGGTGTTGTCGAATGTTGCAATACAGTAGTCTGAGCTTTTTTCAGCCTTCTTGGGAAACAACGAGCGGCACGCGACATATTCATCAATAAATAAGAATGAAGGGTGCATACCCAAATCCCACCAATGCCAAACATCTCCGGTTTCAAGACATTTGAAATTCAAATACTTTTGTCGCCGCTTAATCGTGGTTTCAAAAGCTTTCATCGTTTCAAGAATTTCTCTAGCTTCGCCGTCCTCGTCAACAGTGACCGTATGAGGTAACATTGATAATTCCGCGCGCTTTGGGTCGATAATGATAATAGATGAATCATATGTATCTTGACCACAAAGAAGTGCTTGAAGAAGAATTGAAATAACTCCTGTTGTCTTGCCGCTTCGGGTTTTTCCTGCTACCAACATGGAGCCGCTTGTGGTAAGGTCGATAAAATCGCCTTTCTGAACTTGAAATTCGGTTACGCTTGTCGGTATCATTTCCTGTACTGATTGGAAAGTGTATGATCTGTCAATCGTAACATCCTCAATTTGAAATGAAACGTAATTACAAGCGACATCCGTATCTACCAAAGTTACCGCATATTTTGCTTCCTTTTTATTTAGGGCTGAGCTTATTACCGAAGACATCTTTTCAAGCTTTTCTGCAGGAACTACACCGCAATAGATTTTCAAAACAAAAATCTCGTTTTTGTATTCTTTGACTTCTATCTTAGGTAAGTATTCTCCATCTTTCAATCCAAGTGGATTTCCGTTCCCATGATAATACAGTCCGAGTCTGACTTTGTGTCGTATTTTTTTATCTGTCATTCCAAAAATGACGATAGCGCAAGCAAAAAAGAAAGAAACTAACATCACTGCCCCAAGCGGTATTAAGAAGATATACCCCAAAAGCGTGAGAAATGGGCTAACATTTAACCTAAAGGAATTATCAATTAGAATCAGGAAAAAATAGCATATTGCGGCGAGTAAAAATAGTTTTGTCTGGGGCGCCGCGAATATAATTCGCGGCGCATTGTTATGATAACGGTGCATTACTTCGTCACCTTGCTTTCGACGACCTTAATGTCATCACAGGTTACCGAGAGCTGATTGCGATACTCGCCATAAATTTTCGCAACTGGATTAATCGGGGTCACAATCTTCCCGGAAGCGATTGATACTGAGTTGGTTGTCTTGAACTTCAACTTCTCGTATTTATTAAGCCCTTTGCCCTTGCCCTCGCCGTAATTGGTTTCATCTTTGATGATGACTACCTCCACCACTGTGCCGAGCAACTTGCTGGTGGCACGCTCGACCCACGGCGAGCAATTCACGACCTCAAATGCCTTGCCCTTTGAAAAAGATTCAAAGTCAAAAATGTTATACTGACCCAAATTTTTCATCATAAATACCTCCAAATGTTTTAGAATAATTGTTAATTGAAAAATCAAAGCAATGGAATCACCCTCTATTCATGATTAATACATTTGTTTGTTACAGTTTTTACAAAAAACTGTTATTCTTTCGGTTGACTTGCAAAAGGTTCCACAAAATGAACATTTATATTCGAATTGAAACCTATTTGTTTTTTTCTTTTCGCTTTTTTTCTGTTCCAATTCGATTTTATATGTACATATGTCTTGAAATTCTGGATGTAATTTTATCCATTTGAGTAGCGCTTCACTTGGAGTAGTAATGCTCCATCCGTTTCTTGGGTCTTTTAGTACTAAAAGACCGTGTTCTTCGGCAGCCTTTTTAAACATTTTATTGTGATATCTTCCTCGGTTTGAGCAGTCCTTAACATTTAAAATCAAATCATTATACATATGTGTCATCTCATGCACAAGAGTAGATATTACTTCTTTAATTGGTCTCTTTATCGTATAACACGAAATGTTTATTTCTCGTTTTTGTTCAGAATCAACACTCCACGCATTGTACATTGTGTAATGACCGTAAAGCTTAGTGGTGGGCGCAATCGTAATAACTGGTCTTTCTAACTGATTATCAAACCAATCTCTGTTAATCAAATCAAAGGCTTTTTCAAGAAAGAGAATGATTTCCGGCAACTTCGTTAACTTGTTTTGGCTATTCATTGTGTTTTACCTTTTTAACCATCGCTGGTTAATTTCCTTTATGGAATATATAATTTTCAATTTTCGGATATGCTCTCAACCCTTAAATATAGTAGCATATCCAAAAATCATAAAAAATAGCACACCGTGCCAATCTAAAATTTTTTATTGTTTTTACTCATTTTTGTGTTATAATACTTATATATCCTATAAAGGGGATCTATTTATGAGCAGATTTAACGAAGATACCAGAGTAAAAATCCCTGCAACCGTACAGGTGCTTAGATTGGGATATAATTACCAATCAATGAAAGAGGCCGACATTGATTTTGATACCAAAATCTTTGTCAGCCGCTTTAAGAGCGCACTTGAACGAATCAATGGCAGGGATTTCTCTGCTGAAGAGATAGCCGATATACTCTCCGACATTCACAATATGATAAAGAACAATGACCTCGGTAAAGAGTTCTATATGTGGTTGATAAAGCCTCTTGACCGAGTAAAGCTCATTGATTTTGACGATGTGAACAATAATGATTTTGCTGTAGTGGACGAGCTGCCTTTCTCGATTGACGAGAATACCGAGAAAGGCTCATTCCGTCCAGACATCAATATTCTGATAAACGGTATGCCGTTGGCGTTCCTCGAGGTGAAGATTCCCGATAACGACGGCGGTATTCAAGCCGAGTTCAACCGCATGATAAATCAGAGGCTTGTAAATCCCGACTGGAAGAAGTTTTTTAATCTCATTCAGATAGTGTCGTTCTCAAATAACATGGAGTATGAAGAAGCGGACGACGCAGAAGATGTCAAGGCTGGGTCTTTCTATACGACACCGAACGGCAATAATACGAGCTTTTCTTTCTTCCGAGAGGACAGCGCCGACTATCATGTTAACTATCCTTATAAGGAGATAGCGGAAGACTATATCAAAGAAATCACTGTCGATTTGGGATATTCAGCCTCAGAGGTCGATACCGTAGAATTTCAGAAGAATCTGGAGCTGACTACTCCCTGCAATCGTTTCATTACTTCCCTATTTGATAAAGAGCGTCTGCTATACTTCCTCAGATACGGCATGAT
>ONGS01000129.1 GCA_900317395.1 uncultured Eubacteriales bacterium | reverse complement strand
GTTTTGAAAGTGTTAATGAGTGAGCCAGTTCATTTTCCCGAGGGATGAGCGTATAAGTTACAGGGGTGTCCTCGTTTTGTCCTACCAGGAGAGAGGATAAATTTATGTGATCCTCAAAATGTTTGTTTGTACGAAGCGTAAGGAAAGGAACTTGCGAAGAGTATGTGATCAGATTGTCATCGCCGAAAATATTGGATGTTTTTGTGTTGACATCGGAAACAGCACCTGTAAATGTGATGGTGCAAACGGAAGTGCCGTCAACAACATCTTTGGATGGTTCAAGATTATGTGATTCAAAGTAGGAAGTTGTATAATCACAGGCCTCGTACCCTTCCTCGGCGATGTCATAAACGAAAGAGTAGGTTTTTGTGATGTTTTCACCATCAAGAGGTGTTAACGTGATATCGATCGATTCGGGTACATACTGTTTGCCATCATTGATACGGAGCGTAAGAGAAGGAGATTGGTTTTTGATGCCTATTTGCTCGCCGGGAGTGTCAGTTTTTAAAAGCGATGAGGCTTTGACCCACTCAAAATCGGAGTAGACAAGGCAGGAGTCAAGCATGGATCCTGAGGCAACGGAGTAGGTATATTCAACTGGGACATCTGAGTTGTTTTCGCCGATATAGTTGGAAAAGTCAAGTGTTTCAGTGTAGGAGTTCTGGTAGGCAAGGGGAGTTGAGCCTATTGTTTTGTCAAGGTAGGTGATGTCACCGTAAACGGAAGAGAAGAGGCGGTTAGTGTAGCCTTCAAGCTGTTTGAGGGTAATATTTTCAAAGGTTACGGTATAGTTATAGTTGTTTTTGTCAATAAGCCACTCGGATAAGGCGGAGGAGTCTGTGATAGATTTAAAGTAATTGGTCAGTTTGTCGCCGAGGGAGTCGAAGGTGGATTGCGTAAAGGTAAAGGTGATCGTTCTGTCGAAAGAGGAGGAGTGGTTGACAGTGTTGAGTGTGATTTTTTTGACAGGTGAGCCCGTCAAATTGTTAACGGAGATGGCAGGGGTGGTCGATGTGGTGGAATTATTAAAAGTTACAGTTGTTTCAGGCTCAGTTGTGTGAAAGTCAAAAGTGTCTATCTGCTCAGCGTGGGCAGCTGTGGTGATCCATGACATAAGCTGAGAACTCTGGAAGTCTTCGTCGATGCGCCAGCCTTTTGTTAAAGGCGTATCAGGATTAGAAAAGGTGACGTTGGGAGAAGCGCCGAGAATGTCAGTAAGCTTGGTGGTGTAATCGGCGAAGGAAGAGAAAGAAAGTGTGAAGGTGTAGGAGATGTTGTTGTCGCTTGCTGCAGAGGTGTAGGAAAGAGAGGCGGGGCAGTTGGTGCGGATCAGACGATCAAGGGTGTCGGCGTCTTCAGAGCCGGGAGCAAGAAGGGAATTCGGGTAGGTTATTTTGATTGTCCGTGAGCCGGAAAAGGAGGAAGAGACGGTTAGGGCGGTTGAGTAGCTGACAGACTCAGGTTCGGAAGGGGCACAGGAGGACAGCAAAAGCACTGCAAAGGCTGTCAGAATAGTAAGAATCAGGGGGTTAATGTATTTCAAGTTTATCACTCCAAAATCAAGTTAATATTATTGTACTATTTTTATAATACAATGTAAAGTATTTTTCATAACAAAAAACGCTACCCTCAAGGTGCTAATAAGCCCTGATAGTAGCGTTACAATTGTATAAAAACATTTTTGTTTTTTTACTCTCCATGAATACTTCACTGTAAAATTCGATTTATCGCATTAAAGACAATTTGATGATAACACATCCCCATAGAAAAATCTATATCATTCTCAAAAAATATGGGGATTTCTAAATTGCAATATAAAATATCAGTGAAGTTAAGCGACATTTGATTGTTTAGGCAAATCATTAGCAGACAATCCGTTGAAGATTTTTATTTAAAAAAATACTGCTTGACTTTCCTGCGAAACTTAGCGATTGGAGTTGACAGTATGATTTTTGTAACAGGCGATTGCTACGGTGAGTTTCAAAAGTTTTCTACCGCAACTTTTCCCGAGCAGTGTGAGATGACAAAGGACGATATCGTCATTATCTGCGGCGATTTCGGTGTCGTGTGGAACGCGGACGGTGCAAGCAAATCGGAAAATTATTGGCTGAGCCGGCTTGATGAGAAGCCGGTTACAACTGTTTTTTTGTTGACGGTGATCACGAGAATAGTATTAAAAGTTGTCATATTATGAATCGTAGAAATGCTTTCCGTCGTCCGTTACAAGCCTCTCCGCCTTTGGATACTCAAAGATTTTCGGATTGTCGGCGTTTGCCTCCAGATATTCTACAAATTCGGACGCGTACCATTTTGCCATCGCCAAATTGTGCATCAAATAATGTCCGCAATTAACCGGAGCCGCGCCGGGAACCTCTTCGGCTTTTGCCACGGATTTGAAGGCGCCTAAGATTAAGTCATAAATCTCCCGGGATGAGTGGTTGCCCTTGAGAATAAGATAAAACCCCGTAAGACAACCCATCGGCCCCCAGTAGATAATGTCGTTCTTCCATTCGGAATCATTCCTGAGGAAAGTAGCGATGATGTGTTCGAGCGAGTGCATCGCTGCCACATCAATTACAGGCTCTCTGTTAGGCCTTTTCAGTCTTATATCATAGGTCGTAATCATACCCTTGTCTACCGTGTCCGTGCGGCTGGTGAAAATTCCGGGAACAATTTTTGTATGATCTACGGAAAAGCTCTGTATCAATTCCATATCCATATCTCCTTTCAGATTATAAAATGTTCTTAACGCTTCTAAGTTTAACATAAAAAGACAAAAGTATCAAGTGAATCAGGACCTTTTTAAATTAAACGATAGCTTTACTAAAACGCAATACAAGATTTAGGGCAGGAATTACTACAGACGAGATCATCGAATCCGCAAGGTTCGCAATAGATCATGGAGCCGCAGTAGAATGGTGGGATAAGCATAGCGGACAATGTTCCTTTGCAGATAGCGTTAAATCGTGGATAGAATCAGACGGTAAGATCAGCAGTAAGGACGAGGAGCTTTTGAATTTGTCAACATCAGCCTTAAACTAACATGACATAACATAGATTAGCATCGGCAGAAATGTCGGTGTTTTCTTTAGGTTCATATCAAATTATCCTCACAATTTGGTCGTAGAGCAGAATAAACTTGCCCATGATTTTTCTATTATCATGGTAGTGTCCGAAGAACCAATTTTTGAAAGTAATCCGTTGTGCCAAATCTTCAAAATACATGGTCAATTTATCGGGCTGTGTATAGCCGCCCATAAGCCATGAAACGATCAACTGCGGCGCGCAGTGGGAAAGTACATAATCCACCTTATAATTAACCTTCGCAAGATTTTTTTCAGCGTTTTGAATTTCATCGTCACTTGGCAGTTCCTCATCCCACCATGAAATGTGGTTTATACGGAACACCTTTCGCTGCTTGCGCCATTTTTGCACGGTTTCTTTGAACTGCTCCTCGGTTTCAAAATCCTCCCGAGCCAAAATGCCGTCGTCAATATCGTGCGACCTCGCTCCGCCGAACGCGAGAAATATTTTTCCCTCAAAATCAAAAGTCTCACCGCGCATAAGGTGGAATACGCTGTCATTAATTTTATGCGCTTTGCCGCCGTGGAAATCAACAATCTTAAACTCGCTGTTCAGCCTGTCAAAATTCTCGTGATTGCCGTCGACAAAAACAGTTGTAAACGACTTTTCATCAAGCCAGCTCAGCCAATAATTTTCCGCTTTGCTTGCGCCGTCCGCGTTCCAGACCGCACCAAAATCGCCGCAGATAATGACGATATCATCCTTTGTCATCTCACACTGCTCGGGAAAAGCTGCGGTAGACAACTTTTGAAACTCACCGTGGCAATCGCCTGTTACAAAAATCATTCTGTCAACTCCAATCGCTAAATATTAAGTTTCATTATACTCTGTTTCGCAGGAAAGTCAAGCAGTATTTTTTCAAATAAGAATCTTCAACGGATTGTCTGCTATTGATCTGCTTAAACAATTAAATGTCGCTTAATTTCACTGACATTTTATATTGCAATTTAGATGTTTCAATTAATACGGAAGATAGACTTGAATATTTTAATTTGCTTGAAGAGTATGCAGTTAATGGTAATTTAGCACCGTTTGTTGATTTTATTGCCAAACTTGAAGAACAGCAGCTTGATGAGTATTTGTCTATATTCTAAGTTTGCTATCTTGTTAAGATCTTATATCATATTAAAAACTAAATATTGGTAGTTAGAGTCAATTTTATAGAAATATAAAGTTGGCTCTTTTTTATTTGGTAATCGTTTTATTTTTTTTGATTAGAACGGTTGCCTTTTTTATTTACAAAAAAATTGAAAGGAAAGATTTATATGTATTTTACCGACACTCCTGAACTCAGGAAGTTTGAAAGAGAGATGCGGCAGAAACCTAAGGCAACACCACATAATTGCGAAGTCATTGAAAATATGATATAATAAAAACATGAACAGACAGATGACACTGGCAGAAATGAATG
>ONGS01000073.1 GCA_900317395.1 uncultured Eubacteriales bacterium | reverse complement strand
TGGTTGTTTTCTTTGCAGCAGGTTTGGTTTCGGTTGTTTCCTCAGTTTTTGCTTCTGCCTTAGCCGCTGGGGTTTTCTTTGTAGCCGTTTTCCTTGCAGCAGGTTTCTTTGCTGTCGGTTTGTAAGTATCAAGTCCCTCGCAGCTTTCAAGGAACGGAAGAATCTTCTTATAGATTTTTTCAACGCCGCCCTTGCTGTCGCTTTCAATATTCAGCGGCATGATCGGATCATGTACGCTGAGTCGCAGCAGGAACCAACCGTTGCCGTTTGTTTTATTAAACGAAACACGGATACCCTCATGGTTATCGTCGGCAACAATAAAGGTCCTTTGCTTTTCAGCATAAGCAGCAAGATCTGCAATTACTTTTTCGCCGTATTTACGGAAGTCCTTTTCAGTGATTTTGATACGAATTTCCTTGCTTTCAACAGGCTCTGCAAGCTCTTCAATCACGGACTCTATCTTTTTGCCCTCTTTTCTGAGCTGTGCCATTTTGATGATAATTTTCGTAACAAGATAAGCACCATCGTCAAGGAAATAATTCTCTCTCATAGCAGCATGACCCGAGGTTTCGATCGCAAGCGGGCAGTTCACGCCTTTTTCATTCTGTGCAATCGCTTCATTGATAACATTTTTATATCCTCTCTTAAAACGCAGGTGCTTGCCGCCAAGGGTATCCTCAATAAATGTTTTAAGTCCGCTTGATGTAATGGAATCGGTCACGATCAGGCCGCCCTCGTTTCCTTCAAGCGCAATAGCGGAAGCAAGTGCAACTAAACGGTTGCGGTTGATCTCCTTACCGTTTGCATCCACTGCTCCTCCTCTGTCAACATCTGTGTCAAATATAACACCCAGATGTGCGCCGCTCTCAACAACAGCCTTGCTGATAGAAGCGATCGCTTCGGCATTTTCGGGGTTGGGGATATGGTTCGGGAATGTTCCGTCCGGCTCAAGGAACTGACTTCCTCTGATATCTGCACCCAGTACTTCAAGTACATCTGTCGCATAGAAACCGCCTACGCCGTTTCCGGCATCTACAACGATCTTAAAGCCCTTCAGCGGATGATGATAATCGTCATCAGAATCAACCTGTTCTTTAATCATCTCACGCAGAGAATATGCATAACGGTTCATGTAATCGCTGTCAAGTCTTTTTCCGCCCTTGCTTTCCGCAGGTGTTTGACCATTCTGTGCAAGTTCAAGGATTGCTTCGATATCTTCGCTGTTGAGTCCCCCTTCACGGGTAAAGAATTTCAGTCCGTTTCTGTCATAGGGGTGATGACTTGCCGTGATCTGAATCGCACCGTCAGCAGCCGTATCCACTGTTGTCAGGAACATGGAAGGTGTGGAAGCAAGGTCGCAGTCAAGTACTGTAATTCCTGCTTTTATCAATGCAGCTGCTGTATATTCCAATATTTCAGGACCCGATATTCTCGAATCTCTGCCGACGGATATTGTCAGTTCATTTGTCTGTGTTCCCTTTTTGGCGGAAAGCCAGAGAACAAAACCGTTAACAATTGCTGTAACAGTTTTTTCTGTCAGGTTTACCTCACTGCCTGCGCCCTCCACAGCGACACCTCTGATATCCGTGCCGCTTTTCAGCTGTTTCCAAAAATCATTCAACATAATTAAAAATCTCCTTTTTTCATTTTTTAGTTATCAATGAGTAAATATAGAATTCAGGTATTCATTTACGGGTCTGAGTCCCCGGTCCCTCATTTCGTTTCGCTTTCAAAAGCGTATTTGTCATTTGTTTTGGTAAGCTCTCTTTCAACATTACCATATTCTCCATTATCCTGTGACAGTGTCAGCTTTTTATCTTTGACAGTATATGATAATTCGATCTGCCGCTCGATATCGGAAGTGCCGTAATAGTGAATCACACACACGCCGTCCTTGACTGTATAAGTACCGTGTATTTCCTGCTCATAGGAATATTGTTCAAATTTACCGTCTTTGGTAAATGTAAACGTATAAGGATAACCATTATCTTCGGATTTATATAGCCATGTTCCTACCAGTTTACTATCCGCTTTGAAATTTTTTGTTTTTTCCGTTTTATATTCCTCTGTTGATGGTCGGAAGTTCCAGACATAATATGTAGTATCGCCTCTTTTTTCACTTTCGGTGATCTTCTTATGCCGCTTGACATCTTCCTCACTGCTGTCCTTTGTATCAGGCATCAGAAACATACCTGTAAGATCCGTCAGTTTCAACGTTCTGCCTGTAAAGAAATTTCCCTCAAACTGATAATTGAATTTATAAATCAGGGGGTTACCGTCTACATTCAGATAAAGCATCAGCAAAGAATTGCCATCTTCATCAAGAAGCCTTCCGCCGTTTTCCTCTGCAATGGAAAATCTGCCGATCGTTACTGTTCCTCCCGACTGAAGTCTTACGGTATTATCATCAAAGCTCAGATTGAATTTCATCGTCTGATTATCTTCGCTTGTCGGAACTTCGATTCCCCATGTACCTTCAATATCGGTATTAAAAAAGCAAGCACATATTCCGAAAACAAGAACCGCCGCCAGCATAATACACCCGGCAATATACAGCGGTGCCCGATACCTTATAGGCTTTTTTGAAACTGTTTCTGCCTTTTTAACATTCTTCTCGTCTACATTCTTGTAGTCGTTTTCTTCCCTCTCTCCGATTTTCGGAGGAGATTGATCGGATGTGCCGCTTTCGGCAATCTCTTTTTCGCTAACCGGATTTTCTTCTTCGGTCATTATCTCAGCCTCCTGTAAAATAATATAATCATATTGTAACTTAAATTTCCGTTTAATACAAGACAAAAGAGTGCTTTTTTGGGAAATTTTACTGGAGAATTTTCGACAAATTACGTTTCATATTTTGAAGTTATCATAAATAAACAAAAAAATAAACGATTGCGCAAAATAAATCGGCACCCGACAAAAAAAAAATACGACAATGTTTTAAAACTATATGTTGAAAGATGGGAGAAAATGTGGTATTATTATTGTAATTAAGTCGACAATGATTAAATATGTTGAATTGATCAGCGTTTTCTTAATGCGATATAGTTTCTGATCTTATACAGGGGGTTTTTTAACATGGATATCAAGGCTGCTTATGAATTGTGGCTCGACAGTGCAAACGAGGATGAGGATCTTATCAATGAGCTGAAAGGAATAACCGGCAATGATGAGGAAATATATGAACGTTTCTATACCGAGCTTAAATTCGGTACAGCGGGTCTGAGAGGTGTGATCGGTGCCGGTACAAACAGAATGAATATCTATACTGTTCGCCGTGCTACACAAGGACTTGCTAATTTTCTTAATAAAAAATACAAAAATGCATCTGTAGCGATCTCATATGATTCAAGAATCAAAGCTGACCTTTTCGCAAAGGAAGCTGCAAGAGTTCTCGCCGCTAACGGCGTCAAGGCTTATCTCAGCACAGAGCTTCAGCCGACACCTGTTGTCTCTTTTGCGGTAAGAGAGTTGAAAACACAGGCAGGTATTATGGTAACAGCAAGCCATAACCCTGCAAAATACAACGGCTATAAATGCTACGGCAGTGACGGATGTCAGATGACAGATGTCAATGCAAATGCCGTATTTCAAGAAATCGAAAGTGTTGATTATTTCAACGGAGATATCAAGCTTGTTGATTTTGAGGAAGGAATTAAAAGCGGTCTGATCGAATGGATCAGCGATGACCTTTATGAAACATATCTTGACAATGTACAGGCACAGTCTGTAAATCCCGATATCTGTAAAGGCTCGGGACTGAAAGTGGTCTACACACCGCTCAACGGAGCAGGCAATAAGCTTGTCCGTAAGATTCTTGACAGGATCGGCGTTGAAGATGTTGTTATCGTGCCCGAACAGGAAAAGCCCGACGGCAACTTTACAACTTGCCCGTATCCGAATCCCGAAATCAAGGAAGCACTTGATCTCGGTTTGAAACTTTCCGAAAAAGAGCAGCCCGACCTTCTTCTTGCTACAGACCCTGACAGTGACCGTGTAGGCATTGCCGTAAAGGTTGAAGGCGGTTATCGTCTGATGACCGGTAACGAAACAGGTATTATGCTGATGAACTATATTCTCAGCAGCAGAAAGCAGAACGGCACGCTGCCCGAAAATCCGGTAGCAGTGAAAACTATCGTTACAAGCAAGCTGGTGGAAAAGGTCTGTGAAAAATACGGCTGCGAACTTAAAAACGTACTGACAGGATTCAAATATATCGGCGAACAGATCCTTCTCCTCGAACAGAAGCATGAAGAAAACAGATACGTCTTTGGTTTTGAAGAAAGCTACGGCTATCTCGCCGGAACATATGTAAGAGATAAGGATGCTGTTGTTGCTTCCATGCTGATTTGCGAAATGGCTGCTTATTACCGCACAAAAGGCAAGAGCCTGAACGATGTGATGAATGAGCTTTATGAAGAATTCGGCTATTATATCAATAAGACAGAAGCCTTTGAATTTGAAGGCGCTTCGGGTATGCAGAAAATGGCGAACATCATGACATCTCTGCGTGAGTCTCACCCGACAGAAATTGCAGGCTTCAAAGTGACAAACGCTTCCGATTACCTGAATTCCGTTTCAAAGGATCTTGTAGCAGGAACACAGGAAACGATTGATCTTCCGAAATCCAATGTTCTCGCCTATGCCCTTGAAGGCGGCAGAGCAGCAATCGTAAGACCTTCGGGTACTGAACCGAAAATCAAAGTGTACATCACTGCTGTAGGAAAGACCGAGGACGATGCAAAAGCAATCGCTGACAACATGACAAAATCTGTTGTGAGTACTCTCGGTATTGAATAATCAAACATAGTTTTATCGGCACTGCTTTATGCAGTGCCGTTTTTCTTTTTCAAATGTGGAGTCAGGGAGGCAAAATTCATACGCTATATCAACTTTATTATTGCTACGCCAATAAAAGTATTTCGGGAACACAGGTGAACTGTGTTCCCGAAATAAGGAGAAATTATGAAAAAGAAAGTTGTAAGTTAAATTAGGGAAAATCAACTATTTCCAAAGATATCATCGCTTCCGTAAAAATCATCATCATTGAAGTAATTGTGTCTTCCTGAACCGGAATTATTGTCATCGGCAGCCTTTTCATCAAGCGTTACTTCAATTTCCTGCTCCTTACCGTCACGATAAATCGTAAGTTTTACCTTCTCGCCTGCTTTATGCTTGGAAAGCTGTGAAGTAAGATCGGTAGCTTCGGTAATTTCTTTATCCTCGAACTTTGTAATGCAGTCACCGACTTTGATGCCTGCTTTTTCGGCAGCTGATCCGCTTGTTACTGCGGTAACATAGACGCCTTCTTTATCTACACGATACATGAACATTGCATTTTCCGTATTGATTGAAACAATATTCACACCAAGGCTTCCTCTGCCCGAAACATAACCCTTTGTTTTCAGATCCTCAAGAATATCCACTACATCGTTGGCCGGAATCGCAAATCCAAGACCTTCAACGGATGTTCCGCTTGTCGTAGAGCTTGATTTTGCTACTACAATACCAATCAGGTTACCGTTGGAATCAAACAGACCGCCGCCTGAATTACCAGGGTTGATTGCTGCATTTGTCTGGAGAAGGTTCATGGTTTTGCCTTCAAGCTCGATTTCTCTGTCAAGTGCGCTGATGATACCGTCGGTAACGGTACCTCCGAGCTGACCGAGAGGATTGCCGATCGCAATTGCTGTCTGACCTACGCTAAGCTTAGAAGAATCTCCGAATGTTGCCGCTGTCAGACCTGTTTCATCTATTTTCAAAAGTGCAACATCAAGAGTCGCATCCTTGCCGATAAGCTTTGCTGTATAGGTTTTTGAATTGGTAAGACGAACTGTGATGGTATTAGCGTCCTCGATAACATGATTGTTGGTAATGATATAGCCGTCCTCAGAAATGATAACGCCGCTGCCTGCTGCCTGCGAAACATACTGTCCGTAATAGCTGTCATAGGTTGTGATCTCGGTTGTAATCTCAACTACAGAATCCCTGACCTTTGCAGCAACCTCCTGGGTTGTTGTCGGAGTTGTTTCGCTATCGCTTGCCTGTGTGATATTCAGTGCAGATTCACTGTTTTCGTTTTTACTGCTTTCGGAAGAAGTGGAAGTTGTCGAAACCTCCGTCGGATTTGAACCTGCCAGTGATGCTCCGAGCAATCCTCCGCCAACGCCAACACAAAGTGTCAGTGCGAGTGCCCCTGCAATCAGAGCAACTTTTTTTGCCGCTGATTTTTTCTTAGGTTTCGGCTGAGCACCTGCTGTGTAATGTACATTAGCGTTCTGCGGTCCATTTGCTGACGAATAATTTTGTCCGTAAGCATTAGCGGTATACGGCTGCTGATAATTCAGCACCTGCTGCTGATTCTGAGCCGCATTATACGGTTGGATCGGTGCTGTACTGCCATAAGACGGGCTATGATAGGTCGGTTGTGAATAGACATTCTGCTTTTCTTCCTGTTCGGAAGCTACAGTCTGTACTGTTTCCTGCTGTACCTGTTTCGTCTGAGAATCCGAAAAGATTTCTTCAAGGCCGGTCCGGTTTTTGTTGATATTGTCGCCTGTGCCGTTAAATTCGTTCATATTTTTAAATTCATTGTTTTCCATAATAATGACCTCCGTTTGTTCGATTTGTTTTTTTGTTGATGATGTTATTATACATCAGTTTATGAACCGATGTGCTAATAAATTTCAGATGTTTTAAAAACAATCTATTAATTCAAACTTAAACATTTTTAAGAAAATTCATTATTTCCTTCCCTCAATATATGTTTTACATCAAAAAAGTCATTTTGTCAAGTGGAATTAACCTTGTCCATCATCAACTTTTTTCAAACAAACTTTGCATCTTTCAGCACAGCAACAGCTTTTCGCATCTGCCTGTCGGTCATTTTCATCGCTGTTTCCCCCTCTTTTAAATATTGTTTTAACAATTCAATCCTTACTTAATATTTGAAAACCGTTTTCATTTTAGCATAAGTATATTATTTTGTCAAGAAACGAAAACGACTTTCAAATCACGTAGCTTTCATTTCGTATTTGTCTTTTTCGAGTGAATATGGTAGAATAATATCATCAAACAGTCAGGAGAAATTAATATGATAACAAATTTTCATACACACACGCAAAGATGTCTTCATGCTTTCGGCAGTGAAAGAGATTATGCCGAAACAGCTATAAAGCAGGGCGTTGCTATTCTCGGTTTTTCAGACCACGGTCCTTTTCCTGATAAGGACTACGGACTCAGAATGAAATATGAGGAACTGCCCGAATATATTGAAGAAATTGATAAACTAAAAGAAGAATTTAAAGGTATCATAAAACTACATAAAGGACTTGAAATTGAATATCATCCCCAGTATGTCGATTATTACAAAACGCTCTTAACCGAAACAGGGCTGGAATACCTTATTCTCGGAGAACATATGTATACCCTTCCCAACGGACAAATGAAAAATATTTTCTTTGCGGAAAAAACAACCGATTATATCGACTATGCCAACGCAATAGAAGAAGCTTTTTCGACAGGTTCGTTTGCCGCATTGGCTCACCCCGACATTATGTTTATCAACGAACTTGCATGGGACAAAAACTGTACCAAAGCCTGCGATATTATCCTTTCGGCGGCGGAAAAATACGATATACCGCTTGAATTCAACGCCAACGGTATCAGACGGGGGAAAAGCAATTACCCCGACGGAAACAGATATCCGTATCCGCATGAAAGATTCTGGGGCGAACTGAAAGGAAGCAAACAAAAAGTCATTATCGGTTCGGACAGCCATGTTCCTGAGCAGATTTATGACGAGAGTTTTCAAACCTCAGAAAAGATATGCCGTAATATGAATCTTAATGTGATCAAAACCATATTTCAGGAGGACGTATGAAAATCAGGAATGTAAAAACTATCCTTGCAGGTGTACTCGCCGTAACAATGGCGGTGCTGATGTGTTCCTGCAATACAGAACGTAAAAAAAGTGCAAAGGATGATCAACAACCTTCGTCAAAAGCAGAATCATCAATTGTAAATTCCTCCGGGACTTCTGCTGAAGAAGAAAAAAATGATAGCAAAGTTCCCGAGGAATGGCAGGACGGAGGTATTTTTTCGGATTATTACGAAAAAGCCTATGAGCTTATGGAAAAAATGACGATTGAAGAAAAAGTCGGTCAGATGATTCTTGCAAGATGTCCCGAAGATGATGCATATGAAACAGCAAAGGAGTATCACTTGGGAGGATATGTTTTATTTGACAGAGATTTTATCGGCAAATCCAAGGATGATGTTGCACGACAGAACAACTCTTATCTTAAATCACAGTCTGTTCCCATGATTATTGCGGTTGATGAAGAAGGCGGCACAGTCAGCCGTCTGAGCGGCTACAGCCAACTGACAAAAGAAGACTTTCGATCTCCGAGAGAATTGTTTGAAGAAGGCGGTCTTGAAGCGATAAAGTCTGATACACAGAGAAAATCTCTCCTGCTTTCAAAGCTGAAAATCAACACCAACCTTGCACCTGTGTGCGATATCAGCACAGGACAAGACAATTTTATGTATGAACGCTCTCTTGGTCAGAATGCGACAGTAACTTCCATGTTTGTTACGGAATTTACCAAAATCAGTCAGGAAAACAACGTATCCGCAACCCTGAAACACTTCCCCGGCTACGGCAACAATACCGATACCCATGAAGGGATCGCAATCGACAAACGCACTTATGAAACTTTCAAAAATACTGATCTCAAACCTTTCAAGGCAGGAATTGACGCCGGTGCGCATATGGTGCTTGTCAGCCATAATATCGTAGAATGTATGGACAGCGAATATCCTGCTTCCCTTTCCCCTAAAATACATGATATCCTCAGAAATGACCTCGGTTTTACGGGAATCATTGTGACCGATGACCTTGAAATGGGGGCAATCAGGGAATATTCCCCCGAATTTTCTCCCGTTGTTACCGCTGTTCTTGCCGGAAACGATATGCTTTGTGTATCAGACATAGACACCACCTATGAGTTGGTACTTGATGCGGTTCATAAAGGAAATATCGAAACCAAAACAATTGATCATGCAGTGATGAGAATTCTTGCATGGAAATATGCAAAAGGACTTTTGAAATAGGATAAAAGTTTTACGGACGACACCGATTCGGTATCGTCCGCTTTTTTTACATCAATTCATCAAGACAATCACAATATACATTTGTCGGGTTAGCACCGTCGATCATTTCAACAGGCTCACCGCTTCTGAAAATGATAACACACGGCGAAGCTTCTACCGCATAATGCATAGCAATATCGGGCGACTGCTCCATATCAACCGCCAGAACCGTAACATCTTCAATATATTTTTCTGCAATCTCTCCTATGATCGGTTCAAGCACACGGCTTTCAACATTTAAATGTTCATAAAAATACACCAGCACAACACCGCTTTGTATTCTTTCCTCAAAATCATAGGAATCCACACCTATAATATTCTCATTCATTTCGTTCTCTCTCCCATATAAATTAGTAAAAAATACCAAAAATATTTTTTTCGCTTGTTCTTAACATTTCTCGCAACTTTTATATAGTATCATATAGATACTTCTTATCTGACATCCTTTCTTTCATCAAGCTTTGTCCTCAGCAGAACAGAAACTTTTCCTACATAGGGCAACAGTCTTTGCTGACATTTTGCGCCGTAGTAAATGCCCATCCCCATCAGCATGACATAAGTTATACTGATACCGACTGACAACAGTAATATCAGGATCAGCTGAAGCGCAGGCGCAAACGAAAGCACCAGATACAGAAGAAAATCCATAAAATAAAGCAATACAAAAAAAGCAAAAAGAACGCCGCCCTGAAATGTATGAAAACGTAGGTCGGGGTTATCCTTCTCGACAGCAAAGTGTCCGATGACAAAAAGAACACCGATATATGAAACAGCAGAAAGAAACCGAATATTTCCGTTATTTTCTTCCATTGAATCACTCCCTTTAAAATAGATACTTTTTTAGGAGCCGGGATTCGGTTATCATGCATCAGCTCCACAAGAATGTGATGGGCATTAGCCCGGATCCTGATCCTGTTTTCTCATTTGTTCATTATATAATATTATAATGAACAATTCAAGTATGTTTCTCCCATGCTGAAAAGAGATTAACAAAACTGTATAAAAACGGAATAACAAAGACAAAATTTTCATATAGATGTTGAGAAAGCTACAAGAGGCACAGCCTCAGGAAAGGAATGAAGCAAAATGGCAGGATATTATCCTGAAGGTAAACTTATCGGCACAGCAGAAAATCTCTGTGCTATGCAGTCTGTTTCGTCGCTTAACGACGCTTATCACGAAGGGAGAATTCTGGAAGCAAGAGCCGTTGTATGCGATTCGGCACATAATCTGATCGTAGACCTCGGAATCATGAAGGGTATCATTCCCAGAGAAGAAGGTGCGATCGGCATTAAAGAAGGCACTGTAAGGGATATTGCCGTCATATCCAGAGTTAACCGCCCTGTTTGTTTTGTGATCACGGATTTCCGTAAAAATGAAGCAGGCAGAACGGTGGCGATCCTTTCAAGAAGAATTGCTCAGGAAAGATGTATGCGTGAATATATCGAAACGCTGATCCCGGGCGATGTGATCGATGCAAAGGTCACACACCTCGATTCCTTCGGAGCGTTTGCCGATATCGGCTGTGGTATTGTATCTCTTTTGCCGATAGATTCTATTTCCGTTTCAAGAATCGACCATCCGAGAGAACGTTTTTCCGTTGGAATGGAAATAAGAGCAGTCGTAAAATCTTTTGAGGACGGAAGAATCAGCCTTACTCACAAGGAACTTCTCGGCACATGGGAAGAAAATGCCGCTCATTTTGAGATAGGCGAAACTGTGGCAGGTATTATCCGTTCCGTTGAGGATTACGGTGCTTTTGTGGAGCTTGCCCCGAACCTTGCAGGTCTTGCGGAAATGAAGGATAGTATCCGTGCAGGTCAGCAGGCCAGTGTTTATATCAAAAATATTATTCCCTCCAGAATGAAGATCAAACTAATCATTATCGATACCTTTGATTATGATTATCATCCCGGTCAGCCCGAATATTTCTTCACAGGCAATCATATTGACCACTTCCGCTATTCACCTGCTGCCTCCGAAAAAATTATTGAAACCAATTTTGAAACCGTGGATAAAAGCCGTGAATTGCTGCTTCAGGGATGCTTATGATGCGCTTTGGCATTAGAAAATTCATTTCAATTATCTGCGCCGCCCTGCTGATTTCTTCAGCATCCATTTTGTGTCTTACAGGGGCAAGCACAGCGAAAAAGGATGATTATATCAAATATGCCGAATTCAATGTGACCTACCCTGCACTCGAAAAAGCGATGAATATCGATATTGCCACCAACGAAGAACAAATTCATCTGAGCTGGATCGATATTCTTGCTTATCTCGGGGCAAAATACGGCGGCGATTTTAAAAAATACAAAGAAAACGATATGGATGAGTTGACAGAAAAACTCAACAGTGGCGAAAAACTTGAAAAGCTGACCGCCGATATGAAATATTACAGCTACTATCGTGAAGTATATTCCGCCGTACTCGGCGGCCTTCTCGGTGAGTATACAGAATACAGCGAGGAAAACGGAAAAATCACCACTGAAAAGAAATACGGTCTGAAAGCATACTGCCCGATTGCCGCAACATTTCCGTACAGTGAATTTGATGATTTCGGTGCTTCAAGGAGCTACGGCTACCAAAGACTGCATTTAGGTCATGATATGATGTGTGCAGTAGGAACACCGATCATCTGTATTGAGGACGGAACAGTGGAATGTCTTGGTTGGAACCAATATGGCGGCTGGCGTATCGGGATCAGGAGCAATGACAAAAAACGCTATTACTACTATGCTCATTTACGCCAGAACCGCCCCTATCATGCCGATATTGAAGAAGGCAAGGAAGTTAAGGCAGGCGAAGTGATCGGCTATGCAGGGCGAACAGGTTACAGCACAACAGAAAATGTCAATAATATTGAAACGACTCACCTTCACTGGGGATTGGAGCTTGTTTTTGACGAAAGCCAAAAAGAAAGCGACAATGAGATCTGGATCAATCTCTATTCCCTCACCATGCTCCTTGCAAAACACAAGTCCGAAACCGTAAGAGTTCCCGAAACAAAAGAATATTATTCCCTCTCCCAAGAACACTAAAAAATCGTTCACGGTAATTTTCTGCCGTGAACGATTTTCTATAGAATTCAGCTTTATACTCCCCTGACACATTCATTATACATTATCAAAGTTGGTCTGTTATTTTTTTAGCGGCGGCTTCAAGGCGTTTGTAGGTGGAATCTTTACTGCCCTTTGCGATAGGGTTGCCGTCGATATCGGTTTTGATGGTACTGTTCAGACTCAGAAAAGATAGGTGCCGGGAATATAGAAATTTCGTTTCATTCATATTATAAGCCTTTACGGCATACTCCGCCGCAAGGGAGGCACATCTCCCAAACGTGATAACATATTGATATCCTTCAATATCTTTTTTCAGGCGTTCCAAATTCTCGGGCGTATTGATTTCCGCCGTTTTTGGTTCTGTACGGTTATCATATGCTTTATAATGCACCTGCTCCGATGAATTGGTAATACGGTAATCATAGCGATCGGTTGAAGGAAAAATCTCCGGGAATTTTTTATGTAATATCGTCAGCATCATATCAAGATTTTTTCCCGTTTGTCCGTTGACAAGCTTTCCGCTTTTCAACTCCTCCTGACCGGGGCATGAAAAAATAAATGCTGTCTTGATCTCTCTCTTTCCCTCATTTCTTTTTACTTTCAATATTTCATCGCTCATAAAATCACTTCTTCATAATAATATTGTCTATCTCAACTTAAAGGAAGTGCGCTCTGAGTTCTTCTCCACTTTGTTCGCACAGATAAGCAGGCGGTATATCAAGTACTGTTTTTGCGCCTGTCTGTCCCTCATCTGCAAGACGTTTAACGGCTCTTGCATAGGCAACCAATACGCTTGTGGTAAATTCAGGGTTGGAGTCAAGCTTCAGGCTGTATTCAATAATATGGTTGTTTTCCTTGTTGACACCTGTCTTGCCTGTTCTGAATACAAAGCCGCCGTGCGCCATGCCTGCATGGTTTTTAAGAAGCTCCTCTTCGCTGATGAAATGTACTATCGTATCATAATCGGCAAAATAGTTAGGCATTTCTTTGATTTCCTTTTCCACCTGAGCCGCATCCGCACCGTCCTCAAGAACGACAAAACATTCTCTTAAATGCTTATCACGAGTGGTAAGCTCGGGGTTTGAACCGCTTCTTACTGCTTCAAGTGCGGATTCTACCGGAATCGTATACTGCTTTGCATTTTTAACGCCTTTAATTCTGCGGATCGCATCGGAATGTCCCTGACTTACGCCCTTACCCCAGAAGGTATAATCCTTGCCTTCCGGAAGGATCGCATTTGCATAAACTCTGTTAAGAGAAAACAGACCCGGGTCCCAGCCAACAGAAATCAAACCTACCTTACCGCCTTCTTTAGCGGCGGCGTCAACATTGGCAAAATGCTCGGGAATTTTAGCATGAGTATCAAAGCTGTCAATCACATGAAACAGTTTTGCATATTGCGGTGTCTGAACAGGAAGGTCTGTCGCACTGCCGCCGCAGAGAACAAGCACATC
>ONGS01000164.1 GCA_900317395.1 uncultured Eubacteriales bacterium | reverse complement strand
CTATTTCGTCGTAATGCTCCAATGCATACATAAGCTCCGCACAGGATTGATACCTGTCGTTGGGGTCGCGCTGTGTACATTTGAGAATGATTTTTTCAAGACCGTTGGACAAGGAAGGATTGATTTGTCTGATGGGCTTTATTTCATACGGCGGTTCACAAGGGTTCATTCCCGTTACAAGGTGGTACAGTGTTGCACCAAGACAATATATATCGGTTCGTGCGTCAGTCTGTCCCATTCCTCCGAACTGCTCCGGAGCAGCATAGCCGACAGTACCAAGACAGGTGGTATCGGCAATATTTTTTTCTTTATATTCACGTGCCGTACCAAAATCGATTAGTGTTACGTTTCCGTCAGGTTTCAGCATAATATTGGCAGGTTTCATATCACGGTAAATAATAGGAGGCTTGCGTGAGTGAAGATAACCGAGAACATCGCAAAGCTGTTTTGCCCATTCGATGACATATTCCTGCGGCTGAGCGCCGTATTCTTCCAGTGTTTTATTCAGAGGATTACCTTGAATATAGTCCATTACGATCAGAAAAGTATCATCATTTTCTATTACGTCAATAATACTCGGCAGGTTCGGATGACTTAATTTTTTCAGCATATCGGTTTCAACGATCAGTCCCTGCTTGACCACTTCAAAATCCTTGATGCCGTCTTTTCGTACCTCTTTGATTGCCCATTGCTTATTTGCCTTTTCGTTCATAGCAAGATAAACAACACTCATACCGCCCTGACCGACTTTATTAAGTATTTTATATTTACCGTCAACAAGTGAGCCTATTTCAAGCATAGTTCATACCTCAAAATCCTAAATTTTAATATGTCCTTACAAGTGCTGCGGAAATATTGTCTGTTTCCCTGCGCTGCTTGTTAAGTTCGATCAGTTCGACCGTATTTTTTGACATAAGTTCTCGGCTTGTCATTCTGTCGGGGCGAAGTCTGTCAAATATTTCCTGCGGTGTGATCTCGTGGCGAAAGCCATCCGAGCAAAGCATATAAACCGCATCTTTCTTTAATGTCCCCGTGAAAAAGTCGGGATACACCTTTTCTGAAGCACCGATGCACTGTAAAAGAATGTTTCGTCTTTTATCAACACGTGCCTGCTGAGGAGTCATTCTTCCGAGCGCTATTTCCCTCGCCACGAATGTCTGGTCATTGGTAAGCTGCTGCGTTTCGGTAAAGATCTCATATGCACGTGAATCTCCCACATTCATAATATAATAATCGGTTTGCGTCAGCAGCATAATGACTGCTGTTGTACCGAGTTTGATACCGTTTCTTTTTCCGTAAAGCTTGATTTTTTCGTTTGTTTCGGTGACGATATTCTGCCAGCCAAGACGTATGCTGTCGGCAGTGATCGGTGTACTGCTTAGTGCAGGCAGTACCTCGGTGACCCAACTACTGAAAGCTTTGATTGCCGTTGCGCTGGCAACTTCGCCCTTTTCAAGTCCGCCCATTCCGTCGCAAAGCACCGCAAATGCCATTCTTCCCATAGGCGTGTTGACTACTTTAACGCTCAAACTGTCCTGATTTGTCTTTTTCTTGATGCCGACATCGGTATCGGCTGAAACAATAAAATTCATAAACGATTCCCTCTCATAGAAACTGTGATGGTCACATAATCACAAAATCAAATCTTTCATCGGCAAGTATAATTTCCGTTCCCGATATGATGTGTGTTTCAACATTGCACGGTATTCTTATGCCGTTAACATAAATGTGATTGGTTGAATTGGTGTCTATGATGTAATATTCATTGTTTCTTTTGACAATCTCAGCGTGTTTTCTGCTGATCGCGGAGTTGTCGCTGATAAAGTAGTCAGCAATACTTTTTTCTTTGCCAATATGGAAAACGTCTTTGTTGACAAGGACTCTTTCGCCGTTTTTATGTCTGATGAGGTAAGCGGCAGGCATATTTTCATAGGAAGAACCGCCGAGAACAGTCGTTTCGTTATAGCCGGAAGCGCCCAATACAGTCGTTTCACCATACGGGTCAACACTCGGTTGAACAACTTGCTGAGCATAACTGTTGTTTTCTGCTGCATATGGCTGAGAATAGTTATTTGTATGATTATCTGCGGAGTATTGTTGTTGATATGTGTTTGTGTTATTATCTGTGGGGTACTGCTGCTGATATGCACTTGCGCTACTATCCGTGGCATATTGCTGATAACCGGTATAATCATTATTGTTTTGATATTGCTGTTGATAGTTATAACTGTTATTGGTCTGATATGG
>ONGS01000243.1 GCA_900317395.1 uncultured Eubacteriales bacterium | reverse complement strand
GTTTACGTTGTTTCTTTGAAGCAGGGTGAAGAGGCTGTAGCAGAAACTGTTAATAAGTTCAAGGGTCTTATCGAAAAGAACGGAACTTTGGAAAGCGTTGATGAGTGGGGCAAAAGAAAGCTTGCTTACCCGATTAACAAGGAAACAGATGCTTACTATGTTCTTTTCAACTTCAAATCCGAAGCTGAATTACCTGCAGAACTTGACAGAGTTGCAAAGATCACAGATGGCATTCTCCGTTCAATGATCGTAAAAAAGGAAGCTTGATTAAGGAGGCGGTTTTATGAATAATGTATCTTTAATCGGCAGACTTACTTCTGACCCCGAACTCAGACATACCCAGTCGGGTGTTGCTATGACAAGATTTACTGTTGCCGTTGACCGCCGTGTCAGAGCAGGTGAAGAAAAACAGGCTGATTTTATCAGTGTTACTGCATGGCAGCAGAGAGCAGAATTTGTCTGCAAATATTTCTCAAAGGGAAACCGCATTGCTCTTACAGGTTCGATCCGTACAGGTTCATATACCGACAGAGATGGCAATAAGCGTTATACCACCGATGTATGGGCAGATAATATTGAGTTTTGTGAGTCAAAACGTGATTCTTCGTCTTCCTACGGAAACAGCTATGGCGGAGAAAGCGACAGCTACAGCAGGCAGTCCTATCGTCAGGATTCCGCTCCGGCACCGTCGTATTCAAGCGGCGATACAGGAGATTTCGTGGATATGCCGACAGATGAGGATTTGCCCTTTTAACAACTAAGTAAAGGAGGAACTTCCGATGGCTGAAAGAAACGAAAGAGATAACCGCAGAGGCGGCCGCAAGGGTCGTAAAAAGGTTTGCGCATTTTGTGTAGATAAGGTTGATGTAATCGACTATAAAGATATTTCAAGACTTCGCCGCTTTGTTTCGGAGAGAGCGAAAATTCTCCCTCGCCGTGTAACAGGCACCTGCGCACGTCATCAGCGTGAGCTTACAGTTGCTATTAAGCGTGCAAGATACCTCGCACTTCTCCCCTACACAAGCGACTGATTCAATGAGTTATCGACCGGTGCATTCTGCATCGGTCTTTTTATACTTAATTTTAAAGGATGATCTGATATGAAAACGAATTATAAAACAAGCAGAACCTGCGCCCGTTCGATTGATGTTGAAATCGACGAGAACGGCATTATTCAAAATGTCAGATTCAACGGCGGTTGTATGGGCAATACAACGGGAATTTCCGCACTTGTCAAAGGGATGAGCGCAGAAGAAGCTATCGAACGCTGTAAAGGAATTGACTGCAACGGACGGGGAACATCATGTCCCGACCAGCTTGCCAAAGCCCTTGAACAAGCTTTGGCAAATCAATAAATGACACAAAAATACCCGACAGCGAAAACTGTCGGGCATTTTTGGATTATAGGAGAAATTAGTAGAATATATACGTTTTATATTGGCATCGGAATCATTCCTTAAAACTAATTGCCGTAATAAAATCTGAATATTACATTGGATACAGTCCTTACTATATAAGATATATCATAAGCAAAACCTGCATTAAATCCTATTCGTTTACGGACATGCATTCGGTGTGCCAACCATTGCCGCATCACCATCGGCATCCCTTCATGCCTTAATGCTTGATTAGAACAATCGAGCCTTTACCCGATCCATACACACAACAAACAAA
The DNA here is from genome assembly GCA_900317395.1 of uncultured Eubacteriales bacterium. Lineage (GTDB taxonomy): Bacteria > Bacillota > Clostridia > Oscillospirales > Acutalibacteraceae > UBA1213. Next base: position 6,472 of record ONGS01000243.1, on the reverse strand, counting down.
TATGTATGAAACTTCCGTACAACAAACGGAGCAAATAATCTGTTCAGCCTATAGCGTAATTTCCTCTCCTGTCGGACAATCACCGCACGCCAACGGCTCAATTACCGTGAAAACAATAACGAAAGATAAAGACATCACAGTAATCTATTCAATTGTAAGTTCTCGATTCGAAGCTACCCTGCTACCGTTTCATGCAAAACTGCTACAAATAGCTGACCGTCATCGTCAGGCATCTTCTTACAGGTCAAAGACTTTCAGGAACTTACGGCTGATAATGCCGAATTATGAAGCCGCTCCCAACCGTTGCCGCAACGTCTATTGTGCGGATCAGCCAAGATCTGACTCAAAAAATTCAAAAAATTTCAAACATCTTATCGCTGTAGAAGACTTCGCACCGAGAAAAACTTTGGTCTGAATTAACCGGTTCCATTTCGTTCATCGGAGCTTGCCTCCCTTCGTGGATTAGACACATTCAACAACGCCCTGCAGTCATGGGACTTATTTGTTTGTTATCTTGATAATATTATAGCACTATTTCAGGAAAAGTCAATAGTTTTTTTGAACTTTTTTAAAAAATATTTATTTAAAAAATAGTTGCAATAGCTATTGACATCTTGCTAAAATAAGTATACAATAGTTTTTATGGTTTTATTACTATTGTAAAGGAGCTGTTAATTATGAGTAATGAAGAAAAGATCACAAATGATAACGAGGATTACAGCGATGCTGATCTCGTATCTCTTCTTGATGATGATGGTAACGAATATGAATTTGAAGTTCTCGATGAAATAGACTACAAGGACGGTCATTATTATGCGCTTATGCCGTTGTTTGACCTTCCCGACCAGGATATTGAATCAGGAAGCACTTATATGATATTCGAGGCTGTTGATAGTGAGAACGGCGAACCTCAGCTGGCTGAAATTGAAGATGAAGGTCTTCTGGACGAAATTGCAAAGATTTTTGAAAGCAATTTCGACAGCCTTGACGAAGAGTAATTTATTTTTTTTAAATTTACTCTTGATTTTTCAGTGTATTTAGTATATAATAAGAATACACCAAAACAATTTAATTTGTTTATATTGTCTGCCCGATGCGTATACTGTCTAAAATAACCCTACAACCTTTAAATCGGGAATCCGGCTTCTGTAGCGGACTTCAGACCTCCTGCCTATGCAGATGAAGGGAGTATGAAACTATGGAGAGGATACCCACCTGCTTATTTCGTAGGCAGGTTATTTATTGACGTATACGGTTGGGCGGATTTTATTTTTATCTGTAGCCGGTACTCTGATGTGCCGGTTTTTTCTATTGATTTCTATTATTTTAAATTATACTAAATGTATTAATCGTAATCAATATTACAATATTGTAGTTGCAATCATTGCTGTAAAATTATATAATTAATACGGTAATCATTTGGTAAAGGGGTGAGTTTTTGGCTGAGAAAAATAAAGAAAAACTAACACAAAATAATATCGCTGTAACAGTGATTATTGTCGCCGCAATACTTCTTATAGCTGCATCACTGTCCGTTTCATTACTCAATAATTTTCAAGATGTCTCCGACAAGACCGAAAACTATTCAACATCCCGAATCGTAACAACTGTTATCGATAAAATGAATTATGAGAATCTTTCAAAGATCTCAAAGGATAATATTTCTAAATATTACGAAATTCCTGACGGCACAGTGACGGATTCCACGCTTTATATTTCCGCAAGGTCCGATAACTTTACCGAAATTGCCTGTTTCAGACTAAAATCACAGGACAAAGAAAAAATGCTGATGAATGTCATCAACAATTACATCACCGAAAAGACCAATACTTACCAAAATGTCAATGACAAAGCCTATGAAACGGTAAGTGCAAGTAAGATCGAAGTACATTACCCATACGTTTTTGTTGCAGTTGCTTCCGACAGTGAAACAGCTGTCAACGAATTCAACGAACTTTTTAACGAGAGCAGCAACTAATCCATATATTAAACCGAACAACCGCAGGTATTTGATGATACCTACGGTTGTTCGGTTTTTATTACACAGTGTAATTTTATTTGATAATGCTTTCGCCGTCCATTTCCTCGGGCTGCGGAAGTCCGAGAAGTTTGAGCATAGTCGGAGCAATATCGGCAAGTCTGCCGCCGTCACGCAGTTCACAAGGATGATTTACTACAACAAACGGCACAAGGTTCGTTGTGTGCGCTGTAAACGGCTCACCGTTTTCGTCAAGCATTTTATCGGCATTGCCATGATCTGCTGTGATAAGAGCCACACCGTCTAATTTCTTGATTGCCTTCACTACCTGTCCTACACAGTCATCAACAGCTTCAACAGCCTTTACAGCAGCATCAAACACGCCTGTATGACCTACCATGTCACAGTTGGCAAAGTTCAAAATGATAACATCATATTTGCCACTTTCGATTCTTTCAACAACATTTTTTGTTACCTCGTACGCACTCATTTCGGGCTGGAGGTCATATGTAGCAACTTTCGGGGACGGGATCAAACATCTGTCCTCCCCCTCACTGACGGATTCAACGCCACCGTTGAAGAAGAAAGTTACATGAGCATATTTCTCTGTTTCGGCAATTCTGAGCTGAGTCAGCCCCTTCTTAGAAATATACTCTCCGAACATATTAGAAAGCTTCTGCGGCTTGAATGCGACCTTCACATTCGGCATGGTTGCATCATACTGTGTCATGCAGACATAGTCGAGCGGGAAGAAACCGTTTCTTCTCTCGAATCCGCCGAACTCAGGATCAACAAATGTACGAGTGATTTCTCTTGCTCTATCGGGGCGGAAGTTGTAGAATACAACAGAATCGCCACTTTTAATAGTAGCATTTTCAACACAGACAGTCGGAATCACAAATTCATCTGTTACACCCTCGTCATAGGAAGCGGAAATCGCCTCAACAGCACTTGCTGCCTTATTCCCCTCACCGTAAACCAAAGCGGAATAAGCCTTTTCAACACGATCCCAGTTGTTATCTCTGTCCATTGCATAATAACGACCAGAAATCGTTGCGATTTTACCTACGCCAATTTCTTCAAGCTTTGCCTGACACTGTTCGATGTATTCCTTTGCGCTTGAAGGCGGAACATCACGGCCATCAAGGAACGCATGAATATAAACATTCTTCACGCCCAGTGTTTTTGCCATTTCCACAAGACCGTAAAGGTGTGTGTTGTGGCTGTGTACGCCACCGGGAGAGAGCAAACCCATAAAGTGCAGTGCCTTGCCGTCCTCGGCTGCATTTTTCATCGCACTGACAAGTGCTTCATTTTTGAGAACGCTGCCGTCTTTGATTGCCTTGGTAATTCTTGTCAGTTCCTGATAAACCACACGACCTGCACCGATATTAGTGTGACCTACCTCACTATTGCCCATCTGACCGTCAGGCAGACCGACGTCCATACCCGAAGCAGCAATCAACCCCCAAGGGTTCGTTGAAAAAATATGCTCCAGATTCGGCTTTTTTGCACTGCGGATTGCGTTACCATAGTTTGTACCGATACCGAAGCCGTCCAGGATCATCAAAATTAAAGGTTTTTTCATTGTTAAATTCCCCTTTATTATCAATTCGGAGTGTGTCGGGTGTTGGCGTGAATCAGAATTCACACTCCACTCTCCACACTCCATACTTATTTATTATTTGCTTGCTTCGTCAAGAAGTACACCGAAATCAGCAGCCTTGAGTGATGCGCCGCCGATAAGTCCGCCGTCAACATCAGGCTGTGCCAGAAGTTCAGCAGCATTCTTCGGGTTCATGGAACCGCCGTACTGAATGGTTACAGCATCTGCAACTTCCTTGCCGTATTTCTCAGCAAGCTGCTCACGGATAAACAGGCAAACTTCCTCTGCCTGCTCTGCTGTAGCAGTTTCGCCTGTACCGATTGCCCATACAGGCTCGTAAGCAATGATAGATTTCTTGACATCCTCAGCGGATACATCATAGAAATCAAGCTTGATCTGTCTTGCGATAACTTCCTTTGTAATATCGCACTTACGCTCCCAAAGAAGCTCGCCAACGCAAACGATCGGCTTCAGACCTGCTGCAAGAGCAGCCTTTGTTCTCTTATTAACAGTTTCATCGGTTTCGCCGAAATACTGTCTTCTTTCGCTGTGACCGATAATAACATACTCAACGCCGATCTCTGTCAGCATATCAGCGGAAATTTCGCCAGTAAAAGCACCGCTTTTTTCAAAATGTACGTTCTCAGCACCTACTTTGATGTTTGTACCTTTTGTCAGCTCAACAGCAGTTTCAAGGTTGGTAAACGGTACGCAGATGACCACGCCACAAGTTGCTTTTTCTGCAATCGGCTTCAATTCTTCGATGAGAGCCTTTGCCTCGGGACGAGTCTTGTTCATTTTCCAGTTTCCGGCGATAACTGCCTGTCTGAGTTCCTTGTTCATTATAATTACTCCTTCACTATATATATTGAAAATGGAAAATTGAAAGTCGAAAACCGTGATTTGTTTTTTACTTTACAAAATATCAGTATTGATAAAGCAGACCATCACATTCATTTTCCATTTTACATTTTTCAATCACAAATAACGGAGCGGAGCACCGCCCCACCCCGTCATCAATACTATGATTCTGAATAAAGCAGAACATTATGCATTATGCATTATGAATTATGCATTAATCAGTCTTTGTCGTTAAGAGCAGCGATACCGGGAAGTACTTTGCCTTCGAGGAATTCGAGAGATGCGCCGCCGCCTGTTGAGATGTGTGTCATTCTGTCAGCATAACCGAGCTTTTCTACTGCTGCAGCAGAGTCGCCGCCGCCGATGATGGAAATTGCGCCGCTTTCAGCAACTGCCTTTGCTACAGAAATTGTACCTGCCGCAAAGTTTTCCCACTCAGAAACGCCCATAGGACCGTTCCATACTACTGTGCCTGCACCAACAAGAGCGTTTGCAAATTTTTCTCTTGTCTTAGGTCCGATATCGAGACCCATCCAGGTGTCCTCGATCTGATCAGACGGAACTGTCTTGTATTCTGTGTCAGGCTTGTATTCTGTACCAACAACAGTATCTTCAGGAATCAGGAAGTTTACGCCCTTATCCTTAGCCTTTGTCATAATATCCTTAGCAAGCTCTACTTTGTCAAGTTCGCAGATAGATGTACCTGTGCTGTAGCCGAGAGCCTTCATGAAGGTATAAGCCATACCGCCGCCGATGATAAGTGTATCAACCTTATCGAGGAGGTTTGTGATAACGCCGATCTTATCGGAAACCTTAGCGCCGCCGAGAATTGCAACGAAAGGTCTCTTCGGATCTTCAAGTGCGCCACCCATAACGGTGATTTCCTTCTGAATGAGGTAGCCGCCTACAGCCGGGAGATAGTCTGCAACGCCTGCTGTAGAAGCATGAGCTCTGTGAGCTGTACCGAATGCATCGTTTACATAAATTTCAGCAAGAGAAGCGAGCTGTTTTGCAAATTCAGGATCATTTTTTTCCTCTTCCTTGTGGAAACGAACGTTTTCAATCAGTTCCACTTCGCCGTCCTGAAGAGAAGCAGCAATACTCTGCGCACTTTCGCCTACAACGTCCTTAGCCATTTTTACTTCAAAGCCGAGAGCCTTTGAAAGGTAAGCAGCAACAGGAGCGAGAGAATATTTGAGGTTAAACTCGCCCTTCGGACGACCGAGATGTGAGCAAAGGATAACCTTTGCCTTATGGTCAATCAGATATTTAATCGTTTTGAGAGCCTCATCGATTCTCTTAGGATCGGAGATATTGCCCTCGCCGTCAAACGGTACGTTGAAGTCACAACGAACAAGTACTTTCTTACCTGCCACATCGATATCTTCAACAGTTTTCTTGTTAAGATAGTTCATTTCACTTACATCCTTTCCCCGGCAAGCTGCCGGTCCCAATTCGCGCCGGCGCAGTGCCTGCGCTGTCAATTCGCATAGTCGCTCGCCACACTCGCTCCGAGTGTTATAGGCTACTTTGTTCCCGCGTTTCAACAATGTACAAAATGTTTTGCTGCATCGAATTTCGCCCTTTAAACGGCTACTGCATACTCAACAAAAATTCAATTTTTCTTTGTGAGTTTTTTGCGCCTGTACTGTAACAACCATAAGTTAATAATTACATACAACGCTTACAAAGTATATTTTATACTATTTAAGAATATTTTTCAATAGCTAAAACAAAATTTATTGTATATTTGAGTAATTTTCATGTCAATTTTATGCAAAAATCCGAAGTAATTATAATATTTACAAAAAAAAATTTCGCTATTTATCGAATATTTCTCATGTATTATCAATAAATTAAAACAGCGGCTCTGTGCAGTGCCGCTGTTTATTCATACTAAATAAAAAAATCGGAAATAATGTTTAAATATAGGTTCATCTTTTGACCGGAATATAACTTCCTGAACCCTATTTCCTACCGACTTATCAGTCTGCATTTGCTTTTGCGATCTCATCGATCTGGTCACG
>ONGS01000121.1 GCA_900317395.1 uncultured Eubacteriales bacterium | reverse complement strand
TCAAAGTGTTTCTTTGCACAGTTGATCTTTATTATCTCATCTTCGGAAAGATCGCCTTTTTCTTTATCCCACTTTGTTTCGGCTATAAAGTACATTGCAAAAGTATCTTCTGTTTTTTGATATACAATAGCCCAATCGGGAGAGTAGTTTCCAGCAGGTGTGCCGAACGCAACACCTTAACAACAAGTATTTGGCATAAATTGGACGGTTGATTTTACAGTGAATACAATATATCCGCAGATTTTAAGCGTAAAGTACTTGAAATCTGCTGATTGTTATGGTATAACCTGAATCCGTGAAACTCAGCAATTATATTGCGTTTTTATAAAAAATGTGGTATGGTATAATAAAGCATATTTAAACCAAAGGTTTGGAAAAATCAGATATAGAGGACAATCATAATGGAAAAAAAGTCGATATTATTCAGAAAAAAGTCACTTGACAGAATATCGGAGCCGGATCAGCTCACGGATTATCTGCGTGTGACAAAGCCTATGGTTTGGCTTGTACTTGCCGCAATACTTGTTATGTTGCTCGGACTTTTGTTTTGGAGCATGACGGGAACGATCGACATAACGGCTGAGGGAGTTGCTGTGATAGCCGATGATCAGGCAACAGTCACGCTTACGAATAATGAAAAGTATCAGCTTGAAGAAGGCATGAAGGTAATTATAGGTGAAAAGGAAACAATCATTACGGAAACAGAGTATAATGAGTTTGGGTATTTTGTCGGTTACGCTCCTGCGGAGAAATCCGACGGCTCATACATTGTAAGTATTGTCGTAAGGTCTGCTCACCCGTTTAAGCTGCTGTTTGGGTAATAAAGCTATGAAAAATGCAAAAGTAAAAAGCCCTGTCACAAAGGGCGTAGCCAAAGTCCCCGTCATTATGCAGCTTGAAGCCCTCGAATGCGGCGCGGCTTCTCTTGCAATGGTCGCTGCTTACTACGGAAAATGGGTCACGCTTGAACAGGCACGGTCGGACTGCGGTGTGTCTCGTGACGGTTCAAGTGCTGTCAATATAGTCAAAGCCGCCAGAGCATACGGCTTTCAGGTCAACAAATACCGCCGTAATCCCGAAAGCATACGGAAAAAAGGTGTTTTCCCGTGTATCATTCACTGGAATTTCGATCATTTCGTTGTTCTGACGGGCTTTAAGGGAAAGTATGCGTATATCAATGATCCCGCCAACGGTGCTGTTCGTGTCGATGCGGAGGAATTTGACAGATGCTTTTCAGGCATTACGATCAATATTGTTCCGGGCGAAGAATATCAGCCGGACGGAAAGAAAGCAAGCGTTCTCCGCTCTGCCGGAAAGGAGATCGGCACGGCAGGTCAGGCAATCACGGTCATGAGTGTCGCTTCGGGTATTTTGGCTGTGTTTGGTGTGCTATATCCCGTCTTATGCGGATTTTTCATAGATCACCTGTTGAATGGACATAACCGCGGGCTGCTCTCAGGGTTTACGGCAGTATTGATGATACTTTCTTTTTTACAGCTTGCGGTAGCGTGGATACAAACAGGCTATCACCTGCGTGTGAACGGAAAGCTCTCGGTTACAGGCTGTTCAACTTATATGTGGAAGATCATGCAGCTTCCGATGGAATTCTTCTCGCAGAGAATGTCAAGCGATGTATTTGTCAGAATGGATATGCTCGAAAGCCTGATCGCCTCTGTCACGAACCTTTGTATCCCTCTTGTGATGAATACCGTAACGACCGTGCTTTGTCTGATACTGATGATGAAGCACAGCCTGACAATGACTGCGGTCAGCGTCAGTGCGCTTACGGTCAATCTTTTTCTTTCAAGGCTGATCGCACGGACACACGAAAACGCAGTGCGCGTCATGGAACGAGACAAGGAAAAGCTGTCCGCCGCAACGCTTTCCGGTCTTAGCATGATAGAAACGATCAAGGTCAGCGGTGCGGAGACCTCCTATTTTGAGAAATGGGCAGGATTGCAGGCAGCAGTCAATACTCAGCGTGTACGAGCCGAAAGTGCCGAACGCCTTTTGAGCAGGATACCGGAGTTTATGTCCGGCGCTGCCTATTTTGTTGTCATGCTTATGGGGATATATTATGTGATACAGGGTAGCTTCACGCTCGGTACGGTGTGGATGTTTCAGGGACTGCTCAGTGCACTGATGTCTCCGGTATTTTCCGTTTCGGGCGCACGAAAACAGCTCCAGACGATGCGAAATCAGTTTGAACGTGCTGAGGATATCCTTCAATATCCGCCTGACAAGAGCTTAATGAATACCCCCGCCGAGGTGCAGGATAATATTTATAAACTGAAAGGCGATATAGAGCTGAAAAACGTAACATTCGGCTATTCGAGACTTTCCGAGCCGATCATCAGGAACTTTTCATTATCTGTAAAATCGGGGAGCAGAATTGCGATTGTCGGCACATCGGGCTGCGGAAAATCCACGCTGTCAAAGCTCATCTCCGGTCTGTATGAACCGTGGGAGGGTGAGATACTCTTTGACGGCAAGCGAAGAAACGAGATCAGCCGTGATGTTATGACAGGCTCTGTTGCTGTGGTCGATCAGGACATTATGCTGTTTGAGGGAACGATCAAGCATAACATCAAGATGTTGGATAAGTCTATTGAGGATTTTGAAGTGATAATGGCTGCCCGTGACGCGCAGCTGCACGAGGATATTATGGCTCTTGAGGGCGGATATGACGCAAGGCTGACCGCTGATGGTCAGAATCTTTCGGGAGGACAGCGGCAAAGACTGGAGATCGCAAGAGTGCTTGCGGCTGATCCGTCCGTGATGATACTCGACGAAGCGACAAGCGCACTCGATGCCAAAACGGAATTTGATGTGGTAAGAGCAATCACAGACAGGGGCGTGACCTGTATCATCATCGCGCACCGGCTTTCAACGATCCGTGACTGTGATGAGATCATCGTGCTGAAAAAAGGCGAGATCGCAGAAAGAGGAACACATGAAGAACTTATGAAGCTCGGAGGAACATATACAGAGCTTGTGACAAGCGAATAATGGGAGGTCGGGCATTGAACTGGTTTGAAGAACAGATCAAAAAACGAAAAGAAAGCGATCAGACAGAGCTTGAAAATGCCTTTGTGCAGGCGGCGGGTATCGTTTACGGACAAAGGACTGCGGAAGAACTTCTTGACGACAGCATTATCACGGAACGTGCAATAGATGAGATACTGAAATACTATCATCTGAAGCCTGTGGAGATACCCGAAAAGATCACCGAAACCCGTGAACAGCTTGATTACTGCCTGCGGCACTACGGCGTGATGAAGCGCAGAGTGATACTTGATGAAGAATGGTACAGAGAAGCATACGGCGTTTTGCTCACCAAGGACAAGGAAAACGGTGAGCCGGTTGTCCTGCTGCCCGACGGGTTTGGTATACATTACCATTTCAAAGACAGATCGGGGAATCTCATAAAGGTAGGGCGCAAGACCGCTGTGCTGTTTGAAAAAGAAGCGTACTGCTTTTATAAGCCGCTCCCTCACGGAAAGCTGAACGCAAAGGATTTTATGCTGTACATCAAAGATTGTATGAGGGCGAAGGATTGGCTTTATATTGCCGTATGCGTAATGATCATGACAGCAATCGGGCTGCTTGTCCCGCAGGCTGTCAGAGTGCTTACCTCCGATGTGACAGACAGCGGAAGCATATCTTTACTGCTCTCTCTCGGTGTGTGCCTGCTGTGTACGGTGCTTTCCGTGCAGTTTATCATGACCGTGACAGGGGCTTTGATACGGAAGATCAAGCAAAAGACCTCGCTGACGGTACATTCGGCACTTATGATGCGGATATTAAACCTACCGTCAAGTTTTTTTGAAAGCCTGAATCCGGGCGAGCTTGCGGGCTGTTCCTCTGCGATAGACGAGCTTTGCGAGCTGCTGATCGGAGCGACAGCCGGAACAGGGCTGACAGCGATAGTTTCCCTTGTGTATATCATTCAAATATTCCACATCACCTCTCCGCTTGGATTTCCCGCGCTTATGATACTGCTCATCACGATCGTTTTTGGCTTGATCTCAGCGGTGATTCATTCCAAAGTAAGCGACCGGCAGATCGAGCTTGGTGCAAAAGAAGCAAAGACACGATACAATGTGATAAACGGTATTCAGAAGATCAGACTTTCAGGCGCGGAAAAACGATTTTTTACGAAATGGCTGAACGAATACACGGAAAGCAGACGGCTGACCTATTCTCCGCCGTTTATGATTCGCCTGAACAGTATCATCACCCTTGCAATCAGCCTGCTCTCCAATATCGTGCTGTTTTACCACGCTTCGGAGCATTGTATCGGTCAGGCGGACTATATCGCATTTACCGCAGCTTTCAGCGCTGTCCTCGGTTCGGTCAGGGTCATGACGGATTCGTTCCTGTCTGTCGGAAAGATCAATTCTACGCTCAGAATGCTGGGTGTGTTTTTGCAGGCGGAACCGGAAACAACGGGTAACAGGCAGGTCGTTACGGAGATGTCGGGCGGTATCGAACTGAGCAATGTTTATTTTCGTTACAGCGCAAGTTCCCCATATATCCTGCAAAACATCTCGCTGAAAATACGCCCGAAGGAATATATCGCTGTGGTCGGCAGGACGGGCTGCGGAAAATCCACATTGATAAAGATACTGCTCGGCTTGCGTATCCCCGAAAGAGGCGCGGTATATTATGACGGCAAAGACCTGAAATCGCTTGACCTCAGCACCCTGAGAAGCAGGATCGGCACGGTCATGCAGAACGGTCAGCTGTTTCAGGGGGATATTTTCTCCAATATCACGATCTCCGCACCAAACGCAACGGTCGATGATGCGTGGGCGGCTGCCGAGACTGTGGGCATTGCCGATGATATACGGGCTATGCCTATGGGTATGAATACGCTCGTTTCGGCGGGACAGGGCGGTATTTCGGGCGGACAGAAGCAGCGTATCCTCATTGCGAGAGCTATCGTATCAAAACCGAAGATACTGATCTTCGATGAGGCGACCTCCGCGCTTGACAACATATCGCAGAAGCAGGTCAGCGACGCGCTCGATAAAATGGGATGTACCCGTATCGTGATCGCACACCGGCTTTCGACGATCAGGCATTGTGACCGTATCCTTGTGCTTGACAACGGCGGTATAGCGGAGGACGGCGGCTATGAACAGCTCATTCAAAAGGACGGTATCTTTGCCGAGCTTGTCAGACGGCAGAGGTCTGATGTATAAAAAAGCTACAATTCTAATCCGGTTTATAAAAATAGCTGCAAACAAGCCTCGGAGTGTAAAAATAATTACAGACAAAGCTCAAATTGTATATTGGCTTTTTGCGGAATATACAGTATAATATAGACATAGACATGAGATACACAAAGAGTGCAAACTGCACAATCAATCTGCAAATATTATATTCCCGACTACTCAAAGGAGGCATTTACTATGGAGAACTTCAACTTTCAGGACTTTTTGGACACACTGACCGAGGAACAGCGCTCGGCACTGCTTGCCTGCAAAACCGAGGAGGAGCTGGAGCAGGCAATCGACGATTACGACATCGACATTCCCGATGAAATGCTCGGGGAAGTTGCGGGCGGCAAAGGCAAGCTCATTCCTACGCTGCTTGCAGGTATCATCGTGCTTTCCGGTGCAGCGGCTACGATGGGTTCGGTTACGGCAAGTGCGGCTGAAGATTTCGAGGTCGTATCAGTATTGCAGGAGAATGACAATTCATTCCAAAAATACGGGGCATACATCGGTGAACATACAGAGGAAAAGGACAAAATTGATAACTATTTCGATAGCCTTGACTACGACGAGAGTACTCTGTTCCTGTCACACATGGAGACAGATGGTCTGACAAAGACTTCGCTTGTTAAAAATTCTGACGGAACAATATATCTTGTTCAGAAAAGACGTACAACTGAACATCTTACACCCAGTTCCTTTGGTGTTTCTAATGCTGACGTTAATGTGATCTACCCCGGAGCACTTCTGGCGGTTGATGAGAACCTTGTGACGGGTAATCCGACTCCGCTTGTTTTCAATAGAAACAATATAAAAATAGGAATTGCGGATGCAAATGTCAGAGATAATATGAGCGTTACTACAACAGTTGATCCAACAAGGTCTTCAGGTGTTTATGACGGTATCAATGAGATCAAGCAGCGATTCAGAGCAGATACGGATTTTGCGGCACAAACGACTGCCAAAATCGAAAAAGTCGAATCATCTGAGCAGATCAAGGCAAAGATGAATTTCAGTCAGGAAATGTGGGGCAGCTTGAAAATCAGCGCAGAATCAGATTATCAGACGAAACAGCAGGCTGTTGTTGTTGATATTAGTCAGGTATTCTATACAGTAAATGCTGACCTTGCGACAAGTGCCGATCTGTTTGCAGATAGTGTTACTGTTGAAGATGTAAAGAAGCAGATCACAAGCCAAACGCCGGCAGTCATGGTATCTTCTGTTGACTATGGCAAAAGAATCGTTGCGTATATTCAGACAGATGATATGAACTTTGACCTGAAAGCGGCAGTAGAGGCTTCGGGACTTGGAGGAAAAGTCAGCGGCGATGCTGAAGCTGAATATCATTCCAAGCTTTCGCAATGTAAGGTGAGAGTTTATGTATTAGGTGGTTCATCATCTAATTCCGGAAAATTCATCACAACAAACATGGACGATCTTCTGAAAATTGCTTCTGAGAGTACAGGATATGACGGATATGTTAAGCCTGTTTCCTATACCACACGCTATGCGAAAAGCGGCAGGATCGCAACAACAAATTATTACGGAGATACTTGGGAAACTGATGCTACTGTTGTACGCCAAGCAACAGATTTGAAAATTTCTGCCGATCCTTCGCTTCATATGACTGACTGGAATAAAGGCGTTATTCAGATTTATGGCAAGCGGATCAAGTCTATTGACAAAAATGGCAGAATTGAAGCAGGCGCAGAAGAACTTATTGATACAATTACGATTGACTATGCAGGAAAGATCAACGCAAATATTCCGGGTGATGTCCTTCTGGAATCCGTAAAAATCAAGGTCGATTATGAAGGTAAGAGCAATAAAGCCTTTGCGTCAGGTTCCGGCAATACATATGTGCCTTGTGTTTTGGATCCTTCAATATCCAACGGACAATCGAGAACTACCGGAATAAGTGTTCGTTTTTGCGCGGTAAATGGTAATATCGTTCACGCATTTGCTTTGACTGATGCATCTGGAAAGGCAACAGCAAAGATTCGCTTTGGTTCCGGCAAAAATCAGACATATGATGATAGTATTTCCTACTGCGCTCACGTTCAATATGAAGGTTGGATGAAATCTGTTACCTCTAACTACGAAGAGGTTAAGGCAGCTGGAACAATGGGACGTTCACTAAGAATGGAAGCCATTAAGATCGATTTGAAGAATCCGGACGGAACAAGTGCGGTTAAGTACAGAGCATATTGTCAGAATCATGGATGGCTTGACTGGAAAAAATCAGGAGAAGAAGCCGGATTAGCGGGACAGCAATTAAGAGTGGAAGCCCTTCAGATCAATCTTGATGGTGACTATGCCGGCTTATATAATGTCGAATACAGGGTTCATAGTCAAAATAAAGGCTGGGGTGAATGGAAAAAGAATGGAGAAACTGCCGGAACAACAGGTGAAAGCCTGAGAGCCGAAGCGTTTGAAGTAAGGCTCGTGCCTATCCTGTAAGGCAATTCGTAAAAATGAGTTGAGTGTTATGAGAATCAGCCCCCGTACCTCGGTGCGGGGGCTTACTTTACGCAAATAATTCTCCTGTTCTGCCGTCAAGCTCCGTGATCGTTTTCACGATAAACGCAAGCGGTTCAGAAAATCCGTCCTCTGCCCACATGGAGATCACCGCAAGACAGCCCTGCGCCCTGTACCGTGTCAGATAAACAAGACGGCTGTCCCTGATATGTGAGCCGGTTCGCTCGCTTTCCACCTGCCGGAACACTCCCTCTACCATTTTCGAGAGCTTGTCCCGAAGCTGACCAGTGCTGTTCGGGCTGAACACCATGCGGAATACAGCACGGTGTTCCAAGATATAGCTTAACAGATCAGTGAAAAACTCCTCTGCGGGCAATTCCTCCAGCCGGAGCGCAAGCAAACCTAAGTCAATCAGCGTTTCTTCCTCCATTTTATCATAGAGGTCATATACATCGACAAAATGCTTGTAAAAGGTCACACGGTTCACATCGGCTTTATCTGCGATCTCCTGCACCGTGACCTTATGCAGCTTCTTTTCAATCAACAGCTCGGCAAGGGCTTCGCAAAGCGCCTTTCGGGTTTTCAGCGTTCGGGCGTTCGGTTTTCTCTCGCTCAATCGGCTCACGCTCCTTCAGTATGATACTATATTAGCACAGAATGACAGTTTTTTCAAGATGATTGGAAGAAATACTGCATTGGAGTATAGCCTACTGGCACACTCACTTTCCGTTCCGCATAAGTTGATATTATGATTATGGCGCGCGCCGAAATCAGTGGATACCCTAATGG
>ONGS01000069.1 GCA_900317395.1 uncultured Eubacteriales bacterium | reverse complement strand
TAATTAATATTTATTGTATAGGAAAGTTTGTTCTTCCGTTCACATTTTATGATTAAGGAAGCTTTCTAGCCCTTATGAAAAACTTGTTGATTTTCTACATCTTCACCCTTCAACCTGATCAATAGGCGAGGACTTCATGGCCATCCTCGGTAACGAGAACCATAATTTCCCATTGTGCGGAAGGCTTTTTGTCGGCGGTGTAGATCGTCCAACCGTCCTTCTTATCAACATACACCTTATCCGTTCCCATATTTACCATAGGCTCTATAGTAAATATCATACCGGGAACAAGAAGCATTTCTTCTCCTGCTTTGGAAACATAGCTTACCCACGGATCTTCGTGGAATTCTAGACCGACACCGTGTCCTCCTATCTCACGGACAACGCTGTAGCCGTTTTTGACGGCGTGTTCATGAACAGCCTGACCCATATCTCCGAGGAATGACCATGGCTTTACTTTTTCAAGTCCAATCTCCACACATTCTTTCACAACATCAACAAGCTTTTTGTTTTCCTCGCTGACATTACCAATGCAGAACATTCTTGACGAATCCGAAAAATAACCGTTGTAAATCGTGCTAACATCAACATTGATGATATCTCCGTCTTTCAATACAACTTTATCGGATGGGATACCGTGACAAACCACTTCGTTAATAGATGTGCAAACACTTTTAGGATAACCTTCATAATTCAGCGGTGCAGGGATACCGCCCATTTCTGCGGTTTTCTCTGCAACAAGATCATCAATTTCCTGTGTTGTCATGCCAACTTTGATATTTTCCGCAACATAATCGAGAACAGCAATGTTGATTTTTGCGCTCTCTTTGATTTTTTCAATCTGCTCGGGCGTTTTGATAATGCTGTGGTCGGGAACTTCATGTCCCTGACTTTTGATGTATGAAATTTTTTCATCAAACTGTGCATGGCATTTCTTATATTTTTTTCCGCTTCCGCACCAGCACGCATCATTTCTTCCTAATTTATTGCTCATTAGTTTTACCTTTCCTTCATTAATCATTTTCCTTATTATACACTTATTTTTTCAAAATGTAAATAGGTCAAAGTAAAATATATCTAACCATTGTATAAACAATCAGGTGCATATGCGTACACTTAGAGATTTTAGTTGATTCATCCACAATTACTTTATATAAGAAAAATAAACTAAATTTTTTTAAATTGACGATATTGTTCTGAACCCCATCAGTAACGGTTAACACCGTGGCTGATGGGGTTCAGAGGGAGCATAAACTTGCCTTAAATTTCAGCGGGAAAATAAACTTCCCGATGCCGCCAATTATGAATTTTTAATTAAGAAAGTCCGGCGGTGGGTTGGTTTTTGTGTTATAAAATTTCCAGTTTGATATTATTATCATCTGCGGTGACGTTGATAGCTGTGAGAATACCGCTGCGGCTGTCTACAATAGCGGAAGCGATTTTGTCCTCTACATCCTTACGGATAAGGTTGCGCAAGTCTCTTGCACCGCTACTGCCACCGTATGACTTTTTGGCAAGGTATTTTTGAGCTTTTTCATCATAAGTAAAGGTAATACCCTTTTCTTTGAGTGTATCAACATATTCGTCAAGCATCAGCTTGCTAATGGCAACATAATCTTCTTCGGTAAGCTGTTTGAATACGATAATTTCATCAAGACGGCTGAGAAATTCGGGGCGAAGGAATTCGGAAAGTGCCTTGCGCACTTTTTCTTCTGTAGCCTGTGCCTCTGTTTTGGCAAAACCAAGAGCATTTTCTCTACGTTCACTGCCTGCATTGGAGGTCATCACAATAACTGTATTGCTAAAATTGACTTTGCGTCCCTGTGCATCCGTCAGAACGCCCTCATCAAGGATCTGAAGAAGAATATTCAGCACATCAGGGTGCGCTTTCTCTATTTCATCAAACAACAACACTGAATACGGTCTGCGCCTTACTTTTTCGGTTACCTGTCCTGCCTCGTCATAGCCTACATAACCCGGAGGCGATCCTATAATTTTACTGACAGAATGTTTCTCCATAAATTCGCTCATATCAAGACGAATCAGCGTTTCAGGCGTATTGAACAGCTCTGTGGAAAGCACCTTGACAAGCTCGGTCTTACCCACGCCTGTCGGACCTACAAAGATAAATGATGCCGGTCGTCTTCTCGGGCTGATCTGTACTCTACTACGCTTGACAGCCGCTGCGAGGGCTTTAACGGCTTCTTCTTGTCCGATCACTTTCGTTTTTAGCTTTTCTTCAAGATCAGCCAGTTTATGCAGTTCATTTTCTCTTACTTTTGAAGCCGGAATCCCCGTCCATAACTCGATTACATTTGCAATATCATCCTCGCTTACTGTTGCAAAAAGCGCATCGGAATCCATATCATCGATTTCTTTTTCCAGTTTTGCGATATCATACTGAACTGTTGCCAGTTTTTCATAGTTGATCTCAGTTTCGCCCCTGAGTTCTTCTTCCTGTGCTTTCAGTTCTTTGATCTTGTCCTGTGCAGCATCATATGCTTCGAGATCCTTATTTCTGAGTGAAGCATGGGTACAGGACTCATCCAGAAGGTCAATCGCCTTATCGGGAAGGAAACGATCTGTAATATAACGTTCGGAAAGAACAACTGTTTTTCTGACAATATCATCCGCCATTTTGACTCTATGATAATCTTCATAATAATTCTTGACACCAAGAAGCACATCAATCGTATCCTGAACAGACGGCTCGGCAACCGTTACCGGCTGGAAACGTCTTTCCAAAGCGGCATCCTTTTCGATATATTTACGGTATTCATTGAAGGTCGTTGCACCAATTACCTGAATTTCGCCCCTTGAAAGAGCCGGCTTCATAATATTTGCGGCATTCATAGAACCTTCAGAATCGCCTGTACCGACAAGGCTGTGTACCTCATCAATGAAAAGAATCACATTTCCTGCTTCCTTTACCTCGCTGATCAGACCCTTGATACGGCTTTCAAACTGTCCTCTGAACTGTGTGCCTGCCACAAGAGCAGTAAGATCAAGAAGCTGTATTTCCTTATCCTTGAGTCTGTGCGGAACATCTCCTGCGGCAATTTTCAATGCAAGACCCTCTGCAATAGCGGTTTTACCGACACCGGGTTCACCAATCAAGCAGGGATTATTCTTTGTGCGGCGTGAAAGTATCTGGATCACACGGTCAATTTCCTTTTCTCTGCCAACAATTCTGTCAAGCTCACCGTTTCTTGCTCTTTGTGTAAGGTCGGTACAATAAGCATCGATATGTTTTCTACCTTTGCGGCGCTTTGGTGCTTCAGATTTATTGTTCTTTTTGTCTTCCTTTTTCTTTTCATTTTCGCTGAGCTTATCGCTCGGTGATTTTGAATTAAACAAATTCTTAAAAAAAGGTGGAAAGGCAGGCGCACCGCCCCTGCTGAAATCGTCATCCTCTTCCTCACCGATATCATCAAAATCCTCTTCATCCGGAAAAATCCCCGAATCTGCAAGATCGGTCATCTGATCCTGAATATTGACAAGGTCATCCTCAGATATTCCCATTTTCTCCATTATATCAGTCACAGGCTTGATTCCCATTTCCTTGGCACATACAAGGCAATAGCCGACTGTATCGGCGGCATTAGCTGTATTGGAAACGAAAACAACTGCCGGTCTTTTATCGCATTTAGAACATAACATCATTTGCTTTGATCTCCTTCCACTTCATATGCAATGTTTATATCATAACACATTTCATATCAAAATGTCTACCTTTTTTCGCATTTATGCTCCATTTTATTCTTCTTATCAATCAACCTTGTAAACAGAATCGTATACATCACCAAGGAAAAAAGCATTGCTGCCGTTGTGACAGAAAATAAAACGACCGTAAGTATATAATTACTGATTCCCCAAACTGCCTTTATCAATACCAGAACTCCTACAGAAGTATAGAAAATAGTTGTGGAAAGTTTGCCATACCATTTCGCTGCAGGCGGCTTGATTTTCAAAATCAGCAGCACTAATCCTCCCATAAGCATCAATATTTCTTTTGTAAACAGTACCGCCACAAACCGGAATACCGCTTTATCAATAAAGCTCAGACCGATTACCACCGCAATCAGTGTCAGTTTATCGGCAACAGGGTCAAGCATTTTGCCGAGCGATGTTACCTGATCGAATTTTCTTGCAATCATGCCGTCAAACAGATCACTGACGGCCGATATCAGAAGCATCAAGCCTGCCTGAACAAACTTCTCGTTCACTATAAATACCAGCATTGGTACTATTACAGCCAGTCTCAGACACGACAACAAATTTGGTACTGTCAGATTTTCCCTGAGTCTATCTCGTACATTCTTCAACAAATCACCCCATCATCATATCAAAAAGAAATCAATTTTGACATAATCAACTCCGGTATATTAAAACGATCAATCATTTTATAGATAAAGGTTGAATCTATTGCTTTCCTCAGTTCTTCTGCCGCATCTACCGGCAGCATTACTGACATGAAATACAGAATCAGCGACATTACCATTACAATAACAAGAGCCTCTATCAATCCAAGTATTGCCCCAAGCACTTTATTGGTCGTACTTAAACCCGTAGCATCTACGACGGTCGTTAGTGATTTTGTGGCAAGTGCAATAATGGTTGCAAGCAGTGCAAACAGTACAATGGTAATGATCACTGTCAGCACTCTCATAACAACCGGACGTATCATTGTTTCGAGCATTGCAGGTATGTTCATCTCTGTAGCTGTAATTTCATCAGAAATACTTTTTTCGCTGATTCCGAGCATATCAAGAGAATTTTTCATATATTCCGGCAATGTATTCAACAAATCAGCAGTATAACCTGCCGAGTTTGCTGCGGCATTGGTTTTCGGCATAGCCTCCTGTATCGCATTGATAATGTGATCCTTTACAAAGGCTTCATAAACACCTGCGGAAATCAACGAGGCACCAAAAGAAGCAATAATGGAAGAGACCGCCGCTCCAACAAGTTCTACCACAGAATGAATCAGTCCCCTCCTATATCCGCCTATCATTAGTATTGCCATAATTGCCACCACGATCAAATCAATCAAAAAATTCATTTCGTACACTTCCCCCATTTTATTTTTCTTCTCTAATATATCATATTTTTCCCGGAACCACAACTCTCAAAAAAAACCGGCGTTCCGCCGGACCCGATTACGCAGCAACTATATGAAGACCATAAATTTAATGCCGCTCCATAAAGTCTCAGAATTAATTTACACCATCAAAAATAGTCGGAAAGATATACTCTCCGACCATAATATGCTGTAGATCAATTTTTGGCTATTACTTTTTCTTTTCGGTAATTTTCTTTTCCGTACCGTCAAGAATTCGTTTGATATTGTCCTTGTGCTTGATGATGATAGCCGCTCCGTTGATAAACGTCAGGATAAACACACAAACAATAAACATTGGTGTCGGAAATACAGGCGGCGCAAGCACAGAAAGAAAACCTATACTGTCAAGCAGTCTGACACCTGCCGCAAGAAACGGATAACTGCCTGCACACACAAGTGAACATTTAGAAATCGTTTTCGTAAGGGCAAACATAATCGCAAAAACCAGAAGTTCCAGAATCAAGACTCTCCAGTCTGTCATAATAATGACCGCCGCAGTGGTAACAACACTCTTCCCGCCTTTAAATTTGTAATAAAGCGGAAACATATGTCCCAGAACGGCAAACAAACCTGCTATGTACATCAGCAGAGCCCTGATCTGCAATTCTTCCTCCGTGCTGAAACTCAGTGTCAAAAGATACGGTATCAGAATTGACACAACACCTTTCAGAAAGTCTCCGACAAAGGTAATAATGGCAGGCCCTTTTCCCACACAGCGCAGAACATTGGTAAATCCCGCATTTCCGCTTCCGAGTTTTCTGATATCCTCGTGCTTTACGATCCCTGTCACAATGATAGACGTATTAACACTGCTGACAAGATAAGCACATATCGCTGATATCAATGCCAAAAGCCAGTATTTTGTAAAAAATTCAACTAACAATTCCAAATACATCATACCCTTCCCTATTATTTCTTTTCATCACTGCGTTCTCGTATCACAAAACGAATCGGTGTTCCCTGCATACCGAAGGTTTCACGGATACGATTTTCGAGATATCTCTGATATGAAAAATGGAATAACTCTGCATTATTCACAAAAAATACAAATGTCGGCGGTTTTACAGACGCCTGCGTTACATACATAATTTTCAGCCTTCTGCCCTTGTCTGTTGGCGGCTGTACTCTTGCTGTCGCTTCTGCCAGAAGGTCATTGAGCATACCTGTTGTGATTCGCATCGCCGCAGAATTCACTACCGTTACAATCAGCTCAAAAAGTCTGTCCAATCTCTGACCTGTTTTTGCCGATATAAAGATAAACGGCGCATATGACATATAGGCAAATTCCGTTTCCAGCTTCTTGCGGTATTCGTTCATTGTCTTATCGTCTTTTTCCACAGCATCCCACTTATTAACAGCGATAACACACGCCTTACCCGATTCATGCGCAAGTCCTGCGATCTTGGTATCCTGCTCGGTAACGCCTGTTACGGCATCAATCATAATGACACATACATCACTGCGTTCTATTGCCATTTTAGCACGGATAATGCTGTATTTTTCAATTTCGTCCTCAACCTTGCTTTTTCTTCTGATACCTGCGGTATCGGTGAAACGAAATCTTCCATGCTTGTTCTCTATCGTTGTATCAATGCTGTCTCTTGTTGTACCAGCAATATTGGAAACAATACAACGGTTTTCGCCTGTAATTTTATTAATCAGCGAGGATTTTCCTGCATTCGGTCTGCCAATCACAGCAACCTTTATGTCATCATCTTCTTCCTCAGCCTCTCCCTCATCGGGCAGGTTTTCAAATACCGCATCCAGAAGGTCGCCTGTGCCGTGACCATGTACAGACGATACCTGGATCGGTTCGCCCAGACCAAGATTATAAAATTCATAAAACGCAGGGTCAGGCTCACCGATTTCGTCGCACTTATTCACACAAAGCACGATCGGTCTGCCGCTTTTTTGCAGCATCAATGCAACCTCTTCATCAGTCGCTACCACACCGCTTTTGACATCCGTTACAAAAACAATGACATCCGCCGCCTCAATCGCCAATTCCGCCTGTCTGCGCATCTGTTTGAGTATGATATCATCGGAATACGGCTCAATTCCTCCCGTATCCACAACAGAAATTTTTCTGTTACGCCATTCACATTCCCCGAATATTCTGTCTCTTGTCACACCCGGCGTATCGTTGACGATTGCAACACGCTCGCCGATAAGTTTATTAAAAAGCGTTGATTTGCCGACATTTGGTCTGCCGACGATTGCTACTACAGGAATTGCCAATTTAATTCCTCCCTTGTAAAAAATATAGAGAAGGAGTCAGCTCCTTCTCTATAACACTTTTGCCATTAAGCCTCTGTGTTGATTACAACTCTGCCTTTATAGATACCGCAGCTTGTGCAAGCTCTGTGAGCAAGCTTATATTCGCCACAGTTCGGGCACTTTGTGAGTGCAGGAGCATCAAGCTTCCATACTGATGAACGTCTCTTATCTCTTCTTGCTTTAGAAGTTTTTCTCTTAGGTACTGCCATTTCAATAACCTCCTTGATAATTAAAGTACAAAAATCATTCTTTAAGCAGTTCTGCTAAAACTGCAAATCTCGGGTCAGGTTCCTTTTCAGGACAACTACACTTACCCTCGTTCAGATTTTTTCCGCACTTTGGACACAAGCCCTTACAAGAATCCTTACAAAGGAACTTTGACGGAAGCTCCAAAAGAATATCATCTCTGAGCAAAGCATCAGTATCGAGCATATAGTCCGGTGCTTCAATATAATCG
>ONGS01000086.1 GCA_900317395.1 uncultured Eubacteriales bacterium | reverse complement strand
TCGCCAACAGTAAGGTTTGTCTTGCTGATTGTAGAATTGTTGGCCAATGCAACCGCATTGGACTTGTAGGTATAAACTACATTGATTGTATCAGCTGTATAAGTGCCTTTCGCATTGGTAGGTGTTGAAGTCAGAGTATATCCGCTCAAGGTTTTTGCAGTTGTGGTGTAGGATGTTGTTCCGTCAGCCATTCCTTTCAGAATGTCTGTTCCAAGAACCTTGCCGTCGGTAGAAACATATTTTACATTTACCTTGCCTGTGGGATAAACCTGACCGCCTTTTACCCATACTTCGCCTGATGCTTCATACCCGGGGGCATTAGCTCCGGCAGGTTCTTTGTTGGCATCCGAACCGGAATTAAAGATGATCTGCCCCCACTCTGCTTCGTCTACGGAAAGAGAATACCAACCATTACCGTCGCTTGTCATTTTTGTTCCGGGCCATGCACCTGTGAATTGTTTTACCGGACCTGAAGATTCATCGTAAGCATAAAGATAGACATCAGCCCAGTTGCCTGCATTGTAATAGTGGACGCTCAGATTGGTAGGCTCAACATAATTGTATTTATAAGTAACAGTTGTTGTGCCTGATTTGACTGTTCCCGTGGAATTGTTTGTTAAGGTTTCGTCTGCTTCATAGTTCTTGATGGTTTTCGGAAATGTTATATAGACTGTGCCGATCTTTGCAACAGAAGTATCCGACTCTGCCAGTTCTGCACCTGATTCAGCATCAACATACTTTGTTACAATATAGGCATAATTGGCACTGTCAAAGGTATAGTAGTAAGTTACTGTTGCTTCGTTCTGAGAATAGATTCCTGTAGTGCTGCCGCTGATGCTTGCTACAGAATAGCCTTCTGATTTAAGAGCAGATGTTGTATAGCTTTCGCCGACAAGGCCTGCGAGGGTTTCAACCTTGATTGTTGCACCTGTATCTTTGTTGATATGTTTAACAGTTACACGACCTCTTTCGCCGTCAGGCTCCTGAATAAGGATCGTACCGTGTGCGCCGCTGTTGAATGTGATCTTTCCGCCGTTTACAACTGCGACAGATTCGTCATAGTAGTTTTCAAGCATCGTGCCGTCGCTCCAGAGTGAAGAAACATCAACCGTTACAGAAGTGTTTGTACTTGCACCGATTACTGCAGCAATTTTATCGGAGATACCGTTCTTGTTATATTCTCTTGCGAAGGCAACGCCGCTTGTTGCAGTAAGTGTTGTGTTCGAGCCTGCGCCGACTGCGATGTGGTTGTTACGGAAATTACCTACCTTACCCCAGTGAGCAACAAGATTCTTGTCATAGCTGTCCCAGTTCATGTCGCTTCTGAGAGAGTGACCTGCTCCGCCGTAACCGTCCTGCGGAATACCCGAAACATACGGACGGTTGGTTTCATCACCGTAGTAGATCTGTACTGCACCCGGCAGCATCAAAAAGGCCGACCCGAGATAATACTGGTCATCGCTTCTTGCGAGCGTTTCATCGTGAGAGGAAATAAAGGTAAGAACATTAAAGCTATCATCATTATTGATAGAATTTGCATAATCATTATACTTTTCTAAAACTTTTCCGGGTACAAGATTGCCGCCGCCTGTCATGTCAAAGTTAATCATGGAATCAAAGCCGCCTTCTGTGTAGTAGCCGTCCTTATATACACCATGATCCCAGTGTTCACCCGTCATCCAGAAATCTAAGTCGTCAAGCTTCTTGTCAGGGTTGTTGGCTTTCCATTCTCTGAGAGCTGTTGTACAAGCATCCTTGAGCTTTTTCCATGAGGATTTTTCAACGTGTTTTGCGGTATCGCAGCGGAAACCGTCAACACCATATTCACGAACCCACTCAGAAAGCCATGTGGTAATATAGCCAGTTACTGTATTGGAGGTGCCGTATTTTGCCTGTTTCGCAGCAAGTGTACCTTCTTTGCTCCATTTTGTTTGAAGGATAGTAGGCAGGCCTACCTGATTGGTTGTTTCAGTCTTGAAATCGGGAAGACCGCTGAGTGACTGTGTAAGTTCGTCGCCGCTTCCAAGACTGTAACCTGCAACGTCGGATCTGATCCAGTCCCTGCCCCACCATTTCAGCCAGCTTGTTGCATTCTGATGGTAGAGCATATAATTCTGATAATCCTGCGCATTGGAAGACGGATTCTGATAGAATGACTGCCATCCCGGATCCAGAGCACCGAAGCCGTATTCATTCATATCATACATACTACAGTAGCCTGCATGATTCATAACGACGTCCATTACAATTCGGATCCCGTGTTCGTGTGCGGTATCCACAAGATTTTTGAATTCTTCCTTTGTACCGTAAGCGGCATCTGTTTCCGTGTAGTCCAGAACATAATAGCCGTGATAGGAATAATGGTAGAAGTTGGAACCACCCTGAATATAGCCGTGGATCTGTTCGTAAGGTGCTGTCAGCCAGATTGCATTGACACCGAGGTCATTGAAATAACCCTCATTGATTTTTTGGGTAATACCTGCAAAGTCGCCGCCGTGGAAGGTAGCTCGCTGATCGCCTACTTTAACATTCTGTCTGCCGTAAGCGTTGTCATTTGAAGTATCGCCGTTTTTAAAACGGTCTGTCAGCAGGAAGTACACGGTAGCGTTATCCCAAGAAAATGTGGAAGGGTCAGCGGTTTTAGAAGTAGTCGCCGCATCCGCTTGAATTGTTTGGTCGCTTGCCAGAGCGGCTATTCCTGCGAAAGCCGTTCCCGAAAGAACACAGGCAGCGGATAGTACACCGCTGAGTATTCTTTTTAAAAATTTTGATTTTGAGTTCATTTTTTACCCTCTTTCTTGATAGTTGTGGAGCTTTCCAATTAACTCGAAAAATTGTTCATATGAGCTTTTTGGAAATTGTCGTCAGAATGATTGCGTAAACACAAAAATAGTTCAGAATTTTTTTGTGCACCTCCTTGTGACTGCATAAATGGCCGCAAAAGCAGTATCTGCCTTTATTTTATATCAAAACAAAACAACTATAAAATTCCGAATTTGAATTATAAAAAAATTAACAATATTTTTACAATTTTGTGTTATTTGCCAAAAAATTTATCTGCTATTTGGTTATTTTTTCCTTTAATAAACGACAAAAATACCGTTCAAAGCATTCAAAAATATGCTCCGAACGGTATTTTTTATTTCCTTAGATAATATTGACCCCATAAGTCATGAAGGACATCAAAGCTTGCATAAAGATGGCGGGAATACCAATACGATAAATTTCTGCAATGATTTTTCCTTCGGGTTTTGTATAGCGGGAACTTGTTTCAAAATCCTTTTTATTATAGATATAATGGAAAACAGCGTCTAAAATAAAGGAAACATATTGTCCTATTACCGTCGCATAAGCGGCACCGGCAATCCCCATTTGAGGCAGTCTGAACAGACCAAAAATCATAATCGGGTCAAGAATGATATTAACCGCAGCTCCCGATATCTGAGCAATCGTTGTCAGCATGGTGCGTCCCGTTGACTGAAGAAGTTTTTCATAGATCATATACATGGAAACACCGAGAGATAAAATACAGCAAATGGTGAGATATTCAACGGCCATGCTTTTGATTACTGCATCGTTTGTTTGACTATCAATATAAGCACCCACCCCAAAGATTCCGAAAAGCAGGAATACCAGGAACGT
>ONGS01000052.1 GCA_900317395.1 uncultured Eubacteriales bacterium | reverse complement strand
TCTCATACCTATACCGTGCCGAAAACTGTAGGAAATTATACAGTACGTGTTACGGCAAAGGATGCAGACGGAAATACGGCAAGCAAATATCCTAAGTGTAATTAGGATTTAGCCTGAATCCGGTCCTTTTCTGAATTTTATAATTCTTGATCTGCTATTAACTAACGAAACACTATTATACGGAGGAACACATGGTTTTTAGTTCAACAGTATTTCTGTTTATCTTTTTGCCGGTTACTTATATTTTATATCTGATATGCAAAAAAACAATCATAAGAAATATTATTTTAATTGCGGCAAGCCTCGTATTTTATGCTTACGGAGAACCTCAGGCGGTTTTTTTGATGATTCTGTCGATTATCGTCAACTATCTTTTTGGTTTGGGGATGACAAGCAAACATAAAAAAACGCTTCTGATCATTTCGATTATCTTCAATCTGCTGATGCTTTATGTATTTAAATATTTAAGCTTCAGCGCACAACTTGTCAATGATATCACCGGTCTGGGAATCCCTGTTCCGACGATAGAGCTTCCTGTAGGTATTTCATTCTTTACTTTCCAAGCAATGTCCTATGTGATCGATGTTTATAAAGAGCCGCAGCTCAAGGAAAAGAATATACTGAATATTTTTCTGTATATTTCGCTTTTTCCTCAGCTGATTGCAGGCCCTATCGTTAAATTTTCGGATCTTGCCGAGCAGATCAATACACGCAGTATCACACTTGAAAAAACGACTCTCGGTATCAGGCGGTTTATTTATGGTCTTGCCAAGAAAATGCTCATTGCTAATACAATGGGTCAGATCGCTGATGCAGCATTCAATAACCCGGTTGATAGTATGAGTGCAGGGTCTCTCTGGATTGGTGCAGTTGCCTATATGCTGCAGATTTTCTTTGATTTCAGCGGCTATAGCGATATGGCAATCGGTTTGGGCAAAATGTTTGGTTTTGAATTCAAAGAGAATTTCAACTATCCTTTTGCAGCGGATTCCATGCAAGATTTCTGGCGAAAGTGGAATATCTCTGTTTCCACATGGTTTAAGGAATATGTCTATATTCCGCTTGGCGGTAACAAAAAGGGAAAGCTGCGCACAAGTATCAACAAATGTATTGTTTTCTTTCTGACAGGTTTATGGCACGGTGCTAACTTGACATTTGTGGTATGGGGACTGATACACGGTATGTTTTTGCTTTTGGAGCAGTACGGTGTCATTTTCTTTGTCAAAAAGAAAAATATCTTACCAAAAATCGTATCGCATATTTATGTTTTGCTTGTGGCAATGTTTGCCTTCATCTTTTTCCGTGCGGATAATCTGTGGGCGGCTTGCTGCTATATCGGCAGAATGTTCACAGGCTTCGGCGGCGAAAATGTCATGAGCAGTTCGGTTCTGTCGCTTACACTGACGCCTTATGCCTTGGTCACAGTTGTATTTGCTGTTATCTTCTCAACAAATATTATCCCGAAACTGCGTGATAAGCTTACAGAAAAGAAAAAGGCTGTTTTGGGAGAATATATCGGAAGTGCCGCAACACTTGTTTTGTTTGCACTTTGCATTATGAATCTGTTTACGGCAACCTATAATCCGTTTATCTATTTCAGATTTTAAGGAGGGGACAGCATGAAAAAAAGTATAAGAATCATTTATATTGTTTTGTTTTTGCTAATTTGCTGTACGCCTTTTGGATTAATGCTGATTCTGCCTTCACCTGAAACAGTCGGCAAGGAGGAAGCAGTTGAAATGCCGTGTTTGATCGAGGACGGAAAAATCAACGATGAAATTGGCTCTCAGTTTGATGACTGGTTTACAAAATCAATACCGCTGCGTCCGGAGATCATCACAGTACAGAATGAATTTGCAAGCGGTATTTTTGGCAAGGAAAGCAATAATGTTATTACAGGATCGGACGGATGGATCTATTCAAGCGAAAGCGTTGATGATTATATCGGTGTCAGGATCAGTGACAGGGGAATACACAATATTTCCGAAACAATACGCATTATGCAGGATTATACCGAAGCACACGGTGCGAATTTTGTTTTCACTGCAGCACCGAATAAAAATCAAATTTATCCGGAATATATGCCACTTGGATATATAAAAAATAATGATAATAATTTGTCAAGACTTGAAAAATATCTGAAATGTGATAAAATAAATTATGTTAGCTTGAAAGATGAATTGCTGAAACAAAAGGATAACGGTAATGAACTCTACCTGAAATGTGATACTCACTGGAACGGGTTAGGGGCACTTTACGGCTATAATGCTATTATGAACGGACTTGGCAGTGAACATGAAAGCTTTTCGGGACTGAATTATACTGTGAAAAATGACTGGTACGGTGATATTTCAAAAATGCTGTATCCGTCCGCACCGAAGCCATGCAGTCAGTATTATTTTGATATGGATTATTCCGCCGTGCGGTTCATGCAACCGAGAGCTTCACAGGGAAATAAAATGCTGATGGAAGATCTCATGAGTGACAAAGAGGAAAATGATGTTGTAATAAGAAGTGTCAATGCCAAAGGACAAGGCTCGCTTTATATTTCAAGAGACTCGTTTTCCAGAGCAATGCTACCGTTTCTTATCAGTAATTATCGCTCTGCCTATATCACAAGGTTGAGAAGCTTTGATTTGAAAGATATTGATGATAAGAATTATACCGATGTTGTATATGAGATGGTTGAAAGAAAACTTGACAGTATTACCGATATTGTACCCATGATTTATGCACCCGAAGTAAAGGGAATCGACGGAAAGGAAATTCGTAATGGCGGTAATAATATCGTGAAACAGAAGAACGAGGATGGTTCACTTAGAGTTTACGGACTTTTGGATAGCAAAGAGATTTCCGATACCGCAAGAATTTATATAAAAATCAATGATGGTGGTAAAGACCGATATTTTGAAGCATTTCCCGATACAGAAACGGAGCTTCTTGGTCTGGAAGAAAAATCTGATTATGGATTTTCAGCATTGATCGAAGGTATTTCAGGTGATATAACCGAGGAAAATATTTCGGTTATTATAAAATAAGTTACAAATAAAGAGAGGAAAATTAAAATGAAAAAGTTGATTGCAATTTCACTTCTTGCGTGCATGACTGTATTCTTTGCGGGATGCGCAGATAATTCACAGACAGCAGAAGAGTCAAAGGGGCAGGTTTCTATCGAAGCAAGTGCTCAGAAGGATGAAAGCTCCGAGGAAGAAAACAGCAAGAAAGTAGAAAGCTCCGAGGAAGAAAACAGCAAGAAAGTAGAAAGCTCGGAGGAAGAAAGCAGCAAGAAAGTAGAAAGCTCCGAAGAGGAATCAAGCAAGGAAGAAGAAAGCAGCAAAGAAGAGGAAAGCTCTGAGGCTGAATCAAGCGAAGAAGAAAGCAGCAAGGAAGAAAGCTCTGCAGTGCCGGAATCATCTGTTGAACAGCCACAGGAAACACAGACATTACAGACTGCAATGGGTAGCTACAATGAGGACGATCTGGTATTTGTTTATAATAACGGACAGATCAGACTACTTGAGAAAATATCTGAAGCGCTTGCAGTACTTGGAAATGCCTCAAAGGTAGAAAGCGTACCGAGTTGTCTAACAGCTGATTCGCCTAATGATAATATATATTATTATAACGGTTTTAAAGTGCAGACACTTACTGACAGCGAGGGAGAGAAAATCTATCAGATCGAGATCACAAGTAATAGTGCAGCAACGGCCAAAGGTATTACAATAGGAAGCTCAACAGCTGATATTGAAAAAGCATATGGACTCCAAAATGCAGTTGCACATGACGAATTTAGCTATACATATTCAACAGGCGCAAGTACAGCTCTGGATTTCTTTATTAACAACGGCAAGGTCGAGACGATCATCTATCAGTATTATCCGAATTCCTGACAACTAAAAAAACACAAAAGCAAAATCATTGCAGGGGAGAAAAAATGCAGTGCTTTTGCTTTTTGATATAAAAGCCTCAAGGAACAGAAAAATAACGTTTTTTAAGATTTGTGCTAATACATTTTTGTAAAAAAAGAGGAAATTCTCTTGAATTATTGACGAAAATATGATATGGTAGTATAATCATATTGTTGTAATTATGGATAATTGGGCGATTTTAGTTTACAAATTTTTTTAGAAACTACAATTATAGTAAAAATTTGATGTACTGATAATCAGTATTTTATCAGAACAAACATTAAATGTTGTATTTAGAGGGAGTTATCAAAACATGAAAGTAGTCATCTTAGCCGGAGGTTTTGGAACACGAATTTCGGAAGAATCCGCCTTTAAACCAAAACCAATGATAGAAATAGGCGGTATGCCTGTTTTATGGCATATTATGAAGATATATTCTTTTTATGGCTTTAATGAGTTTATCATATGTGCCGGATATAAACAGCACCATATAAAAGAATGGTTTGCAGATTATTTTCTGCATACCTCTAATATTACATTCGATTTTACGAATGGTCAGAATGAAATGATCGTTCATAACCAAAGTATAGAACCGTGGAAAGTAACCATAGTAGACACGGGTTTGAATACACAAACCGGTGGACGAGTGAAACGAATTAAAGATTATGTAGGAGATGAAACATTTCTACTGACATACGGTGATGCGGTAGGGGATGTTAATATCAAAGAATTAGTAGAATATCATCGCAAACAAGGTAAAATCGGTACAGTTTCTGTATATAACTTCGGACAAAATAAGGGTGTTCTGGAAGTAAAAGCGGATGGTACAGTTGGTGAATTCAGAGAAAAAAGCGATCTTGACGGTGATCTTATTAATATAGGTTTTATGGTATATGAACCGGAATTGTTCAATTATATTGATAATGATGATACTATTTTTGAAAAGGATCCTATGGTCAGATTGGTTCAGGAAAATCAACTTTGCGCATATACCCATAAAGGGTACTGGCAGTGTATGGATACCCTTAGGGAAAAACAGCAGCTTGAAAATCTTTGGAATAATGGTACAGCACCCTGGAAATTGTGGAAGTGAGTGAAGAAGTTAGAATGAATTTTGATATATCATTTTATAAAAACAAAAAAGTATTTATAACAGGACATACAGGGTTTAAAGGATCATGGTTATGTAAAATACTTTCAAATGCCGGTGCTGTTGTCACGGGCTATTCTTTAAATCCGCCTACATCACCGTCACTGTTTGAAATTGCAGAGATTGAAAAAGATGTTACCTCTATCATCGGTGATATTAGAGATTATGATAGTCTGAAATCAGCATTTGATGAAGCTCAGCCCGACATAGTATTTCATCTTGCTGCACAGCCGATCGTTCGTGACAGCTATAAAGATCCGAAATATACCTATGAAACTAATGTGATGGGGACTGTTAATATTCTGGAGTGTGTAAAAAATAATAGTTGTGTAAAGTCCTTTTTGAATGTGACAACCGATAAGGTTTATTTGAATAGGGAATGGGCATGGGGATACAGAGAGAATGAAGAATTAGATGGATTTGATCCGTATTCTAATTCTAAATCATGCTCGGAATTGGTAACACACAGTTATAAAAACAGTTTTTTCAGTGACGGAAGAGTTGCTGTATCAACTGCAAGGGCAGGTAATGTGATCGGTGGAGGAGATTTTGCCAATGACCGCATTATTCCTGATTGTATCAGAGCAGCACAAAATCAAGAGGATATTATTGTAAGAAATCCTTATTCAACAAGACCGTATCAGCATGTATTGGAGCCGCTATATGCCTATCTAATGATTACGGCAAAACAGTATGAAGATATTAAATATGCCGATTATTATAATGTTGGTCCGGATGATCGGGATTGCTATCGGACAGGTGCGCTTGTTGATTTGTTTGTGAAGTACTGGGGAGATGATATCAAATGGATCAGTCGTTATGACGGAGGTCCTCATGAAGCGAATTTCCTGAAACTTGATTGTTCTAAATTGAAATCAACATTTGATTGGCAGCCACGCTGGAATCTGGATAAAGCAGTAGAAAAAGTTGTTGAATGGAGCAAAAACTGGCTTGAGGGTGGAAATGTAAGGCAGTGTATGGATCAACAAATTAATGAATTTTTAAAAGCTAAAGAGTAGTAAATTCAAGAATGTAATTTTCATTAACATTGCTATGGATCTACTGCAAATTATCTTTTTCTAAGGGAAGATAGAATTTTTTTGTATTGATTGGAAAAATTTTTTGACGGTCAAAAGATTTTTCGCAAACAAAGTCAATGGTTTTTACAAATGAGGGAAAAGGAATGAATAAAAAATATACAATTGCGGTTGCAGGAACAGGTTATGTCGGCTTATCAATTGCGACTTTGTTAGCACAAAATCATAAAGTATATGCAGTTGATATTATACCGGAGAAGGTAGATCTGATTAATCATAGAAAATCACCTATCCGGGATGAATATATAGAAAAGTATCTTGCGGAAAAAGACCTTGATTTGACGGCTACTCTTGATGCAGATTTTGCCTACAGTAATGCTGATTTTATCGTCATTGCTGCTCCAACCAACTATGACAGCCGAACCCAACATTTTGATACCTCTGCTGTTGAAGGGGTCATTAATCTTGTTATGCAGTCCAATCCCAATGCAATTATGATCATCAAGTCAACCGTTCCGGTAGGATACACTAAGGCTGTCAGGAAAAAAACTGGCAGCAAAAATATTATTTTTAGCCCTGAATTTTTGAGGGAATCCAAGGCTCTTTATGACAACCTCTACCCAAGCCGTATTATTGTCGGTACTGATATGGAGGATGAAAAGCTGATAAAAGCTGCACAAATTTTTGCAGAATTACTACAAGAAGGTGCTGTAAAAGAAAATATAGAGACTTTGTTCATGGGATTCACTGAAGCGGAAGCGGTCAAGCTTTTTGCGAATACATATCTTGCATTGCGTGTCAGTTATTTCAATGAACTTGATACTTACGCCGAGATGAAGGGGTTAGATACACAACAAATCATCAATGGTGTTTGCCTTGATCCGAGAATAGGAACACATTATAATAATCCATCCTTCGGATATGGTGGATATTGCTTACCTAAGGATACAAAGCAGCTTCTGGCTAACTATCATGATGTACCTCAGAATCTTATCAAAGCTATAGTGGAAAGCAACTGCACAAGAAAGGATTTCATCGCAGACCGTGTGCTTGAGATTGCCGGATACTATGATTATTCTAACCATGGAGATTTTGATGCTAAAACAGAAAAGAATTGTGTAGTGGGTGTATATCGACTGACAATGAAGAGCAACAGTGATAATTTCCGTCAAAGCTCAATTCAAGGTGTAATGAAGCGTATAAAGGCAAAGGGTGCAACGGTAATAATTTATGAACCGACACTCGAAAATGGAACTACCTTCTTTGGAAGCAAGATTGTTAATGATCTTGAAAAATTCAAAGAATATTCTCAGGCAATCATTGCTAATCGTTATGACAGCTGTCTTGATGATGTGAGTCAGAAGGTATATACGAGAGATTTGTTTGGAAGAGATTGAAAGAAAATGCACATCTGAACAATTGGTGCGGCAATAATGGATATATGAATTGTGAGGATTGATTTTATGAAGAATATACTTGTGACCGGTGCTGCAGGTTTTATCGGAAGCAAGATGGTATCTTTTCTTACAGAAAATGATACTAATGTATATGCTTTGATTGAAAAAGACGATCAGTACAGTAGAGAAAAGCTTTTAAAAATGAATAATGAAATAAAAATTGTCGAGAATTGGGAACAGATGAAAAATAATGCAGAGGAATATCCATCGTTTGACAAGATTTTTCACTTAGCTACTGTTGGAGTAAGAGCGGACTTTGATGATATTGATTTGTTTTGTGATATCAATATTAAAATGGGCTGTCAAATCGTTGATTTTGCCAAAAAGAATAACAGTGGGTTAATTATCAACTTTGGTTCATGCTTTGAATACGGAGATCACGGGGACGTTTTATTGACTGAGGATATGGAATGCAAACCGGAATCATTGTATGCAATATCCAAAAATGCTTCTGTAAAGCTAACTACGGCCTATGCCAAAAAACATAATGTACCCTTGATAACAGTTAGACCGTTCGGAGTATTTGGTGAAGGCGAAGGGATAAACAGACTTGCACCCTCGATTATAAAAAGCTGTATGCAGGGCGAAACAATCAAAACAACAGCAGGAGAACAGATACGAGATTTTGTGAATGTAAAGGATGTGGCCAAAGCAATCATACAACTATCTGATTCAGAATATGTTCCTTATGAAATATATAATATCTGTTCTGATAATTCTGTTAGTGTAAGAGATTTTATATGTGAAATAGTGGAAACCTGTGGATTTGATATTGATTTAGTTTCCTTTGGAAGTATTCCGTACAGACAAAATGAAGCAATGGTTTTTGCCGGAAATAATAAAAAACTTCAGGAGTGTATACACTATCCTTTTCCAAAGGATCACAGAGAAGGAATTCTTGATATATATCGAAGTCTGAAAGCAGGGGAGTGATAGGGAATGCCTTTTAAATTCAACAAAACAGAAATAGACGGATTGCTGATAATAGAACCTCATATGTACCCTGATGAACGTGGACTGTATAAAAAATGTTATGAAAAATATGTTTTCGCAGAAAACGGAATCACCTGTGAATTTACCGAAACAAGCGATCTATATTCATCTAAAG
Source organism: uncultured Eubacteriales bacterium (assembly GCA_900317395.1). GTDB lineage: Bacteria > Bacillota > Clostridia > Oscillospirales > Acutalibacteraceae > UBA1213. Next base: position 35,735 of record ONGS01000052.1, on the reverse strand, counting down.
GAGCTTTGAGAGGGCTTCATTATCAGACAGAGCAATCGCAGGCAAAGCTTATCCATGTTGTTACAGGAAAATTGTTTGATGTTGCACTGGATTTAAGGGAAAACTCTCCTACTTTCGGGAAATATCATACGGAACTTCTTTGTGCAGAAGATAATAAGGTTATTTTTATTCCTGAGGGCTTTGCACACGGTTTTATTGCACTTTAGGATCGTACGATATTTTCCTATCAGTGTTCAGGGAAGTATATCCCACAGGCTTGTGGAGGCATCAGGTGGGATGACAGTGAACTTAATATTCCGTGGCCTCTTGAAGAATATGGAATAAAGAATATTATTGCGACTGACAAAGATAAAACATGGCCCACTTTCCGTGAGTATATTTCTTTATTCAGAAAATGATATAATTGCTTAAAATGATTTGATGAAGGAGGAAAATATGGAAATTCTATATTCAAGCAGCGACAGTTATGCTTTTCTGACAGGTATTTCCATCTTGTCTTTACTTGATAATAATAAAAGCACTGAGGAAATCAATATCTATATAATGGATAATAATATCTCCGAAGAAAATAAGAAAAAACTTAGACAGGTAGTTGACAGTTACGGAAGAAAGATATATTTTGTGCCTATGCCTGATATGAAAGCACTCACCGGAGAGGAAATAGATACCCGGAGATGGAATATCAGTACATTTGGCAGACTGTATATGGCAAGTGCTTTGCCGGAAAACGTACATAAAGTATTGAATATTGATTGCGATACAATAGTTGTTGGTTCACTGGAGCCTTTATGGAATACTGATATGAACACAAAGGTATTCGGGGGAATGCATGAATGTATCAATGACAGATATAGAAGAAATATAGGGGTCAAAAATGGCGATTATTATTTGAACGGTGGAGTGGTTTTCCTGAATCTGGATGAGGTAAGAAAAGAAAACTACGAAAAACGATTTACCGATTATATTAAAACATATGGCAGTAGTCTTGCGTACCTGGATCAGGATGTTCTGAACGGGGTAGTGAAGCAGGAAAAGAAATTAAAGCTTCCGATGAAATACAATACCCTGTCAATTTATTTTTATGCGACCTATGAACAGGTATTGAAAATACGCAGAGGCAAAAAAGAGGATTTCTATAGTAAAGAAGAATATACAGACGCAATAAATGCTCCTGTAATCGTACATTTCACTACTTGTTTTCTGGATGGTTTAAGACCGTGGATCGTTGGAAACAAACATCCGTTACTACAAAGATTTTTGGAATATAAGGCAAGATCACCGTGGGCTGATGTTCCGCTCGCAGCGGATAACCGAAGTTCACTCATAAAGCTTCGTACAAAACTCATCAGACATTGTCCCAGATTCATTCTTTGCAGTGTAGCATCTGTTCTACACGGTGTTATTATTCCAAACCGCAATTACAAGAAAATGAAACGGAGAGTAGAAAGGTGAATGATATCATAGCTTTCAGTGTAATTGTACCTGTATATAAAGTAGAAAATTACCTTGGAAAATGTGTAGAAAGCATTTTGTCCCAGAGTTTTCAGAATTTTGAACTGATATTGGTAGATGACGGCTCTCCAGACAATTGTGGGAAAATGTGTGATGATTTTTCTGAAAAAGACAGCAGGATAAAGGTTGTGCATAAAAAAAACGGCGGATTGTCCAGTGCGAGAAATGCAGGACTTGATGTGGCGGTGGGAACTTATGTCATATTTATAGATAGTGATGACTTCTGGGATGATGACAGTGCGCTGGAGCATATCTACAAAAATCTGACGGAAACACATGCTGACTTGCTTGTTTTCGCTGCAAAGCGTTATTACGAAAAAGATAATAAGTATACATATATATTGAATATCGAAGCTGATCGTGAAAAAATTATTGATAAGAATACCGACAATGCTGTAAAGTATCTATTGGAGAATAATATATACCGTGCTGCGGCATGGAATAAAGTGATAAAAAAATCGGTTATTGATGAGCATGAAATGCGTTTTAAGGAAGGATATCTGAGTGAAGATATGGACTGGTGCGGAGATCTTTTGATATATGCTAAGAGATTTGATTTTTATGATGTACCGTTTTACTGCTATCGTCAGCAGCGCCAGGGATCGATTACTGTTGGAAAAAATGAAAAGCTTGTTTCCGATAAATTGTATATGTGTAAAAAAGGCTATCAACAAGCTCTTGAATTGCAGGATAAAAACAAGTCGGAACTTCTTGCATCCTACTACGCATACGAGTATTCTGTATTGCTTGGTGTTTCTTCAGGAATAAAAAACAAGCAGTTGCTAAGGGAAATGAAGAAGCTTGAGGAATTGCTCAATTATGATGTTAGTAATAAGGTAAAAAAGGTAAATAAGCTCAGAAGGATAGCAGGTTATGGATTAACAAGATTGGCTCTTTGTTTTTTTGTGAGGGTCAAAAAATAAGGTGGAATAAAAATGAAGGCATCTGTCATTACAATGCACAGAATATATAATTATGGGTCTGTATTGCAAACCTATGCAACACAGAAAATACTGGAGGATATGGGTATTACCTGTGAAATAATTGATTATATTTCTCCGTATAGAGCCAAAAAGCCGCTGTTTTTAGAATATCCGCCAAAATTGGAAGGGAAGAAACTGAAAAAAATATTATACTATGCAGCTAAAATACCGTCTTTTATGCTTAAGGATATTTCCTTTGGTGGTTTTATCAAAAAATATATTCATTTAAGCGAGAAGCAATATATTACAAATGATGATATTCTACGCTCTCCTCCAACAGCGGATGTTTATATAACAGGTAGCGATCAGGTATGGAACAGTAAGTACAACCATGGGGTTGATAAAAGCTATTATTTGAATTATGCTGCTCCTGGGGCAAAAAAAATCAGCTTTGTATCAAGCTTCGGAAAAAGCGAACTAACAAATGACGAGATAAAAGAAATTCGTCCTATGCTCGAGGAATACGCTGCTCTGTCTGTGAGAGAAGATTCAGGAGTGGATATCTTATCTGATATGGGTATAAAAAGCGTATGTCTTATTGACCCTACTCTCCAGATTGATAAAAAGGACTGGCTTTCGCTGAGCAGCAAAAGACTTGTAAAGGAAAAATATTTGCTGTTGTTTCTTCTTTATAATGAGGATAATGGTGCATCAGAATATGCAGTAAAAATTGCTAAAGAAAAAGGATTAAAAATTGTCAAGCTTTCATGGGAATTGAAAAAACCGAAGGGAGTGGATCAATTATTCACTCACAGAAAGCCGCAGGATTTTTTATCCTTGTTTGCAAATGCTGATTTTATTGTTACAAATTCATTTCACGGCGTAGCATTTTCAATTAATTTTAACAGTCAATTTGTGTTTGTACCAAGAAGTGAATTCAATGACAGGATATTAAGCCTTTTGAAAAAGACAGGATTGACGGACAGAGTTGTCAAAACAGAAGAGGACCTTAAGGCTGCCTATAAGCCGGTGGAGTTCCGGTCCGTAAACGCAATTCTTGAAAAAGAAAGAAAAAATGCCGGAGAATATTTATCAAATGCATTGGGGAGGAGAACATGAATCCTTTAGTATCTATTATTATGCCTACATATCAGGGAACTGATAACATATGTGCTGCTATAGATGCGGCTGTCAGACAAACATATGATAACACTGAGATTATTATCGTAGATGATAATGGTGAAGGAACCGAATGCCAGATACAAACGGAGAAATTACTTGAAAAATATATTAAAGAAAATTCAATAACTTACATTAAACACAAAAATAATATCAACGGATCAGCAGCCAGAAACACAGGAATGAGGGCTTCAAGTGGGAAATATATATCATTCCTTGATGATGATGATATATTGTTGCCGGATAAAATAGAAAAGCAGGTAAAGCTTTTTGAAGAGCTTGACGACAGTTACGGACTGGTATATTGCTCCGGATATATCGTAAAAAGTACCGGTATCGGATATAAGCTTGATATTGTAGAGGAAGATATATTATATAACCTCTTGGCAGGGAAATTACGTTTTAATTCCAGTATGATGATGATAAGAAGGTCAGTTTTTGAAGCGACAGGCGGATTTGACGAAAGCTACCGCAGACATCAGGATTGGGAGTTTTGTTGTAGGATACTGTCTGAATTTAAGGGAAAGGCTTTGCCTGAGTATCTTGTATATAAATATGTAATTGACAGGAATGTGCCATCAAATCCCACAAAAGCAGTTGAATTGAGAACATATTTTTTGGAAAAGAATAAAAAAATAATTGCCGGGCTTGGTAAAAAAAGAGAAAAGGATGTTATTTCTTTCCATTATAGAGATCTTGCTTTAGCATATATTTTAAAAAAGGATATACCTTCGGCATTTGTTTGGCTGAAAAAAGCCGGGAATCCTGTTGCCCAGTTTATCAGACTTTTACGCTATGCTGTGAAAAGAAAAACTGTTCACAGAGAAAAATACGCATTGTCCCTGAATGATCTTTCATCCGGTGTGGAGAGTGAAAAATGAAAGCATTAAAAATAAAAACATTAAAAATAAAGATTCATGATATACATGTTTTTTTAAACAGCCTTATTATTGCTGTCCTATGCACTTCAAATCTGTTGTTTAACCAGATTTTATATATCTTAAATATAACACAGGGCTTTTTTTTAGTTATGGGTGCAGCGACAGTATTGCTGTTATTTAGTTTGGCTATATATCGTAATCTGAGTAAAACAGATTTTTTTGCGGTCGGTTTCCTGTTGTGCTTGATTATGTTTTTCTATTTTATATGCAATATATTTAACCGAATAGGAAATATATCGTTTTTTTCTTTTGCAGGATATTGTATTCTTCCTATTGTATGTGCATTACTTAAGAAAAATACAAAAACGATTCTTGAGTGTATACTTATTATTTCTTTATTTACATTACCTGTTTCCAATCAGATGTTTGAGTACCAATATGTAACATTGCAGCAGACGGATATGTCAAAAGCGTATGCTGTTTTTGTTACAGTAAGTGCGGCTGCTATACATTTTTTCCGGTACAGAAAAAAGAGCAATATTATGATAAAAATATGCTATATAGTAAATGGTTATTTACTGTATAAGCTGCTCCAAGTTGGTAACAGAGGTGTTATTGCATCGGTTATATTTTTGATTTTGGTTTTATTGATATGTTATATAAGAAATAATGAAATCTCCGCAAAGAAAAAAAGAGCGATGATGATATTCTTGGTGATAACCGGAATAGTTCTTGTAGTTCTGGTTTTGAATATTGAAAGGATTATAGTCTATTTATACAATTACTTTTATTCTTCAGGTCGTACCGTGCCGAGCTTTATTATAAAAATGTATAAATTGATTGTATATAAGTCTGACATTTCCAATGGAAGAGATGAGGTGTATGGTTTCTTTATCAGTAAAATCTTGAGCAGTCCCATTATTGGTTACGGTATGGAAATGAGCAGCAGTGTGTCGGGAGGGATATACCCATATCCGCACAATTTTATTCTGCAAATGTTATTTGAAGGCGGTATTCTGTTTGCTGCATATCCTACTTATCTGGGTGTCAGAATGTTGATAGACTCACTTTTTGTATCACACACTGACACGGATTACGAAATCTTTGCAGTTTTTTTACTGTGTAATTGCATACCTAAGTTATTAGTGTCAGGCAATATCTGGAATCAGACGATTTTTTGGATGTGGCTTGGTGTGGCAGCTGCTCAATTTGCGAAAAAAAGGAGAAATAACAATAAAAAAGCAACATAATTCCAATTTACCTGTAATGAAAAAAGAAAAATGGATTGAGCTTCTGAGAGCAATATGTATTTTATCCGTTATCATGAACCATACCTGCATGACAATTATCAACAATACGGGCATTACAGAGATCGGAGTGTACAGTTATGCGGTGCTTGATGAAATATTTATGTTGGTGAGATTTGCTGTTCCGTGTTTTCTGATGATCAGCGGATATCTTCTTTTAGATCCAAATAAAGAGATTGCAATGCCAAAGTTGATGCGTTATATTATAAGAATGTTTGTAGTGCTTTTGATATTCGGCACAACTTATGCCGTTCTTGAAATTGTAATGACATCTAAAGCATTTTCATTTGGAACAGTGCTGCAAGGGATTTTGAATATGCTTGAGGGTAATTCATGGTTGCATATGTGGTATGTATATATGTTGATCGGTCTTTATATTATCACCCCTGTGTTAAAGGCTTTTGCTGCAAATACGGATGAAAAAACGCAAAGAGTAATTCTATTTATCCTGTTCGTAGGAAATGGCATTATTCCTATGATAAACAATATATTTGACATAAATATAGAGAACTATATGATCCTGAATATTTATGTAATGTATTATATGCTTGGGGGATATTTAAGAAATGCTGATAATTTTACTGTAAAAAGAGAAAAACTGATTTATACAGTCGGCATAGCTGCATTGCTTGTAAGCTGTATTTCAGAGCTCCTGTTTTTATTACTGAAAAAAGAGCCGGCAGAATGGAATCGCGGTGCTTCCAATATCATTACACCTGTTTGTTCACTGGCGGTATTTGTATTTTTCATGAATCATAGTGATGTGATATTAAAGCGTCCGATAATAAGAAAAGCTGTTTTATCTGTAGCAGGGTGCAGCTTTGCAATGTATCTGATTCATCCTGTATTTATTAATATCACCTATAAAATGTTTCATATATCTCCCTTGAATTTTTCACCATTGATTTTGTGCGGTGTACTTGTATTTTTTATTGTTTTTATACTGATAATCTATGTTGTATCATGGATCATGAAGAAAATACCATTTTTGAATAGAATTATTTAATACTATATAATTATATATATTGATTGATAAGAGGCGGTGAACCTTACGATATGAAAACTGTATGTGAAGAAGATAAATGTACAGGTTGTACGGCCTGTGTAGCTATTTGTCCTCATAACGCTATTACGATTAGTGATACTATGAAAAGCTTGAATGCTGTGATAAATGAAACTGCGTGTATTAACTGCGGTGCTTGCAAAAGAATCTGTCAGGTCAATTATCCTATTAAAAAAGCGATGGCTCCGGTCAAGTGGTACCAAGGATGGGCGGAGGAGAGTGATATCAGATTGTCAGCTGCTTCCGGTGGTGCTGCAACAGTAATAGAGCAGGATTTTATTAATAACGGAGGTTATGTTTGCAGCTGTACTTTTGTAAAAGGCAAATTCGTATACTGTATCACCAATAAGATTGAAGATATCAAAAATTTCAAAGGTTCAAAGTATGTAAAAAGTGATTCATCGGGGGTATATAAAGAAATCAGACTCCTGCTTAAACAAGGTAATAAAGTTCTTTTTGTGGGTTTGCCATGTCATGTGGCGGGCGTAAAAAAATATGTTGGTGAAAATCTTTCGGAATTACTTTTTACTGTGGATCTTATTTGTCACGGTTCACCCTCCCAGAAGCTTCTTAAACTTTTTCTTGAGCAACATGATAAAAAAACAGATCATCTTAATACGATTGAATTCAGAAGGAACAGTGATTACCGACTGATGTGTAATGATCAGCTTATCAGTGAACCGGGCTGCATGGATAAATATTCTATGGGATTTCTGAAATCACTGTTTAATACTGATAATTGTTACGAATGTGCATATGCAAAAAAAGAACGTATATCAGACATAACGCTGGGAGATTCGTGGGGCGCATCTTTTTCCAAAGAAGAACAGAAAAAGGGGATATCTCTGATTCTCTGCCAAACCGAAAAAGGTCAGCGCCTTATAGAAGAAAGCAAACTCAGATTGTTTGATGTTGATATAGATGAAGCAATCAGAAATAATCACCAGCTTTCACACCCGTCAGTCAAACCCGATAAATTGAGAGAAAAATTTTTTGCGGAACTTTATAAGGGGGAAAAGGTTGATAAGCTTGTAAGAAGCTGTTACCCTAAAAGTTCTTTCAAACAAAAAGTTAAGGGAATGATGTTTAAGCTTTTCAGAAGTCATGAAAAATGAGGAAACAATAGGATTGAAGCATAGGCAAAAAACAGAATGACCTATGTGATAAAAATATTTATATGGGCAGGTAAAATAGAAAATGAAAAAAGCAAGCATTAAGAAAAATTTTCTGTATCAGATGGTTTATGAAATTTTGATACTTATTCTTCCTTTTGTCACGTCTCCTTATATCGCAAGAGTGATCGGTGTAGGAGGGTTAGGAACATATTCCTATTCCTATTCAGTGGCTTTTTATTTTGTCCTTTTTTCCATGCTTGGATTAAAAAACCATGGAAACAGAGAAATTGCTCAAAAACGAGATGATGTCAATTCGCTGAATCAGACATTTTCGGATCTATTTGCTGTCCATGCTATCGTATCTGTTTTTGTATTGATAGTATATGTGATTTATGTTTTGATGCTCAAAGAGGATCAAATATATGCTGTCATACAAATTGCTTTTGTTCTTAGCGGATTTTTTGATATCAGCTGGCTGTATTTCGGTATTGAAAAATTCAAACTGACTGTTACAATAAGTTCGATTACCAAAATATTAAATGTTATTTGTATTTTTGCATTTATTAGAACAAAAGATGATTTGTGGATCTACTGTCTTATCATGGCTTTAGGAATGCTTTTCAGTCAGTTGGCTTTATGGGTACCTTTACGAAAGTATGTTCATTTCGTGAAGCCTGATTTTGCCGGAATGCGTAAGCATATAAAACCGATATTAATATTATTTATCCCGGCTGTCGCAGTGAGTGTGTATCGATATATGGATAAAATAATGCTTGGGTTATTAAGTGATAATATCCAGCTTGGTTATTATGAAAATGCAGAAAAAGTAGTAAACATTCCAATAACTGTTATAACAGCTTTCGGAACTGTTATGCTTCCGAAAATGTCAAATCTTGCAATAAAAGATAATGCAAGAGAAGTACGAAGATATATCAGTTTGTCCATGCAGTTTGTAATGTGTCTGGCTTTAGCGTTAACATTTGGTTTGTTATCCGTTGCTCCAGTTTTTGCTCCGGTTTTTTGGGGAGAGGAATTTACGTTTTCAGGAACTTTGATAATGGGACTATCTTTTACAATTCCGTTTATTTCGTTTGCTAATGTGATCCGAACGCAATATCTGATTCCAAATAAAAAAGATAAAGAATATCTTTTCTCTGTTATTGCAGGGGCAGTTATTAATTTGATTATCAATTTAATACTGATACCGATATACGGTTCAATTGGTGCAATGATTGGCACAATAGCTGCCGAAATCACGGTGTGCTTAATTCAAACACTTGTTGTGAAGAAGAAACTGCCGATTATTTCTTACTTAAAAAGCTTTGCATGGTTTATTGTCGTAGGTGTATTAATGTTTGTTATTGTATATATGTTTGGCTATATAAATAATGTGAGTGTTCTGACATTAATATTACAAGTACTGATTGGTGTTCTTTTCTATAGTATATGTTCTTTGATTTATTTCCTCATGAGCAAAAATGAAATTGTTATCAATTTAATTGATAAACTAAAAGGAATGATTAAGAAATAGTTATTATGACGTTTGTTTATAAATTTATGTAGGCCTGTTCCTACTTCCATAAAACACTGCCTGTCTGTATTCTTTGCATACTGATAGGCAGTGTTTTTTTGTTATTTATTATGATAAACCGATGAGCTATTATCCGATGTCAGTACTGATGAATGCAGGCATTCGTGATATTTTAATTATTTCCACTATGCAAAAAATCTGAAACCTTCACAAAGAGGGGAGTATGAGATCACAGATCTGAACAAGATTTACCTTGAAAATGACGAATTGAATGTAGAACTTCTGGGGCAGGTTTTTTAAAAATATTTTTCTATAGTAAAAATTTTTTTGGTACAATTTATTGGTCACAAGCATATTTGGAAGCAGCGCATATAAATCGAAATAATGCTTATACAAAACATCAGGTAAGAAATCATATCTATTAGCATTAATGTCAATAAAATTCTAAAAAACTTATTGTTAATTATTGGTAATATTATCTTCTCGATTATTTGTGTGTTTCCGGAACTTTATGGAGCTGCATAAAATGTTGAAATGTAATTGACAAGTAATGCGTTATTTTTGTATAATAAATTTAAAATAGGATAAGTGTATGTTTTAATATGTGAATTGAGGGGAGTTTGACATTGAAGAAATTATCAAAAAACAGATGGCGTGTATTTATAATAGTTTATTTGTGTATATTGTCGTTTTTTGCATTGGGGCTTTCGTGGTCGAGGTACACTACAGGAGATACACAAACAGATGATGCGAATGCAGCAGTTTATAATGTTGTGATATCAACAGGTGTACCGGGTTCAAATGAGGTGAATCGTGATCTGACGGTCTATGCTACTGCAAAAATCTCTGAGCCTGCCAGCATGGTTCCGGGAACTTATGATAAACTCCAGATCAACATCATCAACAAGAGCGAATGTGATATTAGCCTTTCAAATTTTCAGTTTAACCCCAGTGAATATTATACAAAACTGATTCTTCCTATGACACAGGATGAATTTGACAAATTTGAAATATCAAAAGGAAGTGTACCGCTGGCACTTGCCGATTATTTGAATATCAATCTCAATGATATAAGTATTGATACGCTAAAAACAGCGATCGACAAAAAAAACAAAGAAACGATCGAACAGCTTGAAGGGGAATCCATAGTCCTCAAACCTGAAGAGATGAAATCGTTTATGATTTTCTCCTGGGTGGAACATGATGCTGTTTATAAGGAAGATGCTGATCTTAATGCCGAGGGAGATCATATTTCCCATAAAACACTTGCCGATCTTGGTATAACTTCGGAACCAATTAATTTCAGCGTACATTCCGAACAGGTAGATTAAGGGTGAGAATTATGAAAAAAACTTTTCAAAAAAATAAAAAAATAATGATATCGGGACTGTGCTTGTTGTTGGTAGCTGTCGCAGTCGGAATATTCACACTTTCCAAATATTTATCTGATGAAGAAGCAGATACAACAGTAACTCTTGAGGATTTTTCTGCCGTTGCCCGTGTTTATTTGAAAAATGGGGAGGAAGTAAAGATAACAAAGGACGCAGACCAAAAGCAGTATGTTGAGATAGACCGTAACGATCTTGACGGTGCAAGAGTAGAAATTGAATATTCGGGTAATGCAAAAACCTATTGTCGCTTCAAACTGAGCTATAGCTGGTACAGAGAAGTTGATGTTGATAATGATGGAGTAAAAGAAAAGCAACTGGTCCCTTATGTGTTTCCTGTATATGAATACGATGAGGAACTGATTTATGATAACACCAAATATGACGGTTGGTTCTACATAAAGAACATGATGGAAAAGACGGAAACGATTGAAGGAATTCAAACTATCAAATTGGGAGATCCATTGAGTGACCCGGTCGTGCCGGGAGATGAAGCAACAAAAATCCGGTTGTTAGTCACCGTTGACTGTGTTCAGTTCAACAGGGTATCCGCCTTGTGGAAAATGAATACGCTTCCGTGGTGGAACAATGATGATTAATGAGAGGAGAGAAATATCATGAAGAAAAAAAACTTCATCTTTAAGGTTAATTCTATTTTATTGGCAATGCTTATATTTTGCAGCATGATACCGGGAGAAATTTTTGATGGGCTGAATTTATCAGAACTGTTCTCTTTCCTGTTTACAAATGTTTCTGCAGCAGACGGTACAGAGTATCACAATGGTCTGAAAGAGGGGGTGACCCCACCGGAGTGTGAGTTTATTGACGAACTTTATGACGGAAGCGATGCGATTTCTCCATTGCCGAAATATGAACAATACATTGAGCAGACCGATTATCAGAAGCCGCTGAGGATTTCTTTGACCGATTTCAAAATTCAATGCGGAGAGGGTCTTGATTTCAATTCTGTAGCTGCAAAGAAATACATGGATGACGGCTATAAGCTGATGATTTGCGATGCGGAAGAATTATATGACTTTTCCATGATTGTAAACGGTTTAGGTTCTTCTGATGAAATAGCGTTTTATTTGTCGGCAAATATAGTATTGGGCAATAATATTGAATATACAGAAATGAGCTATGACGAAAAGTTTTTTCGTCCGATCGGTAATGATAGTAAGCCGTTTACAGGTACTTTTGACGGTCAGAGCTTTGAAATAAGGGATCTGTATTTCTATAAGGGCTATAAAGCGGCGGCTGTTGCGTTTTTCGGAGTAGTCGGTGCCGACGCAAAGGTTGAGAATTTTGGTTTGTTTCATCCGATGATCAACACTTCCAATAACAGCTCCACATATACTGCGGGAATAGCTGCGAAAAATTCCGGAACGATCGACAGTGTTTATGTAATTGCTGAGGAATACAATATAGATGGTACCCCTTCGGTCAATGCAATCGTATCTGCAAATGCTCTATATACAGCAGGTCTGGTTGCATTTAACAATGAGGGCGGTATGCTTTCAAACTCTTATTTTGCGGGAATGCTTGCTGCATCCGTGCCTACGAATTTGAATCCCGTATGTGCCGGTAACAATGGTACGATTACTAACTGTTATTATGATGGGCAAGTGTTTGCCTGCGGTCTTTCCGGCAGCACAATTACTTCGGTTGACGGAAAGATAACTCCTCTTAACAATATTGATCTTAAGAAAATGAACGGTATGACCGACACCAAATTCAAGATTCTTCGTGCAGCCTATAACGTTGTTTCGTCCAACAAAACTGAATATTATTGGCAGTATCCGAGATTGTACGGTTTCACCGGACAAGGAACAAAGGATGATCCTTTTCTGATTTCCACCCCTGCCGATCTGATTTATTTTCCGAATTCGGCTGAATATTGTTCTAACGCAATAACGTATTATTACTACTATCGGCTTGCAAACTGCATTGATATGAACGAGGTCGCACCATATGCCTATCAGCCGTCATTGAATCTGACGTTTTACAGTAACTATAAAAACGGTAACAAATATATTCAGACTGCAAATTCCCGAAATTATAACCAAACATATTTCTTCGGTGATTTCAGCGGTGCGGCAGTGAATGACGAAGAAAACTGTCCGATTCACCATGTTCACAGTGACAGTACTGATGCAGACGGTAATGCTTTGCAGGAATGTCACTGCATACTTAATCTTACGATTAACCGACCTGCAAAGTCAAATGATGCCAACAAGCGTTATACGGCATTTATTCCGCAGGCATACTCATATAACAGTTCAGACTTGTTTCCGACCGTTCATGACCTTTATTTTATTGGTGGTGAGATCAGCTCGGGCGATACAGATTGTATGCCGAGTAGTTATAACTCCATTTCATATAATGTATGTACTGCCACAGTCATAGGCTACAGCAGCTATGCCGATATGTATAATGTGCACAGTTCCGCAACCGTTAAATCAGGCACGGGACAACAGTATTCTGTGCGTTTAGGCGGTCTTATGGCAAGCGGAAATTTCCACAGAATAACGGACTGTACAAACAGCGGTGATATTATCGGCGGATATGTCGATATGCCCGGAGAAGTTTTTCTATCGGAAAACTATCAGATAGGTGGTTTGCTGGGTGGTGCAACTGCAAATAGCAACTTACAGGATCGCTATAACGGAAGAATCATCCACTGTGCCAATTACGGCAATATTTATTCTTTTGAAGTCGTAACGGACGAGGACAACGATTGGATGCTTAACAGTGGTGCTTGTTATGCCGCAGGTATCACTACAAACACTTTGTCCCTTTCAACAACGGGAAATACATCATATAATCCGACAGGTGCCTCTTCATATTATTTTGATGACAGCAAGCGAGGTGGCAGAAATGCCAACTTCGGCATGATATTTGATGGACCGATCACACTTAACGAAAACGGCGAACCGCTTTTTGATGAAGACGGCAAGCCTGTGGCACTGCCGCTTCCTGATGGGAAAAAGAACGTTGCTAATGAATCTCCGCTTTACTATAAATATATGTACGGCATAGGCGGCAATGTAATATGCAATGCATACAACGGTGCGAATATCTATTCGGTTATGAGCGAGAAAACTCACATTGCTGGAATAGGTGAGTGTACCACAGCATACAGTGCGTCTTCGGATCAATATTATAATTTTCTGAATTATAACAAAGGAAATATATATATGTATGTCGGTGGCTGCGAGGCTTTCGGTATAGCCGATCGATATGCGTATCAGTGCTATAATGAGGGTGATATTTTAGCTGAGGGAAAAATCATAACGGCATCAACCTACGGTACTTTAAACACAACTGCAGGTTGTTTTGCAGGTGTTTCCGGAGAAAGCAGTAAAGGATGTTATAACAAAGGCAATATTTATATTGCACCTTCGGAACGTGCTTTGATTAATAGCACAGCAAATTCAAATAACATTTCTATTGCTGTCAGCGGAGTTTCGATAAAATATGCCAATGGTATGGAAAAGACTGTGGGCGGCGAAAAGGTACTGTACAAAACAATTAACAATGGTACAGTAACGGTTGACCTTGCAAAAAATCATTTTGACCCCGTAAAGAATACGACCAATGTTTCCGCTGATGGTTATTACCCACGTTTCAGTATGTCCGGCACAGGCATGGGTTCATACAACGAGAACTATGGAACATTTGATTTCAAACCAAATCCTGATGACACGAACAAAATGGTATATTTGCGAATATCAGCTTGCGGATCAGTATTTGATAATGCTAACCATAGTGAACGTGATTTAAGTCATTGTGTTAATTACTCCGATATTTATGTGGATACAACGGAAGCCAAAGACTGCTTGTATTATTTGTGGATAGCGGGTTTGGGAATAAATAGTAATTCCGGTTATCGTTTTTCCGATAACATTAATCTTGGAGATATTTCCTTCAAAGGACATATTCAGAATACCTTAAATATCCGGACGTTAGGAAACTGTATTAAGAATGTGAGTAACTGTGTAAATCTGGGAAATGTAAATATAGACGAATCGTCTGTCATAACAGGAACATCGACTATATGCGATGTTTATTGTTCAAATAATTCGACAAATTTATTGCAGGCAGAAAATCTAATGCTGGGGTGGTATAAAGGCTGTGATATCCCCGGAGATACGATAGAAGAGGAGTTCAAAGATTTTTTTGATGAACTTGATAGCACTAAGCGCTATGGGCAGAAGAATATTTCGGGTGAGTTTCAAAATGTATTAAATATCATACCTGTGTATGTAAACTCTCCCGCTTCCACTTGCGTCAAATCAGCTAAAAAAATATACAATAACGGCGAGATCAACGTGGATAATGTTTGTATGCCGGTTTACAAAACGCATTATGTACACGGTATTTCTCAGGGTTCATCTTTTGTGGATTGTATAAATAATGCTCCCATCAAGTTCAAAAATGTTTATTGTAACGGTTACTGTTATATCAGAGCCTGTGCAGCAGGAAAAAATAATCTTAATAATGCCGATATTGATATTTCAAATACCGTTACAGGAAATTACAGTACTTTTGTTGAAGTATTTAATTCCGACTATACTGCCGAACATTGCGAGAACAGGGGAAATATAACGATTCATGAGTGTCGTAATGCTACTGTGCTGGACAAGGATTATACAGTATCAACTGATTCGGTATGGCATATAAGCGGTATTTCACGAAGATGCAGTTCTTGTATCAATTTTGGCGATATTAAAGTATCTGAAGTAAACCGCTGTAATATAGGCGGTGTGGCAGCTGTTTTATCAGACCATGTATCAAATTGCTTGAATTATGGCGATATCAGTTGCGATAACAGCGGAGGGTATATCAATGTAGGCGGAATCGTAGGCAGCACAAATGGAAAAACAATCAATAAATGCTTTAATTTTGCAAAAGTCAGTGTTACCAATCCGACTTCTTATTTAATTGGCGGTGGCGGTCAGCAACCGATAATCTCCATGGGTGGAGTAGCAGGAAAGAGTGCAGGAACATCATCCATAACTTCATGTGCAAATTACGGCGAAGTAGTTTACAATAATACCAAAGGTGAAAACACCAACAGTACAAATTACGAAAATACTCGTACTTCAACAAACTTTTATCTTGGTGTGGGCGGAGTTGTAGGATATGATAGTGCTACTAATGTAAAATCATGTCTGAATTATGCTGATGTTAAGGTAATAGATGAACCTAATGCCAATACGATGGTCGGTGGTATTGTGGGAATTGTGCAGCTGAATAACGGTACACTTTCAAACAATTTGATTAATTACGGAAACGTAACTGCACCCGATGCAAACGCCACTACAAAGAATTATGTTTGCGTGGGAGGAATAGCAGGATCGGGATATAGTAGTGGCAATAAAAGAATAAAATATGCGATTAACTATGGTACAGTAAATACTGTTTCAGAAACAGCATCAAATACTTTTGTTGGTTCGATTATCGGCGCATCAAATAATGCTACTAATAACAATTATATATATAATATAGACTTATGCCTTGATATGAGCGACCCGCCTGCAGGCAGCACATACTATCCTCTGATAGGAGGCAGAACCAACCAGAGTAACAAAGGTACAGAAAATTATACTAAAAACGAAAGTTCTGTTAATGATACTCAGACAGCCGCAGGAGGAAAATTCGGCACAGTAACGTATGTAACACTTGATAAAGATAAAGACATAGGTGTGTTCTCGGCGAATTTCCCCTACAGAAGTAACCTTTCCACAGAAGTGGCAGATTCATATATTGATCTCGATACCAACACCGAAGATGTGACGCTGAACAAGAACCTCGACAACCTTCTTGTTTATCAGGATTTTAAGGAGCTTTCTCCCTACCTGCAAAGTTATATGGTGTCACATTTCGGCGAGCAAATTAAGAACCAGGGCGCTTATGTAGTGCTTAGTAGTTCCCGTCCGCTGGCGACTTCCTTTGTCCCGAGTAAGATTGTCAGCGAAAATGTTGAGGATTATCCAACCGAGGAAGACTACAACAACGAGATGGATAAGCTGCCCGGGTTGCGAGGAACGTTTTTTGGCGATAACTTCCTCAAAGGAAAGGAAGTCAATTCACTGTATTCTGCGCTTGTTCCCCCGAACGAACGTACGATCGCAAGCGACTACAATATCTATCAACAGCAGATTGATAAAAGCAGTATTGCCGAAGTCTATAATATCGGTGCTGAAACTGAATATCCGTATTATAATTCAGATACATCGTTTTATCAGAAATTTTATGAATATCAGAATCTTGTGGAAACTCACCCTGCCGTGGCTGAAGACGGTAAGGTTTCTGATACAGTCATTTATACTGATATAAATATTTATTTTGCGATCGACGATATTGACGCGAATCGGGCAAGAAAAGACGATGAAGATTTTGAAACAAATAGTACTATTTATCTGAAGCAGTCTTTTAACAATGTATCCAAGAAGATTGGCAACTATGCTGTCGGCTCGACAGTTCAGTATTATCAAGGCGACACAATGGATACAACAGATCGTATTTTAGACGGAGAATATCTTTATACAGATGAATATCCTGCTCCGTGGCTGACCTGTGATAATCTTGAAGCCCAGCTTGCTATAAGCGGTTACTGGGGTGCAAATCATGTATGGAACGATCCTGATGTTGATGAAAAGGATAATACATGGGAAATGTCAATTCCTTTTACAGGGGAGACTGACACCAAAAATGTTTATACAAAGGTAATGTGTGTGGTTACTGCTGAGGATGGTATTCACAAAAACATCGTTGTTGCTCATGTAATTATTGACTACTATAAGCCTCGTGCAAGTGTAAACAGTGTTACGTTGACGAATCCGGATAATGCTAAGGTTACCAGTACGGTAGATAATAATCTTCTTAAAGAAGTGGATAAACAGCCATCATTAACTGATAAAAATAATGATGTTCCCGTGAATGATGTTAGTTATTATTATGTGCAAGACAATAATGATTCAGAAACGCAGAATATCCAAAGATATCAGTTTGATAATCTTGATTCGCCGCCGTTAATTACTATTGATACCGATAATATAGATACGACAGGTTATGTTAGATATAGAGTAACTTATCAGGACAGAATACCGGGAGAGAATGAAAAGTATAATGAACTAAAATGGAACGATAATATTACAGACAGTAATTATATAACAGAAGACATCGTCCATCCGACCAATATCATTTACGATCAGCAGAAGAAAATCAAAAGCACGGTAACAATTAATCTGGGAAAGTATTTTACTTTCTACGGTGGATTGTACAAAGTGGAACTGTTCTATGAGCGAACGAAAAACTCGAAAACGGAAAAGCATTTTGCGACGATATTCTTTGCAAAGCAACATTCGTGGTATAATATTATGAGTAATATAGGTATCAGTAATGTTACAAGAAGATATCCCATGTATGATTTGCCAAATCAGGCTTTATACGACGATGCCAAAGATGAAAGTGGAAACCTGTTGCATCCAAACCAAACGGGCTATTTTTCCATTACAAGGCAAACCTACAACAATACTGCTCCCCAGTATTATTATTATTCAAGAAATACTAATGATGCATATTCAAATACTAACAGCTACAGGGGTTATTATTATCCGTTAAAGGCGTATATTGCTGATAAACCGGAGCAAACATTCTATTTGGATACTGATAATCCAATCTATGATAATCTGCCAGAAGGCACACTCAAAGGCAGGGCGGTTACGCTTACAAACAGCTATAATGAAATCTATGTCTATAATGATGAAGATACAGGAGCATATTATCCTCAAATTTTCAAAGGAAAAATGGATATTATGGCTGAAAACGGTGATATCAGAACCTTTACCAGAGAGCTTGTCCAGAATGGCAGTTACGGCGATTGTTCCGAAAATGACTATAATACAATGAATTACAACAATGCCCCTAATATCTATCAAAGTGCCGCAACTAAAAATGGCTACCCAATCATAAAGTCGGAGGATAATACGTATGTAGGTATTGTTACGGGTGAAGAAACAGAAGATGTTAAATTCACCTGCACATGGACATCATCAAACGTAACTCTGTATCATAATAGTAACCGACCAGATAAGTCATCTACTATTTATGCTAAAGACGGATATCAGGCAGCTAACGTCAATATTTATTTTACTCCGATTGGTTCAGATACAGAACAAAAACTGACTGATGAACAAATACTAGAATATTTTAACGGAGAACCCACTGTTACTACCGGTAATGCCTGGACCATACAACTAAAAAATTCAGCACCTGTCGGCGATTACAGAATCGTCCCGTATATGACCTACCACATGGATTTAAGTCCATTTACCACTGGTAAAATCAAACTTTTTGATGTTAATGACAGTAATACGCTTCTTGAAGAATCAGAAAATAATATATTTGGATGGAAGATTCCGTATACGCCATTTGTTATCAAAAACATACCAAATGATGATTCCTATATGACTGAGTTCCATGAATCACAATCTCCCAATACACCGTTCATGAACGAGGACAGTACGCTTGAAGGCTCCGAGAACCGATCTGTTTCTATCAGAACGGCTTCAGAAAATGGAGAAATTGTTTACAGCAAAAGCTATGATAGTGTCAAGACAGGCGATCAAAGAGTTGACAAGTTCAACATTTATGCGTTTGTAGGTAAAGAGGATGATACAAGCAACCTCAGAATGAAAGCCCCGTATCTTGCCGAAATGTATAAGTGGACAGGAACCGGTGAGCCGGATCCAAATGACAAGAATTTGTGGGAGCTTATGGAGAAGGATGAAGATTCAGATACGGACTTTAAAGTATATCACGATACTGTTCAATATAACGCCAAAGATCCCGTAACGAATGATCGCAGCTTTGAAAAATCTGTCACTTACTACAAAATTCTTGCAGAAGACAGAGTGACCTATACGATTTATCAGGTTGAGGTTATTCCCGGCGTCAGAAATAAGGAAACAACTCTGGAGATCGCACAAAATAGCGAATTTTCCGAAATAAAGGGCGATGAAGACTTTAAAGAAAATGTCAAAAAGATGTTTGAAGAAAGTGATAAGCTGTATCAGGAGATTCTTGCAAACAATGGTACGGTTACAGCCACGATAAAAGAATTGGGAGGTGCACAGATATTATATCAGACCAAAATTTTTGAGAATCAATATGAAAAAGACGCTACAGAGCCGTATATTTATAATCTGAAGTGCTTTGTGTTTGATATAAGTGTAGATCTTCCGGCAGAGTACGATTATGATATTTATAATTTCAGTGTCGACAAAGACAGTTATACTTTGCTTACTGATTCAAAAAATGGTTACAGCGGAAAGGAACTTATTCTAAACAACAGTGATGATCAGACACTCAATCTCAGAATAGTTATCAAACGTGCTCAAAAATCGGAAATCTGGGGTGTTCAATATCTATGGGATTATGGAAATGCTGTAGCAGATGAATCGGGAAAAATTCTGAGCGGTGTAGGTGGAAAATTCTACAACTATGTTTACAAACGTGAGGAATAATATTTGTGATATAATCCCATCACAGATAAAATGAAGCCGGTGGCTTGTCGGTGAATATTGGTTTTGTAAGTCGGGCAGTGAGAGCTGTCCGACTTTTTTATCAAAGCTGATGTACAATTACTATCAAAAACCTGTTATTATTCTTGTTGATGAATATGATGTACCAATGGCGAAAGGTGATTTGAACGGTTATTATCGAGAAATTACCGGTATTATGAGGTTGATTCTGAGTAAAGCGTTAAAAGATAATTCCTATCTTAAATTTGCAATTCTAACGGGATGTTTAAGAATTGCGAAAGAAAGTATATTTACCGGTTTTAAAAGAGAAACCGTATTCAAATATGGTATTGCCTTTTTCGGCAAGGACTGTCTTGTAAAGAAAGCCAGTCTGAATTAAAATAATGAAAGCCAAAGAGCAGTAACCTGACTGTCATCTTTGGCTTTATTTTTGAAAAGTGTATTTTTTTTAAACATAAAAATATCGTATTCTTTGATGTTTTATGCGTGGGGAGGTTGAGTATTAAAAAATATTTTCTAAAATCTTGTTTGGTTCGCTTGTGTCCGCTTCTCTTACCGCAGCTTTGATTTTTAAGATGTTGGAAGGTCTTAAAACAAGTTCGTCAGCTTTCAGTGCAAGCAACACTTTGGTAACAGCTGTATCAGCTACAAGCTCTCCGCAGATTGCTACCCATTTTCCGTTTTTGTGTGCATTATCGATTGTCATTTTGACAAGCTTTTTGATAGCAGGGTGATAGGGACGATAGAAATCGATCAGTTTTTGATTTTCCCTGTCCATCGCAAGTGAGTATTGTATCAGATTATCCGTACTAATGGTGATAAAATCGACAATTTTACATATCTCATCGGATATAAGCGCAGCCGCAGGAGTTTCTATCATAGCACCGAGCTTTACGTGGTCGCTGTATTTTTGTCCTTTTAATGTAAGTTCCGACTTGATTTTTTTAATTTCACGCTTGACATATTCAATTTCTTCCAAACTGCATATCATTGGAAGAAGAATGGACAACTTGCCGTAAACGGATGCTCTGTATAAAGCCCTTAATTGTGTACGGAAAAAGTCCTGATTTTCAAGTGAAATCCTTATTCCTTTATAGCCCAGGGCAGGATTTTTCTCGTGAGGTATGTCAAGATAATCCATACCTTTTCCCGAACCGCCGTTAGCAGTATTGATCACAACGTCCCTACTTGAAAATGCTTTGATAATAGATTTATATGTTTCAAACTGTTCTGATTCATCAGGGCATTTCTTACGGTTCATGAATAGTATTTCACTTCTGTAAATACCAACGCCTTCTGCGTCATTAGATTTTGCTTTTTCAATATCCTCAATACGTCCGATATCGGCAGAAAGCCGTATGTATTGTTTATTTTTAGTTTCCGATGGAAGACCATACTGTCTTTTCAGAAGATGTTGATGTTTGATATAGCGTTCACGTTTTGCTTTATAAAGTGCCATCATGTTTTTGTCGGGATCAATTATGACTTTACCAAGTTGACCGTCAATTATTGCCGTTTTTCCATTAAAACCGGCGAGAGGTTCATGTATTTGTATGATAGACGGTACGCCCATTGTTCTTGCCAGAATAGAAGTATGAGAATTTTGTGACCCGTCATTGGTGATAAAACCAAGCAGGCATCCTTTCTTGAAAGATATTGTATCACTCGGCAGTAAATCAGAAGCGGCTACAATAAAAGGTTCATCTTCATTCAAAGTAACTGCATTTTTATTCTGTAAAATTTGCAATAAAATATGTGCAGCATCAACGATATCATTTGCTCTTGCACGAAAATATTCATCATCCAGTTCTTTAAACATATTGGCGAGTTTCAGCGAAGCATGAAATACAGCGTATTCAGCATTATTTTTTTTGTTGATAGCAGTTTCGATAAGTTCGACAAATTTTGAATCCTCAAGGATCATAATATGTGTCTGAAAGATAACCGACTCTTTTTTAGTCAGTCTTTCGAGGGCATTATTGTAGATTTTATTAAGCTGTACCTTAGCAAGCTTCATTCCTTTACGATACCTTGACATTTCGGCCTCGATATCGTCGATTTCGTAATCGGGAATATCCAAAAAAGTATTTTTGTGAAAATAAAGCTTACCTATAGCGATACCGCCGGAAACACCTTTACCGATCAATTCTTTCATAAGTTTCACCTCCATAAAAAACGATACAATTATAACACATAATGGTTTTAATTTCTACTTTCCACTTTCATTAAACTACTTTTTTGACAAAATGTCAAGCATTCGGAATGAGTTGATTGTGTAAAAAAAACAAAAAAGGACAGCTCGAAATGAGTTGTCCTTTTTAGGTTTAATTTTTTTGGGAGAGTATCTTTATTTGCCGTATCATGCTTTCATTTGTAAATTCATCAAATTGGTTTCCGCAGCCTGTTGGGATAATTTCGCCAAGCTCATAGGCAGAGCATAGACTGTAAAGTCCCGACATAAAATAGATATCGTCAACAAAATCGGGTTTAAGGGCAGCATATTTTTCGGGAAGTGCTGCTGTGTAATCCGTGATGATATTGCCGGACACAGGTATGGGAGGTCTTTTGAGGGTAAAAATCAGGGAGGAGGACACAGTTGGAAGGGACTCTTTAATGATAGTGGGGGCGATTAATATACTGCACGGAACAAGCTTTTCCACCGAATTGCTGACAAGCATGGAGGCACCGTATTTTTCAGCAAGCCTTTCCGCTTCATTTTCATAAAATCTCGGCATATTGCTTACAACAGTCAGTCGTGAGGTATACTTCAGCAGTTTTTCCGCAAAGGACGGACTTTCGGCTTTCGGGTCGTAATAGGAAATTTCAAGCTCCGACGGAGGAAAATCGGCACTGTCAAGAATACTGCATATATAATTTTCAAGCAGTCTTTTTTTAAAAGTAAGGCTGTTGAACCTTTTAAAATGCGTATTGAACAGATTCAGCTTTTCATCACAAAGAATGGTTTTTCTTCTGCCGATACAGTGCTCATAAATTTTATTGAATCTGACAGTTCCTCTTCTTTGTAGATAGGTAATAGACAGCACCGAAGCATCATCATTTTCCTTTAATTCGGTTTCAATGCTATATGGTCTGAATAAGGAAAGGAAAGCATCAAGGATATTTTTGTTTTTGACTTGCTCGATATTAAGTAAAGTCATCATATTATCACCAATCTTTCTTTTTTATTAACATATGATGATTGAAACAAAAAAATGCCATGTCGTTTTACAGACATGGCATAGGGAATTTTTTAAGAATCAGAGTTCAGAATTCTGACCTTTGATCTCTTAAGGATTGTTTACAGAGCTTTCGTAAGAATTCTCGGAGTTATCATTATCATTGTTTCTTGTTGTATCGTCATCATCGCCGTCTATACCTTCAGCGGCATTGTCGGCAACGCTTTCCGCACCACTGACAACATCAGATACAACATCTCCTGCACCACTGACAACATCAGATACGATTTCTCCGGTATCACTCACAACATCGGAAACAAGATTTCCATCGTTATCATCGTTGTTGTCGTTATCACCGTCACCGTCTCCGATAATGCCGTTGTCGTCGGTTACAACGCCATTGCCGGCTTCTTCCTGACGGTCGTTGTCAATATCAGTATTGTCAGATATTTCCGAAGCTGCAACAGAAGACTCCGCACCGTTATTTGGATTGGAATTAGCAGGTTCCTGCGTTGTATTTGTTTTGCAGGCAGCAAAGCTCATGCAGGCCGCCAGTGCAGCTATTATTAAAATAACAGATTTTTTCATAAATCACATACTCCTTTATGTTGTTATTTCAAATCTATTATTTCCGTAATATCAGAATATATACAAAAAACAAGTCAAATGAACATTGTAAAAAAATATTTATTTTTAATAAAATTTTGTTACTTTTATTGACATAATTGGGAAAATTGTGTAATATTAGTATAATCCATTAAAGAATCGGAGTGAGTGTTATGTCCAATACCGTCATAACGATTGCAAGAAGCTATGGAAGCGGTGGCAGAGCTGTCGGAAAGCTGCTCGCCGAAAAAATGAACATCGAATATTATGACCGTAATCTGATTTATCTTGCGTCTGCAAAAAGCGGTATGAATGCGGAGTTTCTTTCACAGCATGACGAATATGTCAAAAAGAATCTTTTTGAAAAGCTGAGCGGTGCATTTTTGCCGAATGATATTCCGCCTGAAAGCAGAAAATTCAGTTCACGGGAAAATATTTTTCATTTTCAGTCAAAAATCATACGAGAGCTTGCCGCTAAAAGTGACTGTGTGATGATCGGCAGGTGTGCTAATTATATATTAAAGAACCATGGATATAATCCTGTCAGAGTATTTGTCTGGGCACCCGAAGAGCAGTGTATTAAAACAGTGATGGAAAAATTTTCTATTACAAGGACAGAAGCTATCAGAACGATAAACGATATCAATAAGCACCGCCGTGAATATTATAAATACTATACAGGCAATGACTGGGATAGTGCAAAGAATTATGATTTGTGTATCAATACCGAAGATTACGATTTTGATTCTGCCGCCGAGCTGATCAGACGCTATGCTTCAATAACCGATAATAAGTGACTTTTTCATATTAATCCTTTCTAAGCTTTGAGCTGCATGACAAAAACTGTTGTGTGGCTCAAAGTTTATTATTTTATAAAAAATTTATCGCAATTCAATAAAAACTTATTGACAAAACGGAAATAGGGTGATATACTAAATTGGTAATTAAATGTTGGAGGTAAAATTGTATGGAGCAAAAAGGACTTTCTAACTGGCTGAAATTTATTATGATCGGGATAGGCTTGTGTGGTCTGGTGATTTATTTTCTGATCATTCCGATGTTCGGAAGAGAATTTGCCGAAAACAATCCCGAATATGCCCATTGTTATTATCCGTGGCTGATTTTTCTGTGGGTAACGGCTGTACCGTGCTATTTGGTTCTGGTATTAGGGTGGAAAATATCTGCTAATATTGGCAAAGACAGGTCGTTTTGCGAAGAGAATGCAAAATACCTGAAATGGATCTCCATGCTTGCCACAGGCGACAGTATTTTCTTTTTTGTGATGAATGTTATCTATCTTTTCCTTGGTATGAATCATCCCGGTATTGTTCTGGCATCTTTGATCGTAACATTTATTGGAGTCGCGGTAACGGTAGCGGCGGCGGCACTGTCACATCTTGTGATAAAGGCATCAAAATTACAGGAAGACAGCGATTTGACGATTTGAGGTGACGAAATGGAAGGCGAGATTATTATTAACATAGATGTTATGCTTGCAAAACGAAAAATGAGCGTAACCGAGCTTGCGGAAAGGGTAGGGATCACCCTGCCGAATATTTCCGTGCTGAAAAACGGAAAGGCAAAGGCAATCAGAATTACAACGCTTGCCAAGCTGTGTGAAGCTTTGGACTGCCAGCCGGGAGACATACTGGAATATAAACCTCCGGCAGACAAAGAATAGGAAGAGGATCAGAAAAGAGAACAGGAATTATTGTTTTGGTCACAGGCTCTGCATGATGTGACCTGCAATAATTCGGAATAGTTTAAGTGAAAAATCAAATCCTAATAAGAGTTTAAATAACACCAATGAGGTCTTGTGATTAAGAGAGAAAGTGAGGGATCATATTGTATATGAGTAATGATTTTGCAGTAACTCTTTATTTTTGTTTTATTATGCTTGTCATTTTTATTTTACCGATTATTTTAACAGGAGCGAATATTGCTTATCTGATCATACTTCCAAGAAACAAAAAAGAAGAAATTCGGATAAAAAATTTTGCGGCTGCCACCATTATTATCGGCGGAATTGACACACTTTTATATCTTGCATTTATGGATGTTACCGAGCAAGACTGGTATGTTCAGCTGGTCAATCAGGAACGTCATACGCCGATAGCAACTGAGCATTTCCTTACCATCGTTGTGTTTTTGATCATTGCTCTGGCAGGGTACATATTGCTGACCTTTTGGAATATCAGAAAAATACCACCGCTTGTGTCAGTCTTCTTGATAGCGGCTGTTTATATGGGTGTAATTATATCTGTTTTTTGGACAATTCAGACTTCCGATCCGATTTTAGCTATATATCCGTTTGATCTTTGTCTGATGGCAGCAGGGCTGATCAGAAGAAAAATCATTGAATATAAAAACACGGATGGTGAAAGGCTTCGCAATAAAAAACTGGGCAGGCTTGACGAAAAGCTTTCTGACAGTACAAAATGGCCGTTTTATGCGTTTATTCTGCTCTGGCCGCTGATGGGAATTGTCATTTGTATTTTGCTTTTGTTCGGTCAGAATCCGGCTTCTATTATCAAAGCATGGACAGAAACAAGTGATTGGACTTTGTCAATGCAGCAGGCACCGCCGAATTTATCGTTAGACGGACATTACCTTTGCACGGTTGCCGCAGGAGGACATAAGAAAACAGTCAAGCCTTTGCGTGAAGGACAGCGGCATGGTCACAGGGTAATTGTCAACCGACAGCTATGTATTGCAAATGCCTTTGAGCAGGTTCTGGAAGAGAAAACACCGCACTTTCATAAAGCAGTCAGGAGCTTTTATGACAAATATGGTCTGCCTGTTGCAAGGCTTATCAAAAAACCGCTTGCGGCAGATATTGTGTATTTTATTATGAAGCCGCTGGAATGGCTCTTTCTGATCGTACTTTACCTTACCGACAAAGACCCCGAAAAACGTATTGCAGTGCAGTATCTTCCGCAAAAGGACAGAGAAGACCTGCTAAAATACATAGAAGATATACAGTGAAGGTGATAGTTTATGAATTGCTCGGACAATCTATCTGTTTCCGGATATCATCTTTTTACATTAAGAGATTGGGTTGATATTGTATCGGGAGGTGTGCAGGCTGCCATAATTTTTTATCCTTCATGGGTCATTGCTGATATTTTATCATGGAAAACGAATTATTTGCCCTTTATTTTTATTCTTGCAGTGGCTGTATTTTATGGCTTGGCAATGCTGAGCAGAACATGGAGGCATACATTCACAAAATTCGGAATTTCCGTTATCGCAGCAATACCTGTTTATCAGTATTTCTACATGGCGAATTATACTTTCCGTGCCTTGAACTGGGTACTTCCGGGTTATGGAAAACCATCGGCAAGTAACGGTTTTGCCTCAGTAATGCTTCTGCTGTTTCTACTGACCGCTTGTTTCGTTACGGCTGTTTCAACAAATGTTTCTCAGCAAAAAATCAAATACGATTTAAAATTTAAGAGGTTGTTTCGTTTAAAAACAGTTGTTTGTACCATAATATGTATAGGGATTATTGCGGCAATACTAATTATGGAACGCCGGTTTCCTGTTTATACTGTTTTAGACAACTTTGGTTGAAAGAATCATTGTTTGGAGGAAGGAAAATGGACATGGGAATCATCATTATTTTAAGCATAATTGTGTTGTCATTAACTGCATTTTTCTTATTGTTTGATAGCTATGCTTTAAAAACATTTATTTCTGAGATATACACCACTGACAATGGTTTTGTATATAACGGAGTGAAAGCAGAGTATGAAGTGTTTTATATTGATTTCGGAAGTGCCAAGTATATCGGAAAAACAAATAACTGGGAAAATATTTTTATTATCGGAGATCCAAATCAGCCGGATGTATTTTATATTGACGGAATAAACAATACTTACACATATGCGGCGTCAGACTTTATCATACCCAAAAGCGGTACCCCGACTAAAATTTTTATCAACCCTGCGGTTCATGCTTCCAAAACACAAACTGTCAGCAGTAACAAAAGAGATATTGGATATTTTGAAAAAATCAGAAAAACCAAAGGCAAAGAAAAAATTTATTATATCGAAAATTTTTATACGGATGGTGCCGTATTCTGCTATGCTTATAATGATTGTGCAGTGGCTTCGGTTGATGCGGAGCAGTATTATCTTGCCTGCTGTGAGGGAAAGTGGATCTATGCACCGCTTTGCACAGAGAAGATTGATGAATTTGATGATAACAGTGCCGAAGTTCTCGGAATACAAATTACCGACCGTGAAATTCTTGATTATATCAATACAACGCGGCTTCTGCAATTTATTACAGAGGAAAGAGATCATTTGCAAAATTCGGCATAAAATAAAAGTCCCAATGAATGGGACTTTTTTGTTTTTGTGTGCGACAAAAATAGTAAAAAATTACATTTATATTTAAATTAAGAAATTACCATAATAAACACAGGAGATGAGTCGGATGAAAAAATATATTATTTTGTATCTTGTTACGATCATAGCAATTACGGCAATTTTCACAATAAAAAATGTTACCAATGCCGCAGCGGAAGCAGAAATTTTTGTACTTAAACCGCAGTCCGTTGAAAATACCGTCAGTGCCTCGGGACGGCTGCAATATCTGACGAATCGTACTGTATCAGCGAATAATTATTGTCTGATCGATAAAATATATGTCAGCGACGGGGATAAGGTAAAAAAAGGGGATCATCTCATGTCTGTTTATGAAATCCCCAAAACAGACAAAATACAGTATTCTTTCGGTGATGCGGATAATCTGATCAGTTTGATTTCCAAAACAACACTGACTGATGAACTGATTGATAAAATCAAAGAATATGCCGTATTGAAAACAATCAGTGCGCCGAATGACGGAACGGTATCTTCCATTGCATATCAAGAAAATGAAATTGTCAATAAAAACTCAACATTTCTGAAAATATCCGATCCTGATGCTTTATGTATTGTTGTTAATGTAAATGAAAGCAATATCGGCAAGATCGAAAAAAAGCAGAAGGTCAAAATCAAATTTACCGCTGTAGAAGATAAAACGTATCAGGGAACAGTCAGTAAGATTGCCAAGGAAGCTAAACAGACCACAGGTCTCACAAGCAAAGAAACCTCGGTTGAAGTAACGGTAAAATTAAACAACCCCGATGACTCTCTCAGAATAGGCTATACTGCCGAATGTATTGTTACAACATCGGTGGATAAGGATAAACTGATCGTACCGTATGAATATATCCGTTCGGATGATAAAGGAGATTATGTTTTTACGACTGTCGGCAAGCAGGCGGTAAAAAAGTATATCAAAACAGGAAATGAATATAAAAAAGGTGTTGAAGTAACATCGGGATTAAAAGAAAATGATAAAATCATCAAAAATATTAACGAGATAACTGACGGGCAGAAAATTTATCTTTCTTCGGGTGAAAATAATGATTGAATTAATAATGAAATCTATTCGAGGGTCATTTTCTAATTTCGGACGGATGATTCTTACTCTGAGCGGAATTGCAGTGGGAGTAGCGGCTGTTCTAATCACAATGAATATCGGGAGCTTTGGTAAGACAGCTGTCAATGAAGAAATTGACGGGTTGGGAATAGGCGAGATTTCAGTAAGTCTGAAAAACTATGATGCCCCCCTTACCCAAAATGAGCTTGAAACGATCGAATCACTTTCCTATGTAGAATCTGCAATGCCGCTTGTGTTTGAAACAACCAATGCGGCATTGAATAATAAGCAAGTGCCTATATATTTATGGGGGATTGACAGAAATGCCGATAAAACAATTTCTCTTTCACTGCTGAACGGAAGATTCTTCAATTCGGGAGATATTGCCGCCGCTTCAAGGGTATGTATCATCGACAGCAAATTTGCACTTGAAAATTACGGAACGGATAATGTTCTCGGTAAGAAAATGGTGATCAATAACGGAGAATCGTCGGCGAAATATGAGATCATCGGAATTGTCAAAACAGGCAGCGGACTGCTTCAGAATGTAATGGGCGGTTTTATACCCGATTTTGTTTACATCCCCTACAGCACCATGCAGAATAATATGCTCAGCAATAATTTTACACAAATCGTTATCAAAACCGATCAACGTTCCGACGATGAAACAGCGGAAAAAGAGATATTGAAAAAAATTGAACGGAACACTAATTTAAACGATGCTTATATTGTCAATAACCTCAGCAAACAAAAACAAAGTCTGAATAATATATTGGAGATTTTTTCTGCTGTGCTTTCGGGTATCGGTGCAATATCACTGATTGTGGCAGGAATGAATATTATGAATGTCATGCTTGTTTCCGTAAAAGAGAGAACAAGGGAAATCGGGATCAAAAAATCAATAGGGGCAACAAAGGGGTCAATTGTTTTTGAATTTCTGGCAGAATCGGCTGTAATCAGTATGCTCGGTTGTATGATAGGGTTATTGCTTGGAAATGGTATTTCACTGGCGCTTGCGGCATTTTTCGGATTGACACTGACATTTAGGATTGATATAATGATATTGTTGCTTGGCTTTACAGTGCTGATCGGAACGGTTTTCGGGATTTATCCTGCCTTTAAGGCTGCTTCGCTGAAGCCTGTTGAAGCATTAAGATATTATTGAGGAGTGTGTAATGGTGGATAGATTTTTAGAAAACCCGAATCTTCCTCAAAATAATGCGAGCTATGTTGTTATGTCGGATGACAAACCTGAAATCATTGTTGAGCTGCTCAACAATTATCATGTTTCCATTATTACCCCTAAGCCGCTGGATCATATCAGCGGAGCAGAAAAATATCACGCTGATATGTGTCTGTGTCATTTGGGCGGAAACAAATTTCTTGCCGACAGCGGTAATACTGACATGATTCATTTAATGAGTGGACTAGGAGCAGAAATAAACAGATGTGAGGGAATCAGTGCAGAAATGCCTAAGCTGAACGTTTGCTTTTTAGATGATAAAGTGATTTGTAATGTGAAAAAAACAGATTCTGCCATTATTGAATACTGCAATAGGAATTATATAAAATTACTCCATACCAAACAGAGCTATGCAAAATGTTCAACAGCGATTGTCAGCAAAAATGCAGTCATTACCTCTGATTCCTCGATTTATAAAGTATGTAGAGAAAATGATATTGATGTATTGAAAATTTCTCATGGTCATATTATGCTTGAAGGATATGATTACGGATTTATCGGAGGAACATGTGGTTTGCTTAACAAAAACACAATAGTATTCAGTGGAAACATCAGTTTGCATAAAGACTATGAAAATATCAAAGCGTTTGCGGCAAATTATGGTGTGGATATCGTTTCTCTGGGTAATGAACCCCTTTATGATATCGGTGGAATTCTGCCGATTATCGAAAAACTGCAAAATTAAAATGTGTAATTATTTCGG
This sequence comes from uncultured Eubacteriales bacterium, assembly GCA_900317395.1. GTDB lineage: Bacteria > Bacillota > Clostridia > Oscillospirales > Acutalibacteraceae > UBA1213. The sequence continues at coordinate 4,124 of ONGS01000052.1, read as the reverse complement.
ACATTTTTCAAAAAGGGAAATGTCCGATTCTTAATTTGACAGCTTTTTGTACCTTTTTGATAAAAATTCTGTACGGTATTGTATAGAAAGGAAATTTGTGTTAAAATATAAAATATAATAAATTCTGCCGGTATGCGGATCTATGAATAGGAGAGAAAACTATGCTGACTGATATTGAAATAGCACAGCAGGCTGAAATCAAGCCAATCAAAGAAATTGCCGAAAAACTCGGAATAACAGAGGATGAGCTTGAATTTTACGGAAAATATAAAGCAAAGCTTTCGGAAGAACTGATCAAAAGAACTTCTTTCTCTAATGATGGTAAGCTGATACTTGTAACTGCAATCAATCCGACTCCGGCCGGAGAAGGCAAAACGACCGTGTCAGTGGGTCTTTCTGATTCTTTGTCTGCAATCGGCAAAAAAACCGTAGTTGCTCTGCGTGAGCCTTCTCTTGGTCCAGTGTTCGGCATTAAGGGAGGAGCAGCAGGAGGAGGATATTCTCAGGTAATACCGATGGAAGATATCAATCTTCATTTTACAGGTGATATGCACGCAATCACAGCGGCCAACAATCTTTGCTGTGCAATGCTTGATAATCATATTCAGCAGGGAAATGCGCTGAAAATTGATGTAAAAAGAATTCTGATCAAACGCTGCCTTGATATGAATGACCGTGAACTCAGAAATATTGTAGCAGGTCTTGGCGGAAGAATAAACGGTGTACCCCGTGAGGACGGATTTATTATCACCGTTGCAAGTGAGGTTATGGCAATTCTGTGTCTTGCTTCGGATCTTCAAGATTTGAAAGAAAGGCTGGGTAATATTCTTGTTGCTTATTCTACCGATGGTCAGCCGATCTATGCAAGAGACCTGAAAGCAAACGGAGCAATGGCGGCTCTGCTCAAAGATGCGGCAAAACCGAATCTTGTGCAGACTCTGGAGGGTACACCTGCTATTATGCACGGCGGTCCTTTTGCCAATATAGCTCATGGCTGTAACTCCGTAAGAGCAACAAAGCTTGGTTTGAAGCTGGCAGATTACTGCGTAACGGAAGCAGGCTTTGGTTCTGACCTCGGTGCAGAAAAATTCTTCGATATTAAATGCCGCAAATCGGGACTTTGCCCGTCAGCAGTAGTAATTGTTGCAACAGTAAGAGCATTGAAATATAACGGCGGTGTACCGAAAGCAGAGTTGTCAGAGGAAAATCTTGACGCACTCAAAAAAGGTATTGTCAATCTTGGCGTACATATCGGCAATATGCAAAAATTCGGTATTCCTACTGTTGTGGCTATCAACCGATTCCTGACCGACAGCGAGGAAGAACTGAAATTCATAGAGGATTACTGCACAGAACTTGGTGCTGATTTTGCGATGGCGGAAATCTTCGCAAAGGGAAGTAAGGGGGGTATTGAACTGGCAGAAAAGGTTGCGGCGGCTGTAGAAAAGCCGTCTGAGTTCAGACTGACTTATCCCGATGATGCGTCTGTCAAAGAAAAAATAGAAGCCGTTGCAAAGAACATATACGGTGCGGACGGCGTTACCTATACCACACAGGCATTGAAAGCACTTGCGGATATTGAAAAGTTGGATACCGCCGCACTTCCGGTTTGTATCGCCAAAACACAGTATTCTCTTTCCGATGATCCGACACTACTTGGCAAGCCCGAGGGATTCAGTATTACAGTAAGAGATTTACGTCTTTCAAACGGTGCAGGTTTTATTGTAGTGTATACAGGCGATATCATGACAATGCCGGGACTTCCGAAAGTGCCTGCGGCAGAAAGAATAGATGTAGATTCTGACGGAAAAATCACAGGACTTTTCTAAGGAAAAGAGGAATCATACTTGCAAAAGTTTATTACAAAATCTCCCGAGGAGACCGAAAGACTTGCCGAGCGTATAGCAAATACGTTGGAAGGGACTGAGTTGATCGCAATGTTTGGTGATCTTGGTGCAGGGAAAACCGCATTTACCCGAGGTCTTGCAAAAGGGCTGGGAATTGATGACGGCGTATCAAGCCCGACATTTGCTTTAGTACATGAATACAGCGGTAAATACACCGTTTATCATTTTGATATGTACAGAGTAACATCATGGGATGATTTATATACAACAGGATTTTTTGATTATATGGACAGTGGTGTGATGGTGATAGAGTGGAGCGAAAATATTGTTGACTTTCTGCCCGAAAACCGCATCAATATTACCATTAAGCATTTATCAGAAAATGAACGTGAAATTACAGTGGAGGGGGCAAGGGAAATATGAAAATTTTAGCGATCGATACTTCCGCTTCTCCTGTTTCCGCTGCTTTGCTCAGTGACGGAAAACTGCTGGGTGAGTTTTATCTGAATATCAAAACGACACACAGCCAGACTTTAATGCCGATCGTATCGGCATTGCTTTCGTCATCAGGAACAGATATCAAGGATATCGATGTATTTGCAGTCAATGCAGGTCCGGGATCGTTTACAGGGGTCAGGATCGGCGTTGCTTCCGTGAAAGGAATGGCGATGCCGTTTGATAAACCATGTGCACAGGTCTCTACACTGGAGTCTATGGCGTATAATATGCCATATTCTGACGGTGTGGTGTGTGCTGTGATGGATGCAAGGTGTAATCAGGTATATAATGCGCTGTTTCGGCTGAGCGGCGGCAAAATCGAGCGGCTTACCGCTGACAGAGCATTGAGCATCGATGAGCTTGCGGATGAACTTTCGCACTATAACGAAACAGTATACCTTACAGGTGACGGGGCAGAATTATGCAGCGTTAAATTTGACGGTCGGCTGTCGAACGTCACTTTGACACCTATAAATATCAGATTTCAGCACGCTTACGGAACGGCAGTTGTCGCAGAAAAAATGGCTGCCGAAAACCGACTCTGCACATCTGCACAGTTGATGCCTGTGTATTTAAGACTTCCGCAGGCAGAGCGTGAGCTGAAAGCAAGACTTGCTAAAAACAATAACAAAAAAGGGGAAGAACAACAATGAAAATTGCACTTGGAGCAGACCACGGAGCGTACGAATTAAAAGAAGCTATTGCAAAGCACCTTGAGGAAAAGGGCATTGAGTACACCGATTTTGGTTGCTTTTCAAAAGAATCGGTAGATTATCCGAAATTTGCATATCTTGCGGCGACAGCTGTTTCAAAAGGAGAATGTGATTACGGTATCATCTGCTGTACTACAGGACTTGGTGTATCAATGGCAGCCAATAAGGTCAAGGGTGTCCGTGCAGCTGTATGTACCAACAATCATCTTGCAGAAATGACACGTCGCCATAACAATGCGAATGTCATTTGCATGGGTCAGGGTCAGGTAACGCAGGAGTCTGCTTTTGAAATGGTAGATATTTTCCTTTCCACCGAATTTGAAGGCGGCCGCCACCAGCGCAGAGTAGACCTTCTGACTGATATCGAAAACGGAAAAGAACTTTAAAACTGGTTGAAGGTTAAAAAACAGCCGTTCGCACCTGATGGTACGAACGACTGTTTTTTGTTTTGCTATATACAGGCACTTGCCTGAAAAGGAATATCAGGTTGTTTTTACTGATAAACAGTGGCTAAATGCACCGGAATTACTTCGCAGTGCCGCTCCCTTAGTGAACGACTATGCGAATTGGGTGCACAGGCACGGTGCCGGATACGCAAATTCCTGCATAGGTGATGCGCCTTAGCAGCCGCAGCCGCAGTTGTCGTTGTTATTGTTGTTGCCGCAGCAGCAGCAAAGAATGATGATGAGAAGAATAATCCAACTGCAGTTGTTGTTGCCAAATCCATTGTTACACATAATAGTTTCCTCCTTAAAATTACCTTCCGCTAAGCTTTTCTGTTTTGCTCTTTGGAAGTGGTTACATTACATAATACGCCGGTTATAAAAATAGGTTACAGATTTTGAAGAAATTTCAAAAAGGACTTGAAACAAGCGGAAAATATTCCTGCACAGCACAAAGACCATAGATGGACATATAAAATTATATTACGTATTTTTCTTTACATCAGTCATAAAATTGAAAAAAGTATTGACAAAACGCACAGTTCACCTTATAATTGTGATGTGCTATAGTAAAAATACCCAAACTGTAATAATAACGCAGGAAAATTATATGAAAGCAAGTC
>ONGS01000106.1 GCA_900317395.1 uncultured Eubacteriales bacterium | reverse complement strand
TCCGCTCCATAAAGTTTCGGAATCACTTTACACCGGCAGTTTTGACTATTTAGCAAATTCGGGGTACTTTTCAAGAGTTTCCTCCATGCCGCCGTCAAAAATGACCGTACCTTTCTGAAGGTAGATACAGCGTTCACAAATTTCACGGATATCCTTACCGTGACTTACATATAAAACAGTAATATCTTTTTTAATCATTTCACGAATTTTAGCTTTGCACTTTTTCTTGAATGCAACGTCACCGACACTCAGTGCCTCATCAATCACAAGAATATCGGGATTCATGTTGATATTAATTGCAAAACCCAGACGCATTTTCATACCCGAAGAATAGGTACGAACGGGCTGGTCAATGTAATCGCCAAGGTCAGCAAAGTCGATGACATTTTGTTCAATTTCCTTGATTTCGCTCTCTTTCAGACCGAGAACATAGCATTTAAAACTGATATTCTCTCTGCCGGTCATATCGGGAACAAAGCCTGCCGTAAGTTCGAGAAGTGCCGCTACTCTTCCCTTTACGCTCACTTCTCCGCTTGTCGGAAAAGCAACCCCCGTTATCATTTTCAGCACAGTCGATTTTCCTGCGCCGTTTTTACCGATGATCGCAACAGATTCTCCTTTGTTAATTTTAAAATTAACACCGTTCAATGCCTTATGGCGCTTGTATTTTTTTGATTTAAAAAAAAGAGCCTTAAACTGTTCTCTGCTGTTTTTATACAATGTATAAACTTTTGTTACATTTTTGAATTCAATAATCGGTTCTTCATTCTCTGCCTCTTTTTCAATGATATCTTCCATCTGATCACTGCCCTTTCATTCATTATCACTTATTTTACCCTTTTGACGTAATTTTGTCAATGAATTTAGCGCCGCTTCTCGATTCTGATGTAAAATATCATTATAATATAGACAAAATCAAAATAAAGGAGCATTATTTATGTCTAAAATGTAATTCCTTTCCCCTCGTTTACCGTACCGCCTGAAAGCAATACAGCGGACGCCGCAAGAATGGGATAAACAGGAAGCCCTTTGTCTGTTCTGACGATAAAATCATGCGGCTCAACAATACCGCCTGCTGTTTTAATACTACGCCTCAGACTGACAAGTGCCGTATTTTCATCCGTAAAGCCTGATATGCTCAGTGTATCAGGCCCTGACATAGAACAGCCGATCGCCCTTGCTCCCGAAGCACCAATTATAGCGACTGCATCGCTGTTATCGCTGTCAAGAACACATATTGTATCATTCAGGTTGATATTCTTTTGTATCTGCATAAGAGCTTTACCGAACACAACAATACTGCCCGGTAAATATAGATCCGCCAATGTACACATCACAAAAATCAAGTATTTCGGTTCCTCACAGGTCTGATAGATCCTATCGCCGTCAATAACAACTGCTCCTCCGTAAGCACTGCAGGCACCGACAACCGCTCTTGTCAGTGTTTTACTTCCGCAATCTCCGCAAATAACAACCTTTACCATAAGGCATTCCCTCCAAAATATTTTCTGATAATATTATGGACAATATAAAAAAAACAATTCTGTTACTTTACGCAGCGACATAAAATTTCGGAATTTTTTACACCATCATAATATTAAGGAACATGATTAATTTCTTCCCACATTTTCATTTATATTTTAAGAAACTATTGACAAAACAAAAATTATGTTGTATCATCTAATCGAAGTTTTTAAGAAAGTAAGGTGAATTTCATGACAATAAAATTGATATATCGACCATACAATTACAGTATAATACCAAAACAGAAGCATGATATTCACCTATATACGGTGAGGGAACGTTAATGTTTACCTTTCGCATTGGATCGTCCTGTGCGAAAATTCAGGTGTAGGATCTTATTATTAATTCTTTGCGCTTCTGTCGATTCAGAAGCGCATTTTTGCGTTTACAGAAAGGAAACAATTTATGATTATTTTAAACGGAAAATACAACACAGCAAAGGTTTTTACAGATGTAATTGAAGAAACTGCTGTTTCACAGATTATTGAACTGCTGAACCAGCCAATGTCAGAAGGTCAGCAAATCAGGATCATGCCTGACGTTCATGCAGGCGCAGGCTGTACCATCGGTACAACTATGACCATTACCGACAAAGCTGTGCCGAACCTTGTCGGCGTAGATATCGGTTGCGGAATGGAAACCGTTCGCATTAAAGAAAAGCATATTGAACCGCAAAAGCTTGACAAGCTGATTTATGCAAAGATTCCCTCAGGATTCGGTATCCGCTCCAAGCCGCACCGATTCAATGAAAAAATTGACCTCATGAATTTATACTGCCTTGACCATGTGAATATCCTCAAAGCGGAAAAAAGTCTCGGGACGCTCGGCGGCGGAAACCATTTTATTGAAGCCGACAAGGGCGAGGACGGCTCAATTTATCTCGTCATACATTCGGGGTCAAGACACCTTGGTCTGGAGGTAGCTAAGTACTATCAGCTTGAAGCATACCGCCGTCTGAACAGCTGTTCCAACGAAGAAGCAAATGCACTTATCGCAAAGCTGAAATCCGAGGGAAAAGAAAAGCAAATTCAAAAAGAACTCAAAAAACTCGACAAAACCAAGCATACTAATATCCCGAAGGCTCTCGCCTATACCGAGGGTGATTTGTTTGAACAGTACATCCACGATATGAAACTTGTGCAGGAATTCGCCATGCTCAACCGCAAGGCAATGATGGACGAAATTATCAAGGGTATGGGACTTCATGTAGAAGAATGTTTTACAACAATTCACAATTATATCGATACGGATAAGATGATACTCAGAAAGGGAGCTGTTTCGGCACAGACCGGCGAAAAACTGCTGATCCCTATCAATATGCGTGACGGAAGTCTGATTTGCAGCGGCAAAGGCAACCCCGACTGGAACTGTTCTGCTCCGCACGGTGCAGGCAGGCTGATGTCACGAGGCGAGGCAAAAGAAACACTTACCCTCTCAGAATTCAAAAAGCAAATGGAGGGCATTTATTCCACCTCTGTCAGCAGGTCAACTATCGACGAATCACCCATGGCGTACAAATCCATTGACGATATTGTCAGCAATATTTCCGACACCGCCGACATCACCGAGATCATCAAACCTATCTACAACTTCAAAGCAGGCGACTAAACAACGACTGATCAAAAAATACAGTGTACCCATTTTTTTGGGCACACTGCACTTTTTTCTGATGTTTATTTTACAAGCGACACGTTTTCATCGCCTATTCTGCGGCGAAGCTCATTGATCATTACATGGTTCGGGTCGATTCTCATGGAAGCAGGCGCTCTCCATAATTTTTTCGTATCGGTAAAATAAATATATAATGGTTCACTTCCATCAAAAATATCAATAATTTGCATTGCTCTTTTGTATTCGTTACAGCTGTCGTTCGCAATCCGAAGATACAGTCCCCTCGGCATATTTTTACTTGCCGGTTTTACTTTATTTTCGGCATCACTGATATTTTTGGGTATCGGGAGAACCTTGTCACAGATGATCTGCGCCATGTCATCTTCTCGTCTGCTGACCGTACCTACAACTCTTACCGCACTTCCCTCTGTGAGCAACGCTCCATATTCATCAAAAGGCTTCGGAAATACGATCATTTCCAACGCACCGTATTTGTCTTCGATCTGAACAAATGCCATACGGTTGTTGGTCTTGGTCGTTTTCATTTTAATTTTTGCTATCATACAAAGAATATCCACTCTTTTTCCGTCGGGATAAGAATCGTTTTCTTCACTTTCGATTTCATTCAGCCTGTCGGAATTCATTGCCCTTGCAATTTTATCATAAACAGACATCGGGTGACCGCTGAGATAAATACCTGCGGTTTCCTTTTCCATGCTGAGCAGTTCTGACGGACTGAATTCCGCCACATTCGGCAGTTGGGGAGAATCAGCAGACAAGGAATCATCATTTCCGAAAAAATTCATTTGCCCCTCAATACTGCTCTTTTTCTCATCGGCAATCTGATCGAGGAATATGTTCACCGACATTAACATCTGCCGCCTGTTGGCACCGAGTCCGTCAAGCGCACCGCATTTGATAAGATTTTCAAGTGCCCTTTTATTCAGTTCTCTGCCGTAGGCTCTCCTGCAAAAATCATAGAAGGAGATATATTTCCCCTTTTCTCTTTGTGTAACAATGGTATCGATCAACCCTCTGCCGAGATTTTTAACTGCCTTCAATCCGAAACGGATATTGTTTCCGCTTACGGTAAAGCCTGCATTACTTTCGTTGACATTCGGCGGCAGAACCGAAATATTCTGCTTTGCACATTCGTCAATATAGGCAGCTACCTTACCGCTGTCACTGAGAACACTTGTCAAAAGTGCCGCCATATATTCGCACGGATAATAAAATTTCACATATGCTGTCTGGTAAGAAATATAAGCATAGGCGGCGGCATGCGCACGGTTAAAGGCATAGGAAGCAAAGCTTTCCATTTCCGAAAATATTTCAAGAGCGGTTTTTTCGGGTATTCCTCTGCGTATACATCCGTCAACGACAACATTTCCGTTCTCGTCGGTCAAACCATTAATAAAAATCTGCTTTTCTTCTTCCATAACGTGCTTTTTCTTTTTTGCCATTGCACGGCGCACAATATCCGCACGTCCCAGAGAATAGCCTGCAAGACTTCTGAATATTTGCATTACCTGCTCCTGATAGACAATACAGCCATAGGTAACTTCAAGAATCGGTTTCAGAAGAGGGTGCTTGTAGGTGATTTTTTCGGGATGATGACGATTCTCGATATATTTCGGTATAGAATCCATTGGTCCGGGGCGGTAAAGAGAAATCACCGCTATGATATCTTCAAGACTTTCGGGACAAAGCCTTGTCAGCACGTTTTTCATTCCCTTTGACTCAAACTGAAATACACCCTCGGTATCTGCTTTTGCATACATTTCAAACACCTTCGGGTCATCATCGGGAATGTTACTTACGGAAAAATCCTTGTCATGCTGTCGGATCATCTGCTCTGCATAATGCAGAACGGTAAGGTTACGCAGTCCGAGAAAGTCCATTTTCAAAAGACCGAGTTCGTCAAGCTCGGTCATGGTAAACTGCGTTACAACAGTATCATCATTTTTGGCAAGCGGCACATATTCAGCAACAGGTTTATCGGTAATAACGACTCCTGCGGCATGCGTCGTTGTATTTCTCGGCATACCTTCCAACTGCATAGCAGTGTCGATCAGCTCATGTATCTGATGATCACTGTCATATAATGCTTTCAGTTCCTTTGATACCTCAAGTGCCTTTTGTATTGTCATTCCGATATCTCTGGGTATCATCTTTGCTACTTTATCGCATACGGCATACGGAACAGCAAGTGCCCTGCCGACATCTCTGACCGCTCCTCTTGCCGCCATTGTACCGAAAGCCGCTATTTGCGCAACATGGTCGGCACCGTATTTTCTAATTACATAATCAATAACTTCCTGCCGTCGTTCCGTGCAGAAATCAATATCAAAATCGGGCATACTGACTCTTTCCGGATTCAGGAAACGCTCAAAAAGGAGGTTATATTTGATCGGGTCGATCTCCGTAATACCGATACAATAAGCCGCAATACTTCCTGCACCCGATCCTCTGCCTGCGCCGACAGGGATACCGTGATTTTTTGCATAATTGACATAATCGGCTACGATCAGGTAATAGTCGATATACCCCATTTCGGATACGATCCCAATTTCATATTCAAGGCGGTCAATTATGGATCGGTCGGGATTTTCACCGTAATATTGATGCAAACCCTCATAACAAATCTCACGGAAATAAGTGAGGTGATCCCTGTTGTCGGGTACATCAAAGCGTGGGAGCTTGATTTTGCCGAATTCAAATTCGACATTGCACCTTTCGGCTATTTTTGCAGTATTTTCTATTGCCTGCGGTACTTCGGGAAACAGACTGCGCATTTCATCCTCACTTTTAAGATAAAATTCATCAGTCGGAAACGCCATAGGATTGTTTTCATTGACTGTTTTGTTTGTCTGAATACACAGCAATACATTCTGTATTCTGCTGTCCTCTTTTTTGACATAGTGACAGTCGTTAGTTACGACAAGGGGAATATTTAATTCATTGGAAAGCCTGATGATCTGAGGATTAATTCTTTTTTGTTCCTCTATGCCGTGATCCTGCAATTCCAGAAAATAATTATTTTCTCCAAAAATATTCCTGTATTCGATTGCTTTTGCCTTTGCGGCCTGATAATCTCCGTTCATCAAAGCTCTGGGGATATCTCCTGCAAGGCAGGCGGAAAGAGCGATCAGTCCTTCATGATATTTTTCCAGAAGCTCCATATCCACTCTCGGTTTATTGTAGAATCCCTCTGTCCATGCAAGGGAATCCAGCTTAATCAAATTCTGATAGCCGATATTATTTTCGCACAGCAGAACAAGGTGGCGGCTCTCCCTGTCAAATTCCGATACACGGTCAGTTCTTCCCCTTGGTGCAACATAAACCTCACAGCCAATGATCGGCTTGATTCCTTCAGCCTTTGCCGCCTTGTAAAATTCAATAACACCGTACATCACACCGTGGTCGGTGATTGCGATACTGTCCTGACCGATTTGCTTTGCCGTTCTGACCAGATCTTTCATTTTACACGCACCGTCAAGCAGACTGTAAACCGTATGTACATGAAGATGTGTAAAAGCCATAATAACCCCCTTTTGACTCTTGATCAGGGCTTAGCCCCTGCACCCGAATGTTTGTCTACAAAAAGAAAATCGTATAAAAAACAAAAATCACATACTTCTTCTTTATAAATATATCTCATACAGTACTTCTTCCCTGATTTCGTCCGAAATGCGGTTTTTTCTACCGCCGTATTGTTTTACGAATTTCATGCCGAGCTTTTCCATAGTGCGGATCGAAGCATGGTTTTGGCTGTCGGCATGGGCAATATAATGTGTCAGATCGTGTTTATCTTTGCAGTAGCCCACAAGTGCTTTAACCGCTTCAACGGTGTATCCGTTACCCCAATATTTTTTATTGATGATCCAACCAAATTCGCCCACACTGTTATTTTCAAGGAATTCAACACTGACCGCACCGATATGAACACCGTCAAGAACAACTGCCATTTCCAGATATTCCGGCGTTTTTTTCTTCCACTGCTTTTCACATTTCAGCAAATAATCATATACTTCTTTTTCACTGTCACACGGCAGAAAGCACATCATTTTTGCATTATCGGGGTCGGTTGAATACTCAACAGTTGTTTCGTAATGCTTTAAAGCAAGGGGTTCTAAAACCAACCGTTCTGTTTTCAGTTCCATAAAAATTCCTTTCAGCTTAAATCAAACACCATGCCCTTATCTCTTAAAATACATATACACCTGACATTTTATCATGCCGTTGTAAAGCTTTCGGCGCTTGTCGGCAGGTCTGCCGAAATTACGTTCAAAATTATCATCGGGACTTATCACCGTATAGCTGTAACCGTTGCGCTTGTAAAATTTCTTTCCCATCATTCGGTACAGTTCCCTCGCCTGCTCAATATCGAGCAGACGTTCACCGTAAGGCGGATTGGAGATCACAGCCGCTCTTTCAAATTCCGCGCTGAAATCTGCGATACTTCTCTTTTCCACATGAATACGCTTTTCGACACCTGCTTTCAGCGCATTTGCCTTTGTCAGTTCTAAAGCATTATTGTCGATATCATAGCCGTAAGCCTGAAATTCCGCATCACGGTCAATCAGGTCAAAACAACGTTCACGTTCCTGCGACCATATCCTTTCGGGTACTACTTCCCACTTTTCTGCCGCAAAGCTTCTGCGAAGTCCCGGAGCGATATTCAATGCTTTCATCGCCGATTCGATCAGTATTGTTCCCGAACCGCAAAAGGGGTCTATTACTGTGCTGAACGGACGTACATGAGAAAGGTCAGCCATAGCCGCCGCAAGCGTTTCCTTGATCGGTGCTTCCGTTGCCTCTCTGCGATAGCCACGTTTGTGCAGTCCCTCACCCGAGGTATCAAGCATAATACTGACCTTATCCTTAATGATAAGGAACTGTATCTGATGACGGCCGCCTGTTTCATCAAACCAATCGGTATGATATTTTGAGCTCAATCGGCTTACTGCCGCTTTTTTGATAATTTTCTGACAATCGGGTACGCTTGCAAGCTTAGAGCTGACACTGTGTCCCTTTACAGGAAAGGCTTCATCCTTTGTGAGCCATTTTTCCCACTCAATCTTTTTCACACCCTGAAAAAGATCCTCAAAGCTGTATGCTTTGAATTCCGCAAGAAGGATCTGTACTCTTTCCGCATAGCGTGAGCAAAGATTAACTCTCGCAAGGGTAGAAAGATCCCCCTCGAACAGCACTCTGCCGTTTTCCGCTCTGACATTTTTAATTTCCATTCGTTTCAGCTCGTCTGCACAAATGCCCTCTATACCAAAAAGACAAGGGGCAGAAAATTGTATTTTATCCATAATTTTTCCTCTTTTAATATAATTTGCTCATTCTATTTTACCCTATTCCAACTAAAAAATCAAGGCGCAGTGCCTGCGCTCTCAATTACGCTACAACCTTTTACGGACCGTTTAGTTTAATGCCGCTCCATAAACTCCCGAAATTATTTTACACTGACGAACCGGCGCAGTGCCTGCGCTTTCAATAAACAAAATGCAGCCGAAAGATTTTCCCTTTGGCTGCATTCATTTCACTATGCTATAAAACTTTTGTCTGCGAATACAATTCCCGATGCCATGATTATTGCATTACGAATTATTAACGGTGTCCACCGCCTCCGCCGTGGCTTCCGCCGCCACCGCCTCCGCCGTGACCGCCGCCACCGCTGCTGCTTTCAATACGATAACTGGTGGTATGTTCACGCAGGAATACATCCTGTGCTTCGTTAAAACGTATGCGATTCTGCGAGGTGTAGGCTGAGGCCTTTGGTGTTTCACGGAATTTATATTCTTTGCGGATTATTTCGCTTCTGAAAACAGCTACTAAAATTCCTATCACCACACCGATCACCAGAAATACAATAGAGTATTTGTATGGTGGCAGTACGGAATCAAGAATATGTCCAAAAAACACGAACCTGTAACAACCCTTTTCATCGTTGTGATAACTGCTTTCCCAGGAAAGACCCTTGTTTTTGTAGTATTTAATATCAGAAATAAATACATTGATCGCATCCTCGACATTCTTTTTGTATATTGTACTTCCACTGCTCGGAAGATATTCATACATATCATCTATCATTTCCTGTATTCTGTCATCAAACCCGGAATTCGGATAATAAAGCTGAGCGTCATGATAGGTATCAATATAGTCATAGGAAGGGCTGTGACCCTCAAAGTCAAGGTAGAGAAATACCGTATTGGTATCCCAATCGGTACCGAAAAGTTTTTCCGATGATTTTGCAGTAAAGTCTTCCGTTGTATTGTCGCTTCTGTAAAGACCGCCGATAAATATCGCTATATTAATGCCTGTTTCGTCCGCTGCCTGCTGAACAGCCTTATGAAATTTCTCATTGTCCGCACTCTCTCCGAACACCTGTGCTTCATCCTTGAAATAGGCAGTTTCAGACAAGTAATAATCACCCGAAGTCAATGCTGCATCAATATCGGTAGACTGATAATCAAATTCATGCACCGGATTGGCGATACTACTGTCATTATTGTAGGTATCGGTACTATAATTCTGTATGGTGCGGTCGGTTTCATTATCATAGTAGTCATCATCGTAATAGCTGTAATAATCCTCGGCAAAAGCAACGGCACCTGTGCAGGATAAGGTAATAATAGCTGCTGTCACCAGAGCTGTCAATCGTTTCATCATAGCAGCAACCCTCCTATAATATAACCTATCACAAGGATAATCAATGTGATAAGGATCGTGATCCATATCATATGCCTACGCATTTTATGCTCGTCAATAGGAAGTTCACCCGATATTTTTCCGGTCTGACCGTTAATGGCATATTCCCATATTTTATCCTTATAATGAAAGGTCATGAACCATACGGGAAGCAACATATAATTCCAGCGCAGCTTTTCTACCTGATCTTGGAATTTTTTTCCAACCAGTCTGTCATATCCGCAAGATGATTCCATCGCCGCAGCATTGTTTTCAAACATTCTCTGCTGAATTCTCGGAAAAACACTTTCTTTTCCAACATCAAACTTATCCGCAAAAAAACCGCTCAGATAAGACATATCAAAATCTTTAGTACGGGTATAGTCAAACGGCTCGATTGCCTCCATCAGACTGTCCTCTATTTTTTTAGAACCGTCGGCAGGCACACCGTCATATTCAACATTGATATCTCTCGTGACAAGATACTCCTTTGTCTGTGTATATCTGTAGTTTCCGGAGGTCCATGTTCTGACTGTTTCGCCCTTTGCATCAAGCCTTGAACGTGTAATTGCATCCACCACCCAGAACGGCACATACAATCCTGTCATTTTTTCGATCTGCTTATCCGATACAAGGTCATCCGGAACAAATTTTTTCTTTTTTGCCCAATGATTGAAATACTCTACCGCCTTATCTCTGCCGAACGCAAACGGAATCACCTTGGAAGGGCGATACATACCGTCCACACGGCCTTTCAGGATAACCGGATTATGGCAATAATAGCAGAATGAAGCCGCCGTATTCATATCCGCCACAATTTCCGCACCACAGCTCGGGCACTGATACAGTCGGGTATTTTCTGCAAATTCTTCATTCTTTCCCCTTTGTTCCTCGCTGACATTTTCCTGTGGCTGTGACTGATCTGCCTGTACTTTTTCCTGCGCCTGTTTTTTATCCTGTGCGCTTTCTGTCTTTTGCTGAACCATATTATTGATTTCCTGATTAGTAAATTCGCTTCGGCAGTACTCACAGCAAAATTTCTGCTTATCGGGGTCAAATTTCAAGTCCGCATTGCAGTTCGGACACCTGTACAATTTTACATCCATCTTACTCAACACCCTCACTACGATTTGTCATAGAATCAGACAGTTCTGATTTGATTGCTACGGTCATCCGTCAAAAATCCGATTCGCAACCTGAATCCTGACTGCTGACCCCTGTATCCTCTAAATTATACTATATTTCTCTACAATGTGTCAACTCACACATCCTGCACAGTGCCTG
>ONGS01000003.1 GCA_900317395.1 uncultured Eubacteriales bacterium | reverse complement strand
TTTAAAGGAGGTTAAAGAGATGGTTGTAGTTCCCTTTTTGTTCTTGGTATGGTATAATTAACGCAGAAGAAACAATAGCATTCAAAGAGTTGTAGTTCCCTTTTTGTTCTTGGTATGGTATAATAGGGAGCTGAAAACCCGCATGAACGCTATGCTCATGCGGGTTTTGTCCGTTAAAAAACTGAAAGCTCCGATGGAGTATCCTCCTCATATTTTACATAATTTCCGATAATTATGTCCATTCTTTCAAACTGTTTCTCTGTCAGAACAAGAAGTCTGACACATCCGTTTTCCGGTTTGTTTTCATTCAATCTTTGTTTGTGTTTTTCAACAGCATCCAGCCCATTACACACACGGCAGTAAACAGAATATTGAACCATAAAATATCCGTCTTTCAGCAGAAAGTTACGAAATCTTGTCGCAACTCTCCGCTGTCTTTTTGTTTTTACGGGTAAATCAAAAAATACCATCATTCTCATAAACTTATTCATACCTGTGCCTTTCCAATTCAATAATTGTTGGCAAAGCCAGTTCCGTATTATTTCCGTTGAGGATTCCGGACAAACTTTGTATCTGTAAGTCGATTGCTCTCTGGCAGTTAAAAAATTTGCCGTTTATCAGAACATCCATATTCAGAAGATCAGCTAATTTGATTTTTATTTTAGTATCCAACTCTTCTGCTTCCTCGGCATATACTTTCACAAACAAATCCACAACAGGGCGAAATGGCTCAATCATATCATCTGCGAGGTTAAAACTGTTAAGCGTATTTCTGTGATGTACCCCAAGAGACGGCTCAAAACCATAAGCTACCAATGTTCTTGCAATACAGCTTCGCAGAATCGCATAACCATAATTCAGCATAGCATTAATGGTGTTTTCTTGTGATCTCGTAAAATCTTTTCCAAAAAGCAATTTGAAATATCTTGCCGCCGCTGTTCCCTCCATGTTCGTTGTGTCTCCCGATTTGACCATTGCCTTTTTGCTATCTACTTCTTTCCACTGCTCAATATTGCATATCTGCAGTACTATTGCCTGATTTCCGATCTTTTTCTGTATGATTTGTTTCCATAGTCTTTTCTTTGTCGGTTCAGTCATATCAATCTGTTTTTTCAGTAGCATAAGGTGTCTGGAATGTTTTGCAAACGGCAGGCAAACACCGCTCGGCGTATGGCTTTTATCATCAATAATCAATGCAACGGCATATTCGGCAAGTTTTGTCAGAAGATAAATATTCAGACTGATTTGCGGAGAGTCGGCAACAATACAACCGATATCTTCCAGTGGTATCTTCGCTGTATCTCCGTTATCAATCATCAGTTGTTCATTTTTTACCGATATTTTGCATCCTTTCGTGAGAAAAATCACTCTGTACCCCATGTCAGAACCCCATTCGTTTTTCTTTGTTCACCTTATGGATATTGCCGAGAACATCGACCTCATACTTTTCAATGCTCAGAAGAGTTTTTACACCCATATTATCAATTTTATATGTATTATCGTGATTAATAACCTTTATTGATGCAGTACTAATCCCGGTATACTTATAATACAAATATTCTGTCTGTGTCAGATATTCCTTATCAAGTGTGCTTTCTTTTCTGACAAGTGAAAACTTCATCTTTTTCTTGGAAGTCACTTTTATAAGATCATTAGGATACAAAGAAAATACAAAATCATTATCATCCATTAACTTCCACTTTTCATAAGGTTTGAAAGCAACTATAGCCCTGTTTGGAAGCTCTTTTTTGACCGTATCAGCAACGTATATGGGTACAATGTAATAACCCTCTCCGTCTATATAAAAAACATCTATACGAACCATAGAGCCGTTATCCGCTGCCGCTGTATTATTCGCAAGAGGTACGCTGAGTGAACGCTTTTCTATGGTTTTTACTTTTTTCACAAGTGGCCCTCTCGATCCGTCACTTTTCGGTTTATAGAAAGGCTCTGAAAATGCCTTGTCTGCCTTTCCACCGAATGCCGTCAATCTGGCTTTTAGTGCGTTATAAAGTAGGGTATCGCTTTGGGGCATATAATAATTCGCTATTTCTCCGTTCTTGTCGAGTTTGAGCGTTGTCAGGGCAACCTTTTGAACAACATAGCGTTCTCCATCTTCAACAACAGGTTTTCGCAGTGTTTCCTCATGTGCCTGTCCTGTTATTTTGCGGTTAGTCTTCCGTGAAACAAAAATCGGTTTCAGCTCTTCATCGCCTCTGTAATTCGGCAAATTCAGCTCCCCAAGAAGCCTTTTCGGATCATTAGAAGTCAACATTTCAAGTTCTTTTCTGAATGTTGCATATGGCAGAGGGAAACGATCAATTACTTCTCCCGTTTTATGATCCACATCAAAAATATTACCGTTCTCATCTGTATATTCCGTTTCCTTATATTTGGAATACAGAGATATTCTTTGTACCATTCCCTGTGTTGTGCAGGCAATTACACAAGCATCAACTGCATGATGACAGTCGCCGTCAGCACGGATCTTTTTGATTCCCCAACGTTTGCGGATATAGGCGGTTGCACCACCTGCTACGGAAACCACTTTTGAATCTCCTTCAAATTTCAGATATTTTTTTATAAAATTAGTCAGAAATTTCGATATGTATTGTGTATCTGTAAGATTACGCTGTTTAAAAACCTCTGTATCTTCTTCTGTCAGTTTTTCTTTTAAAAGATTCATTTTCTTTTTATTCCTCAGCGTAGATGTCTTTACCCTGATACGAAAATCATCCGCTGTTTTACCTGTCATGTATTCAAGCGGCAAACGGTTTCCCTTATCTCTGTTTTCTTTTGCAAGAACAAGTACCTTGTTGGTCATTCTATCGTCAAAGCTGATACTGTACGGTATAATATGGTCAATTTCAGCATAGCTGTCTTCAAACAGCCTTGCACGCTCTATCGGTTTTCCCGAATACATACAGTGGCCGTTTTGCTCATTCCAGAGTTTTAGCTTAATCAAATCCTGACCGGTTGGATTACCAAATTTAAATTCCTTTCTAAGTTCTTCCATCAGCTTTTCATTCTGAGCCATTTGATTTTTATTCTCTTTCTCCATTTTGCTTCTCTGATCATATGATTTTGCCAATTCTCTCGCCAATTCAATATTAACATAGGTCGGACTGCATCCCATATCACGGATGATAGCATTGATGACTTTGATTGTTTGAGATACTGCCCTGCGTACTACAGGATTGACAATATCATGAAGTTCAGGTGCTTTTGCCGCATTGACAGGCAGATACATTCCAGCACATTTTTCATCTGCCCTGAAATGATAACCGGCCATTTCTGCTGCTTCATTGTACAGATATCCCTGTTCAAGATAAGGAATCATTTTGTCCATTGCTTTTACAGATAGATTGCCTGTTTTAGTAAATGATGGAATAGTCAGTGCTGTTTTGATTTCTTCGTCTGAAAATTCTGCTTTTGCTAATTGTTCCTTGATCTTTCTATCGGTTTTGAATACAGTCAATACATAGGCAAGTTTATTACGCTTGTCTTTGTTCCAGCTATTATAAACATCTCCATATGCTTTTTTAAACGCATGATATGCTTTTAAGTAATTAAATTTTGTTTTTTTCTCTACCGAATCTCTTGCAGCAAATGGTTTATCATTTGCCCCTTTCTTTTTATTATCATCTGTAAGAATATACGAAATATTGAACAGTTCGCTGTCGTTAAGGTGCAATATTTTTCTAAGGGTAGAGTAAGTAATCTCTTTCTGCGAAAATGCAAGTTGTTTGATGGTTTCTCTTTCATCGTCAGTAAGGCATCGTTTGCTTTTATTGGTGATGATTTTGATTGCATTGACCTTACATAAAAGATTAAAGTATTCAAAAGTGTAAGAGGCTTTTACAACTCTGAATTCCTCTTTTTCAAAGGTACATTTTCCAAGCATTTTTTCAATCTGATTACCCGAGTACTTACTATCCTTTCCCGGGCCCGGACCCTCGTCAAAGCTGCGTTGAGACAGAAAAATGCTTATAAACTTTTCCTCCAACTCTTCGGTACAATATTCATTACCATATTTTCTTTGCAATGAAAAAACTGTTCTGATCTCATTTTCATAGTCTTTCCTTGAGAATGTGTTTGAATAACAACCGCCTTTGTTTCGTTTGCAAACGCTAAATTTCTCATCACAATACAGCATTTCACCGATAGTGCGGTACCCTTTCCTTTCCATCAGTTTATGATTTTCGCTGACTGCACCAAGCAAAGCACCTTCTTCTGTTTTTTCATCCTTTTCGGAAACATCAACTTTTCTGTTTGATTTAAATCCTCTTCTTTGCGAATAGTGGATCAGGAGTCTAATCAATTCATCGTTACTTAATTTCCTTTCAAGTGCATCGAAGCGAATTTTGTAAACATCGCTCAATTTTTCTTCACAGTACAAAGAAACAATATAACTGTCATCAATATGAAACTTTTCACATATAAGATTTCTTACCCGTTCTTTTCGGTGCTGTTTACGACGAAGTCTTCTTCTCATTCCCCTGTTAATTCTTCGGTTCATAGCTAAGGAAGAACCATCGCTTTCTTCTGCTTTCGGAAATATTCTTGAAGCAAGTCTGTAGATCTTACATGGTTCATTATTAGTGTCGAGTAACATAACAGCACTTCCGACAGATGCAATTCCTATATCCAATCCGATACTGTATTTCATTGTGTAATCCTCCAATAAAATATGAAATTAATATTATTTTATCATCATACTTTTTTCTCGTCAATAATCAAATCATCGTGTTTATCATCAATGTACAATAAAATGCAAAAAAAGATGACATCCTGTTTTTGGCAAACAGGATGTCAGAGCTTTGCGGTGTACTACCTTATCATAGTAACCTAAATTGTTCTTGGTATGATACAATTTATATATATTATATCACATTATTTCGATTTGTCAAGACCGTTTTTCTTTATGGATAGTGTCTCTTGTGTAGGTTTACAATTGATATGTTACAGTAAGCAAAAAATAATAGCAAATAGGAAGAACCTGTGTTACAGTTAATTTGCAACCATCAACATAACGAAGGAGAATCCTATTTGCTATGAATACTGTAACACAAAAGATGATGTTTCGTCAATCCCTGATTAAATATTCAATGAAATATGGTG
>ONGS01000053.1 GCA_900317395.1 uncultured Eubacteriales bacterium | reverse complement strand
TTACACCATCCCGGCGGCGCAGTGCCTGCGCTCTCAATTACGCTACAACATTTTGTGAACCGTTTAGTTTTATGCCGCTCCATAAAGCCCGGAATTATTTTACACCATCCCGGCGTGCTGCCGACCAAATTCATGTATACGTTTGCTACGCTCACTATTTTCACAAAAAACGAATTTTATCGCCGCACCCTAAGTATCAAACCTGAGGCGCGACGATAAAATCATGAAACATAAAACCTGATTGTGAAATTTTATATTACTTCCAGATTAATCTGACACTTACTGTTTTTCAGCATTTCACAAACTTTTTGCTTATTACTGCGGTAATTCGGATAAATTGAACGCACATATTGATAAATTGACATGACATCATTTCCGTTTTCCTTTATTGTCCTGAGAATTGCGGCATTAATTTTCTTTTCAATACAATCTTTAACAGTTTGTGTTTTTTTCTTATCACTGCATTGAATTTCTGTTGTGATATTAAAATTAATGCTTAATTTATTATTCTCTATTTTCGGTATAACTTCCGTCTTTAAAGATGTTATAGTATAAGTGATATTTTCATCTGTTAAAGTTTCGGTATATTCTTTTGCTTTTTGATTGATGATCAAAACTCCAACTGTTTCCTCATCATTTAACAGATAATGATTTTTCATATCATTGCTAACAATTTTACTGCCGCTTACGGTGAGCGAATTCGTACTTTTGTCAATTCTGATATAGGGCATTAACACATCATGATATTGATTATTTCGGGATAAAACATAATCAAACAGTGAAAAATGAACTGTCGGCTGGCTGATTGCATTGCTGTCGGACAGAACATTAATATCCTCCGACTGATAACCCATTTTCTCAACAGCCGCTGTCAGTGTATTCTGAGCAGTTTTTTCCGATACCATTATATTTGTCGTTTTCATGATATCGTTATTGTTCTGAAAATAAGAAAGAGATTCCTCTGTATAATTAGCCGCCTCCTCGTTGAGCATGATAAAAAGGCACTGGCTGAGCAATATACTTTTTCCTCTCTGATTTTCAAGATCAGTAATGGTTTCTTCCACACTGTTACCATCAGCATAAATCAGTTTGACTGCATTTTCCCCTGTTTCAGATTCGGTATCTAGTATTATAAAAGTCATCGTATAATGCTGCTCTGATTTGTCTATGCCGATTCCCTGAACAATCATTCGCTGATTCAGCTGAGCTGCACTGCATCCGCAAAGCAAAGGAAAAATCAATGCTGTGCATAAAAGCAATGATGATGTTCGGATTGCCCTTCTCCTCACTTCAGGCGACTTTCTTTTTTTGAAATAATGAATATTTAAAACACTAACAGGAAAAATTACCCCCAAACGAATGACAATCGCCAAAACAACTCTTCGATCAAAAACAAGATTGGCAGCGGCAGGATAAAATGACAAAAACAAAAGAACTGCATACAATACTCCGCTTAATATCAAAAATGCTCTCTTTTTGGTCTTTTCTTCCTTCACAAAAGAACTGAGCGAATGACGTACAACAAATAATTCTGCTGCCAGTGAACAGCACAATGCTGAAAGTGTTATTCCTATATAAAACGGGTCAAACCTCTGAAGTACACCCGAACCCTCTATTGCATGAAAAAAGGGGTACGGGGTGTTAAGCAGATAATCTCCCACCGACCCACTGATGAGAATTATCATAAACAGCAGAAAAAGGTTTTGAAAAATATTCCACATCACGGCTGTTTTTAGGAATTTTCCTTTTGAAAAAATACAAAGTGCAATCAGTAAATCAATTTCAACTGTTTCTGACAGCAACATCGTAACACTATCAGATACCGTACCATCTGCAAAATACTGTATAGGCAGAAGGTTATCGGGTGAATAAGAGGGTATCAGAAATACGATCATCATAATTGCACCCAAAATAACAGAAGCAAACGCTATTGCTGAAAATCTTGTTGTTGTTTCAATTCCCTTGCATGCCGCATAAACTGCAATAATCAGAAAAAGTAATGCAATAGTATACGGACTGACACTTTTCGGAGACATTTCTGCGGTAAAACCTGTAAGCCTGTAAAGATGATAAAGTGTCATATAAGAAAAATAAATGACAAAAATATATCCAATTACCTTTCTGCCTTTTGACGAAAAAGTAATTTCTTTACTGATAATTTTTTTTCGATAAATAATAATCGGTACAAGTATCAATAACGAGATAATAGTCGAAATCAACAGCGGCAAAAAAAGTCCCCATACAGAACCGTTTTCTATAAAAGCTGTCGGATACAGCATTATTGTTGATATCCTGCATACAAACAGCAGAATAAATAACTGCCCTGAGGTGATTATTTGTCTTTCAGCCATTTGTCTGCACTCCCATCACATCCGCACCCGGCATATTCTGTATTTTTTCATTTTTTCCCGCAAGTGTCTTCCAGCCTGCCCGTACAAAAACATCACGCAGTGCCGAAGCTCCCAAAGGAGTAATCGGTGAAGTATATGGAATACCAAAGCTTGTTTTACTACACAGATTGATAAATACAAGACAGAACACAGCCGAAATGCCCCAGATTCCCCAGATACCGCCGGCAACGGTAAAAATCAGCCGTAAAATTGCCGCAGGTGCATAAAGATTAGGAATAATATACGAACAAATAGCCGACACAGCGGCTACCATTAGTGTCGGTGCACCGATCAGACCGGCATTGATTGCTGTATCACCTATCACCAATCCTCCGACAATACTGACTGCATATCCCAAAGGCTGCGGCATCCGCAGACCCGATTCACGCATAATCTCATACACAAGCAGAATCAGCAGTGTTTCTGCCATTAGTGACAGCGGAGTATCACCAATCGAACCGGCTATTTTATTCAACATCAGTGTCGGAAACATTTCGGGATTGAATGTCCCGAGAGCGGTATATATTCCCGGCAGAAGAACAGAAATAAAAAATGCGACGAATTTCAGCCAACGTGTAAATGCGGCAAAATACGGTCTGTTGGAATAATCGTCGAGTGTCTGAAAATACTCTGCAAACAAATACGGCACAATTAAAGCAGACGGAACACCGTCAATCAGAATAGCGATTCTTCCCTCGGTCAGTTTGCCGCAGACGGTATCGGGGCGCTCCGTTATGCCTACTGTGCGAAACGGAGATATCCCTCCGCTGTCCTCAAGATACGGTACAAGATAACCTGCGGCAAGAACAGTATCAATATTGATATCGTTAATTCTTGATTTCAATCTTCCCAATATTTCTTTTGAGGTAACATCATTAAGATAACACAGGCATATTTCCGTTTTCGATACATCTCCGACTGTATAGATTTCAAAATTCAGGTCTGTACTTTTCATTCGCCTTCTGAGCATGGACATATTGGTTCTCAGCGGTTCGACAAATCCTTCCTTGGAACCTCTTTGTATCACATCTGATTCAGGCTCGGAAATACTCCTTGATTTATAACCCTGAATTCCGACCGACAGCATTGTTTCACAACCATCCAGTGCGATTACAGCAAATCCCGATAGTATGAATGTATATAGCTCGTCAAAGGTTTTTATCTCGGTTATGTCATCAATATAAAGTATCTTATTTTGAATATTGTCTAAGCAGTCCTTCGGTGAACCGTTGAACTGAAATTCAAACAACGGCTTCATAATACCAAGAGCAAGAATATCCTTATTGATCAGATTATCGATCGATATGACAGCGGCATTGATCCCTGTAAGTTCCATTTCATGTACGGTCAGGTCTGCCGCATTATGAAAACTGCGTCTGATATATTCAATATTTGAAGCAAGCGAGGAATTTAAATAAGTTTTCTTAACATCAGTGTTTTTTTGAGACTTTTTCGTATAAACAGATTTTATGACATTAATAAATTCGTACATTTCATCACCTTCTCTTTATTCATTTTGTTCCGATATAGTCAAATCTATACAAACAAATTGCATAATCTGTATTTTTCGGAACAAAATAACTGTAGCAATTTATGGAGGGATGAAAATGATAATTTCTGCTATCAGAACGGTTTTATTATACACAATTATTATCATTACTGTCAGAATCATGGGAAAACGTCAGATCAGCGAATTGCAGACAAGCGAGTTGGTAATCACCATGCTGATGTCCGACATTGCAGCCATACCTATGCAGGATACCGACCAATCCATGCTCAGCGGTATTATACCGATATTCATACTTGTTATATGCGAAATACTCATTTCTGTTTTGATGCTGAAAAATTCAAAATTCCGAAAATTGATATGCGGAAAACCTGTTATCGTTATCAACGACGGAAAAATAGATCAGAAGGCTATGTCGGAGTTGAGAATCAGCACGGAGGAACTGTTTGAGGAACTAAGACAAAAGGATGTTTTCAGGCTCGAAGATGTCGCTTTTGCCATCATCGAAACCAACGGTAAAATGAGTATATTAAAGAAACCCGGAAGCGATACAGTAACTGCAAAACAGCTCGGTGTACAGACACATGATAATGGTATGCAGACAGTAATCGTAAGCGACGGAGAAATTGCAGCTTCTTCTATGAAATTCTGTAACCTTGACAAAAACTGGCTTAAAAATACTCTTATAAGAGAAAAAATCAAATTAAGCGATATTTTTATTATGACTGCTGACAAAAGTCAAAAATATCAAATAATAAAAAAGGAGCAGAAGTATAATGCATAGATTAATAAGCACCGTTATCATTTTCATTTTAACTCTTTTAATAATTACGGCAGGCTTTGCCATAAATACAAGGACAACAAATTCGATTAATGAGAAAATTAATACTGCAATAGAACTGAACACTTATGGAGAAATTGAAGATGCAAAAAATATCATTCAAACTGCTATTGATGAATGGGACAATCATATTGAAACCATGTTATTATTTGAATCACATGGAAAGCTTGACCAAATAGAGGAATCTCTTAAAATTGCTCAGATGTATATCAAAAACGGCGAAACGGAAATGTTTAATGCTGAATGTAAAAGGGCAAGTATTCTTATAGATCATTTTAACAGTCTGGAATATCCCACAATTTATAATATTTTTTAAAAAGAAAAAGAGGAGAGTTTTCCTCTCCCCTCTCAAGTTGATATTAACAACTGTTTTATCAATCTTTTAAGCATTTCACCATAACAGCTTTCTGCGCATGAAGTCTGTTTTCGGCTTCTTCAAAAATTTCGTTTGAATGAGCTTCAAATACGTCCTCAGTGATTTCCTCTCCTCTGTGTGCCGGAAGACAATGCTGTACCATTGCATCGGGCTTTGCAAGCGCCATCAGTTCTGCATTGATCTGATAGCCGTCAAATGCTTTTTTACGTTTTTCTGCTTCACCTTCCTGACCCATAGAAGCCCATACATCTGTAATGACAACATCAGCATCAACTACGGCTTCTTTCGGCGTACGGAAAAGTGAGAATTTATCGCCATATTCCTTTGCAAAATCTAGCACCTGACTGTCAGGTTCATAGCCTTCGGGACACGCAACGGCTATCGACATACCTGTTTTTAATGCACCAACAATCAGAGAATTCATCATGTTATTACCATCACCGATAAATGCCATTTTCAGTCCTGCCAGTTTGCCCTTGAACTCACGGATTGTCATAAGGTCAGCAAGAATCTGGCAGGGATGACAGAAATCAGTCAGACCGTTAATAATCGGAATACTGCCGTATTTTGCAAGATCCTCTACTTCCTTCTGCTCGAAAGTACGGATCATGATACCGTCAAGGTAACGTGAAAGAACTCTTGCGGTATCCTGCACTGGCTCGCCCCTGCCAATCTGCATATCCTTTGAAGAAAGGAAAATCGGCTGACCGCCAAGCTGATACATACCAACCTCAAAGGAAACTCTTGTTCTTGTGGATGCCTTTTCAAATATCAGACCCAAAGATTTTCCGGCAAGGTGCTTATGAGCAATTCCGTGCTTCTGTTCGTACTTGAGCTGATCGGCAAGATTCAGAATTTCAATGACTTCTTCCGATGTGAGATCAAGCATTTTCAGTAAGTGTTTCATTTTGATTATGCCTCCATAACATTTTTTAATATTGAAAGACCTTTGTCAATTTCATCATAAGTAATATTCAGCGGCGGAAGAAGTCTGAGAAGATTCTTCGCTGTCAGAATGAGCAGTCCGTTTTCAACACACTTTGCGGCGATTTCTTTTGCATTGTCCTTTTCGGTTACAATACCAATCATCAGACCCATACCCCTTACCTCTTTGACATTGCCGAAAGTAACAAGCTTTTCTCTGATATATTCGCCCTTTTTGCGTACTTCTTCAAGAAATTCATCGGTCGTGACTCTTGCAAGCACTTCGTTGGCCGCCGCACAAGCAATAGGATTACCGCCGAATGTCGTACCGTGTGTTCCTGCTGTCATAACTTCCGAAAGATTTTTTTCACATAAGCATGCACCGATCGGAACACCGCCGCCGAGCCCCTTTGCCGAGGTGATAACATCAGGCTTTAGTCCGTAATGCTGATAAGAGAAAACCTCACCTGTTCTGGAAATACCCGTCTGTACCTCATCTATCATGAAAAGAATATCATTTTTGGCACAAATATGTGATATTTCCATCAAAAACTCTTCAGAAAGCGGCATGACTCCGCCCTCGCCCTGAATCAGCTCTACAAATATGGCACATACTTCATCGTTCAAATGAGCATGTAAATCATCAATATCGTTTGCCTTTACATATTCAAAGCCTTCTGTAAACGGGAAAAAGAAATTATGAAATACATCCTGTCCTGTTGCAGCAAGAGTTGTTACTGTTCTGCCGTGGAAAGAATTGACAAGAGTAATGATTTTCTGTCTGCCCTCTCCATATTTATCATAACTATATTTTCTTGCGATTTTTATTGCACATTCGTTTGCTTCCGCTCCACTGTTACAAAGGAAAACCTTATCCATACCGGTAAGTGTGCAGAGTTTTTTTGCAACTTCTACCTGCATCGGTGAAAAGTATAGATTGGAAATGTGCTGGAGCGTTCCTGCCTGGGCAGTGACCGCTTTTACCCAGCCTTCGTCACAGTAACCAAGAGAATTGACACCGATACCGCTGGTAAAATCAATATATTCTTTACCATCCACATCTTTAGCCGTTGCACCCTTGCCGCTGACAAGTGCTGCATTGAAACGACCATAGGTATGCATCAAATAGTTTTGTTCGTCATTTTTTATTTCTTCAAAAGTCAATTTTATTCCTCCGTTTCAATCGGATCAATAGAACATCGTTCCGATTCCTTCGTCCGAGAACATTTCAATTAATATGGAATGAGCAATTCTACCATCAATGATATGTGCTCTCTTTACACCACGGCGCACCGCTTCCACACAGCAGTCGATTTTCGGAATCATGCCACCCGAAATAATGCCTTCTCTTTTTAAAGACGGTACTTCACTGACATTCACAACCGGAATCAATGTACTCTCATCTTCTTTATCTTTCAACAGACCTCTGATATCTGTCATAAGAATCAGTTTCGCCGCACCAAGCTCCGCTGCGATTCTTGCAGCAGCAAGGTCAGCATTGATATTATACACAGCACCGTTATAACCGCCTGCAATCGTAGAAATGATTGGGATATATCCATTGCGGGTAGCATCGGTGATAACACCTGTATTGACCTCTGTAATTTCACCAACAAAACCAAGGTCATCAGCTGTTATGATTTTTTCAGCCATAATCATTCTGCCGTCAAGACCACAAAGCCCTATTGCCTTACCGCTATGCTGCTCCAGAAGCTGTACAAGACTTTTATTGACTTTTCCGGCAAGTACCATTTGCACTACATCTATTGTTTCTGCATCTGTCACACGCAAGCCGTTGACAAATTTGCTTTCCTTGCCGATTTTCTTTAAAGTCTGGCTGATCTCGGGTCCTCCGCCGTGTACAAGAACAACATTGATTCCAACAAGCTGGAGCAGTACAATATCACTCATCACGGCATCTTTCAGCTCGTCGCTGATCATTGCATTGCCGCCGTATTTGATCACAACAGTCTGCCCTGAGTATTTCTGTATATACGGAAGTGCCTGTATCAACACATTGGCACGATCCTTATCTGTAATATGATTCATTTTTGTCATCTCCCAATCAGGTTCTGTAATCACCGTTTATTTTTACATAATCATATGTCAGATCACAGCCATAGGCCTCCGCATATGAATCACCGTCATTTAATTCAACGATAATATCGATTTCGTCACGGATAAGGATCTCTTTTGCAATCTCTTCGGAAAATTCAATGCCTGCACCGTTTTTGCATACATCAATTTTTTCCTTATCCGAAGCAAATGAAACATCTACCTTATGCACATCAACATCACTGCCCGAATAACCTATTGCACAAAGAACACGTCCCCAGTTGGCATCCGCTCCGAACATTGCCGCTTTTAAAAGACTGGAGCAGATAACAGATTTTGCAACACCCTTGGCATCCTTTTCTGTCTTTGCTCCGTTTACCTTGCAGACAAGCAGCTTTGTGGCACCTTCTCCGTCTTTCGCCATTTTTTTGGAAAGCTCACGGCATACAGCTGTAAGTGCTTCAACAAAACTATCATAGTCTTCGCCCTCAGCGGTGATTTCCTCATTTCCGGCAAGCCCCGAAGCCATCACGGAAAGTGTATCGTTGGTAGATGTATCTCCGTCAATGCTAATCATGTTAAAAGTATCATCAGCGGCTGTTTTAACAGCCTTCTGTATCATTTCAGATGAGATCGCCGCATCGGTTGTTACAAAGCAAAGCATTGTTGCCATATTCGGGTGAATCATGCCGCTGCCCTTTGAAATACCGCCGATTTTTACTGTTTTACCGCCAATCGTTGTTTCAACAGCAACTTCTTTTTTGACTGTATCGGTCGTCATGATTGCTTCTGCTGCATTTGTCGCTCCGTTTTCAGAAAGCTCTGCTGCAAGAGTCGGGATTGCATTTTCAATAGGCTCAATCGGGAGTATTTGACCGATGACACCTGTAGAAGCAACGATTACATCAGCAGCACTGATACCGAGAGCGTTTGCCGTCAGGTCACACATCTGCTGTGCTTTGATATCTCCGTCGGCATTGCAGGTATTGGCGTTTCCGCTGTTGACAATAACTGCCTGTGCATAACCGTCAGCAAGATTTTTTCTTGTGATCGTTATCGGTGAACTTTGTACCAGATTGGTCGTATAAACTGCTGCTGCAGTACACTTCTTTTCACAGAATATCAGCCCAATATCACGCTTGGATTTATTCTTTCTGATACCGCAGTGGATACCCGAAGCCTTAAATCCTTTTGCCGCCGTGACCGAACCGTCAATAAATTGATATGCCATAATTGTTTCCTCCAAAACTTATATTTACAAGGAAATATATAACCTCTGACCTGATCAAAACGCAGGGGGTACTATTACCAGTCCTGTTGTTTCATCAAGTCCGAAAATAATATTCATGTTTTGTATTGCCTGACCTGCTGCACCTTTTACCATATTATCAATAGCAGAAATCGCTACAAGCGTATTTGTTCGCTTATCGTGATGAAGTGATATATCGCAGAAATTGGAATATTTGATATTATGAATATCAGCATTTGCACCGTCAGGCAGAAGTCTTACAAAAAATTCGTTTTCATAGAATTTTTCATATTCCGCTCTGATTTGTTCAAAAGTAACACCGTCATTAATACGTGCATAGCAAGTAGAAATAATTCCACGGTTTACAGGCAAAAGATGCGGTACAAAGGTAATTGTCACTTTCTTGCCCGAAAGCCTGGAAAGGGTTTGTTCAATTTCCGGTGTATGTCTGTGGTTGGCAACCTTATAAGCATGGAAACCCTCATTCAGTTCGGGGTAATGATTACCTTGGTTGGGCTTTCTACCTGCACCCGTAACACCTGATTTCGAGTCTACTATTATCCCCTCGGTGCTGACAAGCCCTGCTTTTATGGCAGGTGCAAGTGCCAGCGGTGCGCCTGTTGTATAACAACCCGGGTTTGCTATTACCTTTTTACCCTTGATATTATCTCTGAAAAGCTCGGGAAGTCCGTATACCGATTTCTTGTGAAGCTCGTGATCAAGAAAATCACAACCATACCATTCCTTGTATTCGTCCTCGTTTTCCAATCTGAAATCAGCTCCGAGGTCGATAAAAGCTTTTCCTGCCTTATCACACTGTGCAGCAAGCTCCTGTGAAAGTCCGTGCGGAAGTGCTGCAAAAATAACATCACTTTTCTCAACAACTTCGTCCTGAGTCCTGCACTCCATATCACAAAGTGTTTTATAGGACGGGTATACCTCGCTTAATTTTTTGCCCTCAAAGCTGACAGAGCTTATCGCTGCTATCTCTGCTTCGGGATGAGTCAGCAGTATACGCACAAGTTCCGCACCTGCATATCCTGTTGCTCCTATAATTCCTGCTTTAATTTTCATTTCCTTTTACCTCACATCAAATATATTCCTGTAAATCAACCGGCAAAAAATATTTCATCATAAAGCTTGATATCACCATTTTGTGAAATCATAATGTTGTAATTAATTCTTTTACTCTCTGTGCCTGCAACCTGACATTTTCGCTTGCAGGACCTCCGAGAACTTTTCTGCCATTGACACAGTTTTCAAGCGAAATTGCTTCATACACACCCTCATCAAAGGTTTCACAAATATTCTTGTATTCCTCTATCGGCAATTCTTCGAGCGTTGTGCCTTTTTCAATGCAAAGTGCAACAAGCGTTCCCGTTGCCTTATAGGCATCACGGAAAGGAAGTCCCTTCTTTACAAGATAGTCTGCACAGTCGGTTGCATTGATGAAACCGTTTGCTGCAGCCTTTCTCATGTTTTCGGGAATAACTTTCATCGTATCAATCATCGGTGTAAAGGCTGTCAGACACATTTTCACGGTATCAACCGCATCGAAAATTGCCTCCTTGTCCTCCTGCATATCTTTATTATAGGCAAGTGCTATGCCTTTCATCACGGTAAGAAGTGTCATGAGGTCGCCGAATACTCTGCCCGATTTACCACGTACAAGCTCTGCAATATCAGGGTTTTTCTTCTGCGGCATAATGCTTGAACCTGTCGAAAATGCATCATCAAGCTCCACAAACTTAAACTCCCAGCTGCACCACATAATAATCTCTTCTGAAAATCTTGAAAGGTGAACCATAATAATAGAAAGTGCAGAAGCAAGCTCCATGCAGAAATCTCTGTCCGATACACCATCAAGACTGTTCTGACAAATATTTTCAAAACCTAACAATTTTGCCGTAATCGTTCTGTCAATCGGGTATGTTGTTGTTGCCAGCGCACCGCTTCCAAGAGGTAAACTGTCAGTATGTCTGTAGGCACATTCCAGTCTGTCAACATCACGCAGAAGCATTTCAGCATACGCCATCAGATGATGACCAAAAGTTATCGGCTGCGCTCTCTGCAAATGCGTATAACCGGGCATAACAGTTGCACTGTACTGCTCCGCTTTATTGCAAATGACTTCAATCAGCTCTTTGACCATTTCCTTTACATTAACAATCTCTTTTTTCAGGTATAGTCTGATGTCAAGCGCCACCTGATCGTTCCGGCTTCGTGCCGTATGAAGGCGCTTACCTGTCTGACCAAGTCTTTCTGTCAGCTCGCCCTCAATAAAAGTATGGATATCCTCTGCATTAGGGTCAATTTCAAGCTTTCCGCTTTCAATATCTGCTAATATACTTTCCAGACCTTTTATGATTGCTTCGGACTCGCTTTTTTCGATAATACCACACTCGCCAATCATTGTTGCATGAGCAATACTGCCCTCGATATCCTCTTTGTACATACGACTGTCAAAAGAAATTGATGAATTAAAATCATTTGTTTTTTTATCTATTTCCTTTGAAAAACGTCCTGCCCATAATTTCATTTGTCTGCACTCCTTAATTTATAATTTGGGACTCTGCCCTATGCACCCCGCAAGCCTTTAAAAAGGCTTGACCTAAACTTTAACTTTATCAATTCAGACTTTATATTAATAGCAAAAATCTTTAATTAGCCACACATTATGCATCACTTTGAAAATTTTCATATAAACATACAGCATATGCCTGTATGGAAATTTTTAAAACAGCCAAAACAATAAGTCGGGCAAACAGCTTTTATACCATTCGCCCTGACATATTGATTTATAAAAAGCTTCTGAAATTATTCTTTGATAAGATTCTTCTTTGCCTGAACCTTGATTGGCAGACCGAAGAGATTAATAAATCCTGCACTGTCTTTCTGATCGTAAACTTCATCCTCATCGAATGTAGCAATATCAGAATCATACAGTGAATACGGTGAAGTAACGCCTGCATCAATAATGTTACCCTTGTAAAGCTTGAGTTTTACATCACCTGTTACGGTTTCCTGTGTAGAATCAACAAATGCGGAAAGAGCTTTTCTGAGCGGTGTATACCACTGACCAAAGTAAACAAGCTCTGCAAAACGGAGACCTACTTCCTGCTTGTAGTGGTAAGTATCTCTGTCAAGTGTGATTTCTTCAAGCTTGTTGTGTGCATGATAGAGAATTGTTCCACCCGGAGTTTCATATACGCCTCTGGACTTCATGCCTACAAGTCTGTTCTCTACAAGGTCAACAATACCGATACCGTTTTCGCCGCCAAGCTTATTCAGCTTCTTGACAAGCTCTACTGCACCAAGCTTTTCGCCGTCGATTGCAACCGGAATACCCTTATCAAATGATATTGTTACATAGGTCGGCTTATCAGGAGCCTGTTCAGGGGAAACACCAAGCTCAAGGAAGCCTTCCTTGTTATAAAGCGGCTCATTTGCAGGATCTTCAAGATCAAGACCCTCATGGGAAATGTGCCAGATATTCTTATCCTTTGAATAGTTTGTTTCTCTTGTGATTTTAAGAGGAATGTTGTGTGCTTCTGCATACTCAATTTCCTCATCACGAGATTTCAGTTCCCACTCTCTCCACGGAGCAATGATCTTCATATCCGGAGCGAATGCTTTGATTGCAAGCTCAAAACGAACCTGATCGTTACCCTTACCTGTACAACCATGACAGATAGCGTCTGCACCCTCTGCAAGAGCAATTTCAACAATTCTCTTTGCAATGATCGGACGTGCAAAAGATGTGCCGAGAAGATATTTACTCTCATAAACAGCATCGGCCTTGATTGTCGGGAATACATAATCCTCAATGAATTCTTTATTCAGATCCTCTATATAAAGCTTTGATGCGCCTGTCTTTTTTGCCTTTTCTTCAAGACCCTCAAGCTCGGTATCCTGACCAACATCTCCCGAAACAGCAATAACTTCACAGTTATCGTAGTTTTCCTTTAACCAAGGAATAATAATGGATGTATCAAGACCACCCGAATATGCAAGAACAACTTTTTTAATGTCTCCCATGACAAAAACCTCCGTTAATTAAATTACTCTTTTATTATACACTTTTTTTGCATAATTTCAAGTAAAAAATGAATATTTATCCGAATATCGAGATTTTTGTCATTTAATACAATTTACAACCATTATTTATATCAATATTTAATAATAATATCCATGTTTTATCAAATTAAACAAATTAATACTCATAAATTATTCCAAAAAAACATTACAACACAGAATTATCTAAGCTATTCAATATACAAATATACATATTTTAATGTATATTATGTATATTAAAAACGAATTCTATCTGCAATTTATGATTTACGCATACATAGATATATGTTATAATAGAATTGAAATATATTTATGGAGGTTTTTAATTATGAGTTTTACTGAAATTCAGCCAAAAGAACTTGACACAAACTTTTTTGAAGCAATCGGAAAGCAGTGGATGCTAATTACAGCAGGTAACAAAGAAAAATTTAATACCATGACTGCAAGTTGGGGCGGTGTCGGCGTACTCTGGAACAAAAATGTCACCTTTACTTTTATAAGGGATTCACGTTACACAAGAGAATTTGTTGACAATGGGGAATATTTTACTCTTTCCCTTTTCGGGGGACAATTTATGAAGGAACTCGGCTACTGCGGCAAATATTCGGGCAGAGATGTTGATAAAATCAAGGAAACGGGTCTGGTTCCATTATTTGACGCTCATGCACCGTATTTCGAGCAGGCAGAAACGGTTATTGTTTGTAAAAAACTGTACAAACAAAAAATGACACCTGATGGTTTTACTGACAAATCGTTTGTCGAAACCTTTTATTCTGACAATGACTGGCATGAAATTTATGTCGGCGAAATCGTCAAAGTCCTGAAAAAATCCTGATATGCGTACTGTATTGATCACAGGTGCCTCCCGAGGGATAGGCGCACAGACAGCACGGCTTTTTGCCCAAAACGACTACAGGGTCATTATCAATTACAATCAATCAGAAAAAGCAGCAAAAGAACTTTTTAACGAACTGAAAGCTACAAAATCTGAGATTTATATCATCAAAGCAGATGTTTCAAAAACTAATGAGGTAACATCAATGTTTGCTGACATAACCCATCAATTCGGGGGAGTTGATATTCTTGTCAACAATGCAGGAATTGCACAGACAAAACTATTTACGGATATCACCGACGAGGATTGGGACAGCATGATCGCAACAAATCTCAGCAGCGCATTCTACTGTTGCAGAGCCGCTCTCCCCTATATGATAAAAAATCATTGCGGACGAATCATCAATTTATCTTCCATGTGGGGGCAGGTCGGCGGCTCATGTGAGGTACATTATTCTGCGGCGAAAGCAGGAATCATCGGACTTACCAAGGCGCTTGCCATGGAAGAAGGATTAAGCGGAATTACTGTAAACTGTGTTGCTCCCGGAGTGATAAAAACCGACATGACATCAAACCTTTCGAAAAATGATTTCAAAGCATTAAGCGAAGAAACACCCACAGGCACGATAGGAACACCCGAAGACATTGCAAGAACGATCCTATTTTTAGCCGATGAAAAATCTTCCTTTATTACAGGTCAGGTTATTGGTGTTAACGGTGGATTCGTAGTATAATACAACAAAGACGGTGATAATTGCTTGTCACCGTCTTATTTTTATTTCAATTTGAATAAATAATATGTGCTTGTGTCATACCAATAAACAAATTCGCAGCTATCGACACATTCGTATAATTCAAAATCAGGTTTTTCGTTCTTGGTTACAATAAAATCAACCTTGCCCTGCTCGGCATATTCTTGCTGTGTATGATACATTTCGTTATACTCCACATTCAGCTGACAGAAATATTTGCAGTTCGGTACGATTCCGCTGACGGTATAAAAACCGCCGTCCAGAAAGCCATAATTCAGAAGAGTAGGCTGATTTGTCTGTGAAATGATTTTGTTAAACCGAAACTGTGGCATATCATCCTGTGGAATAAAAATCAGATATGTATTTCTGCAAAGGGCAATGGCAGCCAATACACTTAACACACCAGCAAGCTTATGTGCAGTTTTCGCAATTTTTTCTTCCCTATGCTTTTTGAATTTATATTTACAAAATGAAATAACTCCGACCAGACCAACAGGAGAAAACACAGACATTACAAACGAATAATACGCATATGCACGACCGCCAACAAATGTGAAAAAGAATGTGGAAACAACAAGACACGAAAACAAAAACAGCAATTTTTTTTCTTTATGTTTTATGAGCATAATGAAACCAAAAATCAAAAGCAAAAATCCGAACGTATGATATCCTGCAAAAGCAGCCAACCCCATAAACAAATTAATGATTGCTTTGAAAAGAGGATTCGTATTGCTTCCCGTGCTATAAAGAAACAGATTATCATAAAAATAGACTTCAAACAAATCATTAAAAGCATTATACTTTGCAAAATAGATAATAACAGGAATGGTGCTGATCAGCACACCGACCAGCATGGATAATGCGGAAATAAAAATCTCTTTGATTTGTTTTTGTCTGATATACAAAACAACAAACGCCAGGATAAAACCGATATAAAAGCCGAGCATAGTAAACTTTACCCACAGTACCACACCAAGAGTAACGCCACAAAACAATGCCTGCAAAGGCGTTATTTTTTTATCTGTTTTTAATGCTTTCATACCGACATAAAAACAATACTCTATCAAAGGCAAACAAAACTCCTCGGCGCTATCTCCACTGCAAAAAGAAAGTGAGCTATATATGAGTGTTGCAAGGGGATAAACAGCAAAAACAACACTACCTTCACAGAAAAGCCTGATAATTTTTGCCGAAAGTACCAAAGTGGCAAAACAAGCTATAATTTCTACAACGTATACACCTAAAAAAGTTGTACCCGAAATGAGATAGGTCAATTCATGAAGCATATACAGCAACGGTCCTTTTTGCTCGAAAATATCATGATACAATACCTTACCGTTAACCATGGATTTTCCTACGGTAAAAAAACAATTCGGGTCATCCCAGTCATTAAAGGGATAAAGCGGAGATGATTTTGAACAAATCGTAATCATTAAAACAGCGCATAGGAATATTGCTCCTCTTTCGATCAGTTTTTCATTCTTCTTATTGGTTTTCATATTATGCATAATCCCCCATCATACCAAAAAGGACCGCCGTACATAACGGCGGTCCGCATTTAAAAGAATCAGAATTTAACGATACCTTCTTTTCTGAGAAAAGAAAAAACGGCAGAAGCTATTGATAAAACAACCAAAATTAAGAAAACAACTCCTAAGAATGTAAAACCATAACTCGACTCAAGAGAAATTCCATAATAAGAACCGCTGGCTGCACTCGAAACAGCCGAACCTAATGCAACATGCAGAACCAATATAATGGTGGATACAAGCATAAAAGCGGGTGTTGCAAAAACAAAAAACTTTTCTAAATTCTTGTTCTTTTCGCCAAACTCTTTTACATGAGGAACAAAACGTGCGATTGATACCAATAAGGCAATAATCAGAAGGAATCCAGCAAATCCGGAATTCTGGAAAATATTATAACTTTCGGATTCAGATTGTGAATAGTAATAATAACTTCCACCGACATAGATATAAGTAATTGGCAAGAAACTGAAGATAAATGTGAGAAGGCTCAGGAAATTCGCACCATATTCAAGAAGCATACCAATTATATCATTCGTTTTGAAAATACCTGTGAAGTTATCAACAAACTGATTCACATACTTTCCTAAATCAAAAGGAGGCTTCAAACTCATTCCACAGCTTGTGCAGGCGATAGCCTGAGGATTGGTAACGGGAGCAGCACAGTGCATACAATAGGAATTACCCTCACCGACCTTCACACCGCACTTTGTGCAGATCACCTGATTATTCATTACCTGTGAACCACAGTTACGACAATATTTCTTTTGAGGAAGGTACTGTGAATTATTTTGTGAAGCAATGCTTGCATTCTGCTGAGCCGCTGTCTGCTGTGCATAAGGAACAGAACCTGTTGCGGGAGCAGCTTGCTGATCATTTAACTGGTTGCCACATTCCTGACAGAATGCCATGCCCACCTGTCTTACTGCACCACACTTATCACAGAACGCTGTACCAAGACCCTTTTTTGTTCCGCAATTCTGACAGATAAGGTGAGAATCTTCCATTGCCGAACCACAAG
The DNA here is from genome assembly GCA_900317395.1 of uncultured Eubacteriales bacterium. GTDB lineage: Bacteria > Bacillota > Clostridia > Oscillospirales > Acutalibacteraceae > UBA1213. The sequence goes on along the minus strand of ONGS01000053.1, from coordinate 22,403 downwards.
ATTTACAATATGTCATCAAAATTCCTCCATATCATTAATTCAATCATTAACGCAAATTGACCATAATGATTATACGACAAATTACAAATGCAGTCAAGAAAATATGAAAATTAAAATTTAAAATGAGAAAATTCGGCGATTTAACAACTAACAAATCAAATCAGTTTTTGATATTTGTCAGTTATTTACCAAGCTCCTCGGCCCTTTTCGTACAAGCCGCCATTGCATCTGCGATTGCTTTGGGGACTTCTCTTTCATTCAGAACATTCATTGCTTCTATCGTTGTACCGCCCTTGGAGCAAACCTTTTCAATCAACTGTTCGGGTGTATCTCCGCTTGAACGCAGCATTTCGGCAGAACCCTCAAAAGTCTTGCATACAAGTCTGAGCGCCGTTGCAGCATCAATTCCTACGGAAACGGCGTAATCCACCATTGATTTTGCAAACAAATATACATAGGCAGGACTGCTGCCGTTTACCGCAATAATTGCATTCATTTGTGATTCGGGCAGGATTGCTGCATCTCCCGAAAGTGCAAACATATTATAAACTTCCTCAAAATCCTCATCCGTAATATTTTCCGATCGACAAAGTGCTGTTGCACCCTTGCCGAGAAGCAGCGGTGTATTCGGCATAACTCTTACCATAGGACAGTTAAGTCCGAGACTCTTTCTGACATATTCGATGGAAATACCTGCTGCAATCGTAACAAAAATTTTTCCTTCATCAGCTTCGCTTTTTATTTCACTGAGTACCTCATCATAATTCTGAGGCTTGACTGCAAGTACGATAATATCTGAATTTCTTACAAGTTCTTTGCCCGTGCCGACGGCATTGATTCCTTTCTTCGTCATTACTGCAAGCTTATTTTTATCAAGATCAAACACATAAATATTTTCGGCAGATTTTGCTTTATTGCCGAGTATACCGTTGATAATAGCTGTTGCCATATTGCCTGCTCCGATAAAACCAATTTTCTTTTCACTCATTTTTTAACCTCTCTCATTTTTACATTAAAATATACACATGAAAGGAGCGGCAACATAGCCGCTCCTGACAAGTCAGAATGATATACAAGACGGACTCGGGAATTTATGTTTATTTGATCGTCCGTCTGATACATAATCATTGTAAAGGAACATTTCAAGCTCGTCAACACGTCTGTAAAGTAAACCGTAATAGCATACGCCACCTGCGTGATGATAAGCAAGCATTTCTTTAATTAAAGAATTCTTGTTGACATAATTCAAATCTCTTACTTTTGAACCGGTGGTTGAGAGATTCAGATAAGTACCACTACAGTAACCTGTTTTTCCGCTCGAAGTCGTTACCTTATACCATACACTGTTATATTTCTGAGTACTTACAAGAGTTACCTGTTCTCCATTTGAAAGTACTGTAATCACACTGGAAGAAGTTGTATAGCTGGAACGCAGATTTAAACCACCGACTGCATTGACTGTACCGATTACCTTGGAATTAGTGCTTGAAGACGTTGATTCGGTTGAATAAGAATTAAGAAGAATTGTTCGCAAATCGGAAGAGCTTGTCCAACCTGTTCCAAGGTTATAAGAGAACGAAACAAGTGCATCAAACTGCTGCTGATTGAATTTTACATTGTTATTGACAAGAAGATTATTAACTTTTTGTGCATAAACTTCTTTATTTACCGCAGATACCAGAAGTGCATAAGCTTCTTTTTTGGTAAGATTATTATAGAAGGTTTGTCCCTCCCATACAACATAACCATAACCAAGTGTAGGAATATTATTCGCAAGCGTATCGTAGTAAATCGACGAAACAAAACCTTCTTTTTCCCCTATAAAATTAATCAGACCATCACTTGCTCTTAATCTTTCAACGGACGTAGTAGTCTGGTTTTTCTTTGAGGATACAAAAATATCTGCCTTTCCGTCATCGCAAGTCTGCCATGTACTTCCTGTTGTAGAGTATGCAACATAGGAAAATGTACCTGCACTTGTCACCTTGTAGGTTCCCGTCCACACATATGTACTGCCGTCAGCTGTTTTCTTGCTGGCAGTTACAGTTGTCTTTTTGCCATTGATATCAATTTGAAATTTTACACCCGTACGGTTTTTATCTGTAATCGCCACAAGTGTTACAGTTGAATTTACTGTTGCGGAATTAGGGGAAGAATATGTAAATTTAATCGGTGCGGCAGCGCTGACCGTAACAACACAAACTTTTCTATTTCCCGAAGTATCGGTGTATGAAATCGCCGCTTTACCACTATTCTTTCCAAGAATAAATCCATTACTTACGGTAGCAACTGCTGTATTACTGGAGCTCCATGTAGCCTTTCGTGTGCTTGTGCCTTTAATATAAAGGGTTTTTCCTGCTGTGACACTACCGCTGGTTCGTGAAAGGCTCACACCGGATGATGAAACAGATTTTACTGTAATCTTACAGATTGCTTTTGCAGTTCCCGCTGCATTTGTAGCGGTAATAGTAGCTGTACCTGCTTTCAAAGCGCTCACAACACCTGAACGTACAGCTGCAACATTTGTATTTGAGGATGTCCATTTAATTGTTGAATTATCAGAAGCTGTCGCAGTAAGTTTATAGCTGTTGCCAATATTCACGCTGGCCGAGGTTTTTGAGATTGTAACCTTCGGAGTGGTCTTTACAGTGACCTTCATAGCAGATGATACCGTTCCCACAGGGTCATATAAAGTGACATTGGCTGTTCCTGCCTTGATAGCCTTGACCGCACCCGTACTACTTACGGTTGCTACCGTTTTATTTGATGTTTTATACGATGCTTTGCATGAAGAAGGAGTTACCGTAGAATTTGCATAATATGTTTCGCCCGGGGTCAGTGTTACAGATTTTTTTTCCAGTGTAATAGAGCTGATTGCAGAACTTACAACTGTAACCTTGCAGGTGAGTTTCTGGGATGTTTTGGAATCAGTAGCTGTAATAGTGGCTGTTCCCGCTTTCACAGCAGTGACAACACCTTTTGAAGTAACTGTAGCAATATTTTTATTTGATGTAGTCCATTTAATCGTTCCACCGGAATTGGTAGACGCTGTTAAAGTGAATTTTTTTCCAACAAGCAGAGTTTTTGTTGTTGCAGAAAGCGTAAATTTAACGGTAGTAGATGTCGTACCTGCTGTTGTAGAATTCGTATCGGAAATATAGGATATGTAATTTGTCGCAACATAACCGGTTGTTCCATCAGACAGTTTTACTTGTGCCCATGAGTCCCCATAAAAACGCAGGATATCAAGTTTAACACCTGAAGCCAATGTTTTTATAACAGCATAACTTGTACCTGCACCCTTTCTCAGATTAAGAGCAGTGGTTGTACGGGCATCGGTAGTAATATTCAAATAATCTGATGAGCAGTAACCTGTCGTTCCATCCGACAGTTTCACCTTGAGCCAATTTTTATTTGATTTATCAACAACAGTGACCGATGTGTTTTTGTTAAGCACCTTAATGACACTGTAATTTGTTCCTGCACCCTTACGGAGATTAAGATAATCTGTGGTTGTTGCGCAGACAGCAACCTGTGCCCCGACAGACATGGTAATAATGGGCGTGGAAACACCTACCACTGCAACAGCACACAGCACTGCGACAGCCTTTCTTATTTTGCGTGGAGTTTCGGCAACTTTTCGAGCAGCTTTTGCGATAATGTTGTGACGGTTAGGTAAATTAAAATTCAATAGTGACACGCCCCTTTTCAAATTACAACAATTTACAATATTGTTACTTTATGCCTGAAAAATTAGTTTAACATTTGTAATAATTATAACCTGATTTTAATTTTTTTTCAACCGTCAAATTGTATAAATTATTATATTTTTTTATAGTATATATACATATTTACAATATAAACCAATTATTTAAAACTATAATAGTCATAAATAGATAAAAATCAAGATATTATTCCCGAAAGGAAATATGTCAAAAATGAAATCTTTTATAGACAATTTATTGCCTGAATATATTTTTTATTGTTTTTTTGATGAAAGTTTTGTATCTTATTTCAAATATCTTCAACATTTTATCATACATTATAAATGCCAGATTCGCAAACAGCAAAAAGAGAAACGGAAGTGATACTCCAAAAAGATTAAATTCTTCGGGGTCAATCTCTATCAGCATTATCGCTATAGCATAATAAACGCCTGCTGTAGCATTAAAAATAAAAAGTTTTATCAGATAGCTTAAAACTCTTTTTTGGATTTTCTCCAAAGAATCTCTTATTAAAGGATAATATCCAAGAATTAGTGTAAAAATTGTAACCGCTTCTTTATCTGAACAAATAAAAATAGTAATCACCGCTGTTGCCGCAAATGAATAAAAAGCCCACCTCTTCCCTGCCGCATATGAAAACGAAAGTATCACCATTCCTGCTATTGCCGGAAAAGCATACTGACCGATCGGGATCAGACCGGTCAGAAACATCATTGTTGCACATAAAGCCGCAGTAAGTCCTCCTGCGGCTGTTTTCTGAGTATTGCTCATATTCAATTTTCCTCCATCAATTTCCGCAGCAGCCATTACAGAAACAATCACTGCAAAGCATGCACATTAACATATCACAGCATCCGAATCCGCACCCGTCTGCATTGCTTGGCTGATAACCTCCGTAACTCCCTCTGCGCTGATTAGCCACTCTGTTATAAAAAGTCTGATACTCTACATTATTCGGATTCAACCGACATGCAGTTTCAGCATAATTATAGGCTTCTTCCAGCCAACCTTTGCGATAGGCAAGCACAGATTTATAGTAATACCAGTTTGCATTTCGCTCTGTCGATGGAATATGGTCGAGAAGTTCTTCTGCCTGATCATATCGCTCACTGTTGATCAGGATACGGATCTCACGGTAAATATCACCTGCCGTACTGTCGGTTTGAACAGCATAATAATCCCCATAGCTACCCGAATTGCTATGTTTACCTGTTTTCCGCTCCGAAGTGATTCTGTCGTAGGCATCATTGATCTCCTTCATTTTTTCTGATGCACTTTCGGCAAGCGGACTATTCTGGTATCTGTCGGGGTGATATTTTTTTGCAAGCTTTCTGTATGCCTGCTTGATTTCCTCATCCGTAGCATTGTACGGAACATTCAGTACCTTATAAGGATTCTTCATTTTCCTTTTCCTCTTTTAAATATGTAGTATTTTTGGCATTAATCATCACTATTGCCGCTTAAACATATACAGCAATCGCATACCGCAAGATAGCAGTCAGCTGTATTTTTGATAGTTTCTTTCCTACTCGCTCTCGAACGCTGTTTTTGTACACTTTCATAAAACTGCTTGTATGTTTCGTTTCCGGGTTCTGCCCGACGACAAACCTTTTCGTCGTGGTCTGCGGAACTTCCCCACTGAAATCTGTAACATCAGATAATTTCACTGTGCCCGGTCAGCCATCGTCTGCAAAGATATCATCAAATTTTCCGCTTCTTCATATTGTCGTGAATGAATCAGTTCCTTCACCTGATAAAACTCGTCCACACTTTCGGTTTCTTAGAAAGTCTTTTGGGTCAATGCTTCATAATAGTCTGTGGTTTTCTTTCTCTCATATTTATCAAACAAACACTTCTTCTGCATATATGGTATACCTGCATAAATGATATTATCAAGTATTTCTTTATACTGATCAATCTCCAGAAGCTCATAAGAAAGTATCAGCTGTGAAACAGTCATATTAAGAACTTCATTGCAGTATATCATAGTATCACTGATATTTTCTTGTACCTTCGTACTGAAAGGATTAAAATTTTTATGTTTAATATCCTTTTCCAGATCGTCAGCCGCGTCCATCATATAAATCCATCTTCCAACAAAATAACCGAATACTTCCAGCACCCTTGTCTGGGTTTCGTTCGGAGAAATTTCTCTGCAAAGTTTGGAAATCAACTTTGCTGTTGGTTCAGCTGACGCATCAACTCCTGCATTGTTTTTTTCCGCTTCAAGCTGATTCTTCATCATGTCGGAAACAAGCACATCCATTTCAGGGTATTTCTTTGCTGCTTTTTTATAATTTCTATGTAACACAGCTTTAATGAAAAATGCTGCTGTCTTTTTGAAGATACCGCTATCCTGTATCGTATCCTTCATCTTATAATAACTCATGATGACCGAAACCGCACCTGCAAATGCGAAGCTTTCACCGTCACTGTTACAGAACATACACTTTTTGGCAGGATTGCAGGTACAGCGTCCTTTGGTGACACTGCATTTTTCATGATTCAGCGACATAGAAAGCATTGCCAGAACCGTACAGTCATAACTCAGAGTCACGCGTGAAAGTACGCCGTAGTCTTTGCCAAGATGACGGCAAAGACCGCAGTATACACTTTTATACAACTGAAAATCTTTCAGCCTCAGATCTTCCTTAAATGGCTGTAAATATCCAAACACACTTTCACCGCCGTCAATTTATAATTGGGGCTCTGCCCCAAACCCCACCAGGGATTCTCGCCCCGTACCTCGGCAGGAGCTAAAGCCCCTGCACCCGCAAATTAAAACACACTAGTTTATCAGTTTATTTTTATAGACATTTCATCTTTCATGAACTATAAATATTTTTTTAAATACTGACCCGTATAGGATTCGGGACATTCCGCTATCTCTTCGGGCGTTCCTGTTGCGATAACTGTTCCACCGCCGTCACCGCCCTCGGGACCGAGATCAATTATATAATCCGCTGTTTTTATCAAATCAAGATTATGCTCGATCACAACGACTGTGTTGCCGCCGTCCACAAATTTCTGAAGTACATCGATCAATCTGTGTACATCAGCTATATGCAAACCTGTTGTCGGCTCGTCAAGAATATAGATCGTCTTTCCCGTTGATCTCTTTGAAAGCTCCGTAGCAAGCTTGATTCGCTGAGCCTCACCGCCCGAAAGTGTTGTTGACGGCTGACCAATTTTGATATAACCCAGTCCAACATCTTTCAGGGTTTTTAGCTTGTTGTAAATCTTCTGCTGGTTCTCAAAAAACGTACAGCCTTCTTCTACGGTCATTTCAAGCACATCATAAATGGATTTGCCTTTATATTTTACCTCCAGTGTTTCTCTGCTGTAGCGTTTACCTCCGCAAACCTCGCAGGGTACATATACATCGGGCAGAAAATGCATTTCAATTTTTAAAATACCGTCACCCTGACAAGCCTCACATCTGCCGCCCTTAACATTGAAGGAAAATCTGTTGGCTTTGAATCCTCTCATTTTCGCTTCATTTGTTTGTGCAAAAAGTTCTCTGATATCCGTAAATACACCTGTATAAGTAGCAGGGTTAGAGCGTGGCGTTCTGCCGATCGGTGACTGATTGATATCAATGACTTTATCCAGATTTTCAACACCTGTCATTTTTTTACAACATACCGGAACCGCTCTTGCATTATTAAGATCAGAGGCAAGCTGTTTATAAAGTATTTCATTAACTAGCGAGGATTTTCCTGAACCCGAAACACCCGTCACACAGATGAATTTTCCGAACGGAAAATCTACATTGATCTTTTTGAGGTTATTCTGATAAGCACCCTTTACGCTGAGTTTATTGCCATTGCCCTTTCGTCTTTCGGAAGGCACGGGAATATACTTGCTTTTGCTCAGATACTGACCCGTAACAGAACGCTCACATTGTTTGATTTCATCAACCGTTCCGGCACAAACCAATTCACCGCCGTGAATACCCGCCCCAGGGCCAATATCAATAATATGATCTGCCGCATACATGGTATCTTCGTCATGCTCAACAACAATTACAGTATTACCCAGATCACGCAGATTTTTTAAAGTGGTAATCAGCTTATCATTATCTCTCTGGTGAAGTCCGATACTCGGCTCATCCAGAATATATAATACACCCGAAAGTGATGAACCAATCTGTGTGGCAAGCCTGATTCTCTGATTTTCTCCGCCCGAAAGAGTTCCTGCCGAACGTGAAAGCGTAAGATACGAGAGACCTACGCTGTTAAGGAAATTCAATCGGCTGTCAATTTCCTTTGTGATTGCCTTTGCAATCAGCTTTTCTCTTTCAGTCAGCTCCGCCTTGTTTACAAATTCAAGAGCATTCCCGACAGACATATCACAGAATTCACTGATATTCATTCCTCCAACTGTTACCGCAAGGCTTTCGGGAGAAAGTCTTTTCCCTTTGCAGGCATCGCACGGAACAGCAGACATATAGCTTTCAATTTCGGATTTGATCCATGCACTTTGCGTTTCACGAAAACGACGTTCAAGATTATTGATGATTCCCTCAAATTCGGTTTTATATGTGCCACTGCCGTATTCGTTTCGTCTCTGAACTGTGATTTTTTCTCCTTTGGTTCCATAAAGGAGAATATCTATTATTTCACCAGAGAGTGTTTCAAGAGGTGCATCGAGTGAAAATTTGTATTTTTTAGCAAGCGCTTCAAAATACATCGTTGCAATAGAACTGCCCTCCATTGCCCAACCGCTACCCTTGATTGCACCCTGACGTACCGATTTGGTCATATCGGGTAAAATACGATTGATATCGATTTTCATGAATACACCAAGGCCCGTACATTTCTTACAAGCACCAAACGGATTATTAAATGAAAACATTCTCGGACTTAACTCATCGATACTAACCCCATGCTCAGGGCAGGCATAATTCTGGGAATACATGGTATCCTCGCCGTCAATCACAGAAACAATACAAAGTCCTCCCGCAAGCTTGGAAGCTGTTTCAACTGAATCTGCCAATCTTGACCTGATATCAGGCTTGATTACAAGTCTGTCAACTACTATTTCTATATTATGCTTTTTATTTTTTTCAAGCTCTATTTTTTCCGAAAGATCATAAATGATACCGTCCACTCTTGCACGGACAAAACCGCTTTTTGAGGCAGCTTCCAGCTCTTTTTGATGCTGTCCCTTTTTAGCTCTTACAACCGGTGACAATATTTGAATTTTTGTTCTTTCAGGTAGTTCCATAACTTTATCGGTGATTTGATCCACCGTTTGCTGCTTGATCTCTCTTCCACAGATAGGGCAATGCGGTATGCCAATCCTTGCATACATCAGACGCAGATAATCGTAAATCTCGGTTACTGTTCCCACTGTGGAACGTGGGTTTTTGGAAGTAGTTTTCTGATCAATGGAAATAGCAGGAGAAAGTCCGTCAATACTATCCACATCCGGCTTATCCATCTGACCAAGAAACATTCTCGCATACGATGAAAGTGATTCTACATATCTTCTTTGTCCTTCTGCATACAATGTATCAAAAGCCAGTGAGGATTTTCCCGAACCCGAAAGACCTGTCATCACAACAAGTTCATCTCTGGGGATTTCTACACTGATATTTTTTAGATTATGCTCACGAGCACCTTTCACAATGATTTTTTTGAATGCCATTTTATCCTCCGTGATTTACAACACAAGGAGTGCAGAAATGCACTCCTTGAACAGCATTATTTTTTGTCTTCTTTTTCGTCAGAAATAACCTCTGTAATCTCTTCAAGCTCTTCTTCCGCATCCTCTTCATCAACAGGGATCGGCTTGCCTTCCATAGCGCATTCAAACTGCTCAGATGACATCTTCTCATGCTCAAACAGGAATTGGGCAACCTTATGAAGCTCGGGGGTATGCTCTTTCAGAATTTCTTCCGTTTTACGGTAGCCTGTAGTGATATACTCCTTTACCTCCGCGTCGATTTCAGCCGCTGTTTCCTCGGAATAAGTCTTATTGTGACCGAATTCCTTTCCGAGGAATACTTCGCCGTCAGACGAACCATAAGTGATTGGACCGAGTTTTTCACTCATACCGTATTTAGTGATCATAGAAAATACAAGATTTGTTGCTCTTTCGATATCGTTGGAAGCGCCGGTTGAAATATCACCGAGAATCAGTGCTTCGGCAACTCGTCCGCCCAGAAGCACAACAATTTCTTCCAGCATTTCATTTCTTGAACGATAGCTTCTGTCCTCAGACGGCAGCGACATGGTAAAGCCGCCTGCCATACCTCTCGGTATAATAGAAATCTGATGAACCGGATCCTGTGTCGGGCTGAAATAAGTTGCAATCGCATGACCTGCTTCATGATAAGCTGTCAGCTTTTTCTCCTTATCGGACATGACTCTTGATTTTTTCTCTGTACCAACAACGACTTTTATAGTAGCCTCTTCCACTTCTCTCATTGTAATTGCTTTCAAATCTCTTCGTGCTGCGAGAAGTGCTGCCTCGTTCAGAAGATTTTCAAGGTCTGCACCGGTAAAGCCTGCGGTTGATTTTGCAATCGTTTTCAGATTGACATCAGGTGCAAGCGGTTTGCCTTTTGCGTGTACCTTGAGTATTTCTTCTCTTCCCTTGATATCAGGACGGCCTACGATAACCTGTCTGTCAAAACGACCGGGTCTCATAAGAGCAGGGTCGAGAATATCAGGACGGTTGGTAGCTGCGATCATGATAACGCCTTCGTTTGCACCGAAGCCATCCATTTCTACAAGCAGCTGGTTCAGTGTTTGTTCACGCTCGTCATGTCCACCGCCGAGACCTGCACCTCTTTGTCTGCCGACAGCATCGATCTCATCGATAAAGATAATACAAGGGGAACTTTTCTTTGCCTGATCAAAAAGATCTCTTACTCTTGAAGCACCGACACCCACAAACATTTCAACAAAATCAGAACCCGAAATTGAAAAAAACTGTACGCCTGCTTCACCTGCTACGGCTCTTGCCAACAAGGTCTTACCTGTACCCGGAGGGCCTACAAGCAATACACCTTTCGGAATTCTTGCACCAAGCTCGTTATATTTTTTCGGATCTTTCAGGAATTCAACAATCTCACGCAGTTCCTCTTTTTCCTCGTCTGCACCTGCCACATCGGCAAAAGTTGTTTTTCGCTTTTCATCACTGACACTTTTGATTTTCGCTTTTCCAAAGGTCAGCGATTTACCTGCATCTCCAAGACCGTTAGATAATCTTCGCATGAAATACAGCCATACAATGATAAACAGAGCAATCAGAATTACCTCGGGTAGCAGATTAAACCAGAACGAATTATCTGTAGCCTGCTTCCATGTAAACTTCATCGGTTCTTTTTCATTTTTGTCGTTATAAGCCTGAACATAGGGATCGATAGCATCAAGAAATAGTGAAACACTTGCAACGGAAGTCTCTACCTTTTTATTATCGGTTTTGACAATTTCCAGTTCACCCGTACCGAAGTCGAGAGTATACTCCTGAACCTTGTTATCCTTGAAAAGATAAATAATTTCAGATGTTGCGTGTTCTTCCTTTGGCTGCATTGAGAAAAATACCGATATGATGATGATTAGCAGAATCGGGATTCCCAAATAAATGATGAGGTTGCGAATAGTTTTCTTGTTATCCAAGTGATCGTCACTCCTTTATTTTTGCTTTAAACTGTCAGGTGATATGTTTCCGGTTTCAGTACGCCGACGTAAGGAAGATTTCTGTATTTTTCGGCATAGTCAAGACCATAGCCGACGATGAACAGATCTTCGATCGCCGCTCCGTAATAATCCGGAGTTACAGGCTTCTGTCTCCTGCACGGTTTATCAAACAAAGTACATATTTTAACCGAGGACGGAGAAAAAGTGCCTAAATATTTTTTTATGTAACTGAGTGTATTTCCTGTGTCGAGAATATCCTCGACGATCAGAACATCCTTGTTTTTGATATCTGTCGAAATATCCTTCAAGATTTTCACTTCTCCGCTTGATACCGCAGAACTTCCATAACTGGAAGCCTCCATAAAATCAAGCGTACAGTCAACGGTGATTTTTCTGAACAGATCCGCAAGGAAAACAATGCTTCCTTTCAATATCCCGACAACAACAAGTTGCTTATTCTCATAATCAGCATTTATTTTGTTTGCTAAGCGGTCAGTCAAATCCGCCAGTTCTTTTTCATTATAAAGGATTCTTTCAATATCGCTGTGCATTTATTTTCATCCTTTCAGAAATCCAATTCAATCAAAGCAACATTTTTCGTTTTATCATTGATTCCGTGGTTTGCATCTGCTCCTATTCCCTCTATCCAGAAAATATCCGAGCCATCCGCCAGGACAATAATACTATCTCTTTGCTCTTTCGGGATTTTCAATTCGTTAAACAGCTTTTTCAATGTTTTGGTCACATTGCGTTTCGGCAGTCTAAAAACGTCCCCGTTTTCTCTGCATCTGAACAAAGCCGACATAGGTATTGTATCATAATCAAGCAAATTATGAAACAAAAAATTGCCATTTTTTTTACGGTTGTTGAATTCATCTATATTCATCTTAGAAATGTTTAACTTTTTGTTGTTAATTACTACTGTATCACCACTGCAAAATGGTACTGTTTCTGAAAAAATATTTTCATTCTTTTTTATTATTCTCAGATATCCCTGTTCTGAAACAGCATAAATATTGTCTTTTACTTCAACAGCACCGGAATTTTTAGTAATGTCCCTGATCAGTTCAATATGCTTTGCCTCAAGAGTAACATCAAAATTCTTTGCCATAATAGATACAGCTTCGGCAAAAACCGCTTCATCTAAACTGTAAAGTATTTCCGCTTTATAAATATCTCCATATGAAGTTTTCGCCCGAGCTTTTGATAATGAGTTTTTTGCTTGACTGTAAAGGTAATCTGCATTACACTTTAAATTTCTCGACATTCTTGCAATTGTCTTTTCAAAAGACGGATTAATTTCTTTTAAAACAGGAATAATATCCAGTCTGATTTTGTTCCTTGTATATTCTCTTGTTTGATTTGAACTGTCTGTTACATAATCATATTTGTTTTTTTTACAGTATTCTTCTATTTCCGCTCTTGTGACTTCAATTAACGGACGTATAATGTTTTTTCTTACTGGGGGTATACCACAAAGCCCTCGTACTCCACAACCTCGTGTCAGATTAAAAATAACAGTTTCAGCATTATCAGAGGCTGTATGAGCGGTCGCAATTTTTGCCTGGAATTCTTTTGCAGTTTCTTCAAAAAATGCATATCGGACATCCCTTCCGCATTGTTCTGTTCCCAGTTTTCGTTTTTTTGCTTCAGCTGCTATATCAATTTTCAGTAAACGAAATTCAACATCATTCTTTTGGCAAAGCTCTCTTACAAATGCTTCATCCCTGTCTGCTTCCTCGCCTCTCAACATATGATTGACATGGCAAACAACCACTCTGAGATTCATTTTTTCCCTTAGTGATATCAGAAAATGCAACAATGCACAGGAATCCGCTCCGCCGGACAAACCAACAATAATTGTATCTCCCTCGTCCAGCATATTATATTTTGCTACAGTTTTGGCTGCTTTATTCTCCACGGCTTAACTCCTGTGATGTAAATCTCATAAATTCTCCCTGCCAATGCAACGGTACAGATCTTGTTTCCCCGTGACGGTTTTTCGCAACAATGCACTGTCCGCTGTTCATATCAACACTGTCGGGCGATGCTCCGCCTTTGGTACTCTGATAGTATCCCTCACGATAAAGAAATAATACAATATCCGCATCCTGCTCGATTGAACCCGAATCTCTCAGGTCGGACAACTGCGGTTCATGCTCCGTTCTCTGTTCACTAGCACGGGAAAGCTGTGAAAGTGTGATAACCGGAACACTGAATTCCTTTGCCAGTATTTTTAGATTTCGTGTAATTTCGGAAATTTTCTGAACCTGACTTTCGTTTTTCAACGTTGACGACATCAACTGCAAATAATCAACAATCACAAGGTCTACATTTTTCAGCCTGCGCAGCTTTGCTTTCATCTCCGGTACAGTAATACCCGGTGTATCGTCAAGATACATTTCTGTTTTACTCAGAATATCTCCCGCTTCGATAAGTCTGACCCATTCGTCGCTGTTGAGTTTGCCTGTTCTCAGCTTTGTGCCTTCGATCAGACCTTCTGTCGAAAGCAAACGTGAAGCAAGCTGCTCTTTTGACATTTCCAAAGAAAAGAAAGCAATCTTTTTTTTGGATTTTACTGCTACATGTCTTGCAATATTCAGTGCAAAACTGGTTTTTCCCATACCGGGACGAGCTGCCAGTATAATCAAATCCGAACGATTCAGACCTGTAATGGTATTATCCAGCGCCGAAATTCCTGTTGACAATGCCTTGTGTAAATCACTGTCAGGTGAATTCAGAATATCAAGTCTGTCAAAAGTTTGGAGAATAACACTGTCTACCCTTTCAAGTCCTTTGACACTTCTGTTATCCCTGATATCAAAAATACGCTGTTCGGCAGAATCTATTACTTTTGAAATATCTTCATTGGGTGATGAAGCATCCTCGATAATCTCCCTTGAAGAGATGATCAGATTCCGCATCATATACTTTTCCTGAACGATATGGCAGTACTCCGCCACTCTTGAAATAGAAGGAACAATATCCGCAAGCTGGAGCATATAATTCTTGACGGTTCCTTCTTCAAAATTTTTATCACTTCTGAGACGTTCAAGTATCGTAATAAAATCAACCGGTTTACTTAATGTAAACAAATCAATCATTGCCTGATAAATCGCCTTATGATTAGAAAGATGAAAATAGTCCGCTGTTGGCAGTATTTCCATCACTGTTGTAATGCAATCGGAATCAAGCAGTATTGAACCTAAAACAGACTGCTCGGCTTCTGCACTGTACGGAAGATTTAATCCGTCTACCGAAACAATCGGCATAGAATCACTCATTTTTTCACCCCACTAATCATAATCAGAAAACACAAAAGATTTGAGATACCTTTCATACCTCAAATCTGTCTGTTTTATTTTGCCTGCTGCTCTTCTTCTACAACCATGATTTTCACCTTCGCAGATACACCTGTATACAACTTAACTTCACAATTATATGTGCCGAAGGATTTGATATCGGTGTCAAGAACGACCTTTCTCTTATCCACGCTGATATTGTACTTTTTCTTCAGTTCGGCAGCAATTTCCTTGCTTGTTACAGAACCGAAAAGCCTGCCGCCTTTTCCTGCCTTACCTACGATCTGTATCACCTGATCATTAAGTCTGTCCGCATTTGCCTTGGCAGCCGCTGTTTCGGTCGCAATCTTATATTTCTTTGATTCCTCTGCGTTTTTGAGTTCGTTCAGTGCCTGAGAATCTGCCTCCCTTGCAAGCTTTCTCGGCAAGAGAAAATTACGTGCATATCCGTCGGAAACATTAATCAGCTCTCCTTTTTTTCCTGAGCCTTTAACATCCTGCAATAAAATTACTTTCATATTGTTCTTCCTTTCTCCGTGTTATTTTGTATTGACATTTTCTGCTTTTTTATTGATTTCAAGCTCGTTGATTATTGACAAAAGTCGTTCACGAGCTTCTTCTGTACTGACATTTTCAAGCTGGCAGGCTGCCATTGTCTGATGTCCGCCGCCGCCGAGAGCCTCCATGATCACCTGTACATTCAGATCACCAAGAGATCTTGCGGAGATATTGACGGTTTTACCCGTTTTATACATAACAAACGATGCTTTTACATTCTCTATTCCCAGAAGTTCATCTGCCGCCTGAGCTGAAGCAATGCGGATATCGGGAGTATTGCTGTCTGCGCAGGCGATTGCACAATAATTAAAAATTTCCGCTTCGCTGACCAGCTTATATTTCACTTTATAGGTATCAATAGAATTGGAGAAAAGTCGCTTTACTTCCACCGTATCTGCTCCAAAGCTCCTCAGATAGGCCGCCGCCTCAAAAGTCCTGACACCTGTTCGGAGTACAAAATTCTTTGTATCAAGCATGATTCCCGAAAGTAATGCTTCACTTTCCAGTCTGCTCAGCGAAAAATCTCCGAGATACTGCACCAACTCTGCTGTCATTTCGCAGGCTGATGAAGCATAAGGCTCGTGATAAAATACGACCGCATTATCGATATGATTCACCATCATTCGGTGATGATCGATAACAACAACTCTTTTACATCTTTCATAAACTGCTTTTGACTCAAGAAAATTCGGTGAATGAGTATCTACGATAATCAACAAAGAATGGTCATCAATGATATCAAGAACTTCATCCTCCGTTTTAAAGATACTGCCAAAGCCTGATTTTTCAAAACTTGTCACAAGTGGCTTAGCAAGCGTTTGTTGTTTCTCGATACATATATAAGCGTTTCTGTGAAGTCCTTTAACTACAGCACTCCACATTCCAATACATGCACCCACGCTGTCCAAATCGGAATATCTGTGACCCATAACAATAACATTACTGCTGTTGCTGACATGGTTTGAAAGCGTTGCTGCGATAACTCTTGTCCGCACCTTGTCACGTTTCTCGATACCCTTTGAAAGTCCTCCGAAAAACTGATAGGATTCGCATTTTTTTACAGCAGCCTGATCGCCGCCTCTACCAAGAGCCATATCCAGTGCCTGTCTTGCCCATAGCTCACATTCCTTAACGGTAGAGCCGCCTCTGCCGACACCGATCGAAATCGTTGCATTCATACGGTCATTGATTTTTATTTCACGTATTTCTCCAAGAACCTTGAATTTTTCTTCGATAAAGTGCTTTATGTATCTTTCTTCCAGTATCACAAGGTAGCGTCCGCCATTCATTTTTTTATAAAAGCCTGTTGTAGACCCTACCCATTTTGCAATACACTTCTCAACCAGAACTGCAATACGGCTTGCCTCACCTTCTTCAGTTTCACGCTCCAGTTCTTCTTTGTTGTCAAATGCAACGATCGCCACGGCAGGCCGTGAAAGTTTGTATTCATCGGAATTATGCTTATAGGTATCATCATCCACAAAATAAACAACTGAACTTTCACCCGACCTGACCCCGAACGCAATATACCATTTTTCGTTTACAAAAACATCTGTGCCGTTTTCCTTAAACAACGCATCAATCTTTTTTCCCGAAGTATATAAATCAATCGTATCCCCGACAGGCGTATTTTCACCGCATATTTTCTTTTTAAACAAATCATTTACAACAATAATTTCGTTATCTTCTCCGACAACTGCGACGGGAACGGATATTTTATTGATTTTTTCCAGCCTTCCGTCCCCGACGGATCTTACTGCTTTGGAAATAATATGCGAGATATATTTTTTATAATTGACAGCGCCAAATAGCACAAAAGCCAATGCAGCTGTTGTGAGCATCAACTCCGCTACAAACACATAATGATTCCACCACAGTGAAATCAGCGACATGATAAGCATTGCCGCAACAAATATAATAAACAACGGAGTAACAAATCTTTTATTAAAATATTTTCTCACGTTGCACACCCACTTTACCATAACGTCATATCGTATGACTGATTTATACTTCCATTATGATCGGCAAGATCATCGGACTTCTTCTGGTTTTGTCATAAAGAACCCTGGAAAGCTCATCCCTGATATTATTCTTGATAACACTCCATTCGTGGATTCCCTGATGGTCACAATCATCAAGTGCCCTTATCACGGCTTCTCTTGCTTCTTCCATAAGAGGTTCACTTTCTCTTACATATACAAAACCTCTTGAAACAATATCAGGACCTGCCGATATCTGACCTGTTGCACTGTCAAGCGTTACAACAACAACAATCAGACCGTCCTGACCAAGATGCTTTCTGTCACGAAGTACAATGCTTCCAACATCACCGACACCCAAACCGTCAACAAGCACTTTTCCGGCAGGCACACTCGGCAGCTGCTTTATAGAATTTTTGCTTAGTTCAATCACATTTCCAATATCGCCGATAAAAATATTCTGTCTGGGCATACCCATTTCCATCGCAAGATTAGCGTGTTTTACCAGATGTTTCTGCTCGCCGTGTACGGGAATAAAATATTTCGGTTTGGTAAGACCCTGAATGATTTTTAATTCCTCCTGACAAGCATGACCCGAAACATGAACTTCATACATTGATTCGGATGCAATTTTACAACCGTGCTTCATCAATTCATTAACTACTGTACTTACCATTTTTTCATTTCCAGGTATCGGATTTGCCGAGATGATAATATAATCCTCGGGACCCACTTCCACTTTTCTGTGGTCGGAATAAGCCATTCTGGAAAGTGCAGACATCGGCTCTCCCTGACTTCCTGTCGTGATCAAAACAACCTGATCCTTTGTATACTGACCAAGCATATCGATATCGATCACAAGACCGTCGGGTACATCTACATAGCCAAGTTCGGAAGCAATCGTCATATTATTGATCATCGAACGTCCTGAAAAAGCAACTTTCCTGCCGTATTTGTGTGCACAATTCAGTATCTGTTGGATTCTTCCGAGATTAGAAGCAAAGGTTGCAATAATGATCCTGCTGTTTTCAGCCTCTTTAAACAGCATGTCAAATGTATGTCCGATTTTCTGTTCGGTCATAGTATAACCGGGACGTTCAGCGTTGGTAGAATCTGCCATAAGTGCCAGTACTCCCTGCTTGCCGATCTCGGCAAATCTTGAAAGATCAATCATGCCGCCCGTTGTTGGTGTACAATCGATCTTAAAGTCACCTGTATGAACGATCGTACCCGCACTTGTATGGATCGCTAGACCTACCGAATCAGGAATGGAATGGTTGACATGAATAAACTCAATCGCTATTCTACCAAGTTTAATTCTTTGACCTGCTTTTACTACGTTCAGCTTTGCTTTACTGCGAAGATTGTGTTCCTTCAGCTTACTCTCCACAAGACCTAATGTCAGTGCCGTTCCATATATCGGTATATTCATTTTTTTGAGAAGATACGGTATCGCACCGATATGATCCTCATGGCCGTGGGTCAGCACAACACCCTTGATTTTGTCTTTGTTCCTTTCAAGGTACGTAAAATCAGGAATTACCAAATCAACTCCGAGCATATCGCCGTCCGGAAAGGCCATGCCGCAGTCAAGAAGGAACATATCATCATCACATTCAAACAATGTGATATTTTTGCCAATCTCGTTAAGTCCTCCAAGGAATGTGATTCGTACTGTCGATTCACTCTTATGATGGGATGATTTTTTCGGCTGATAATCGCTTCTTCTTGTATAATTAGAAGAATTCTCATTTTCATTTCTTGAAAACGAACGTGCCGAACTTTTCGCAAGAACTTCAGCCGAAATCAATTCTCCGCTTCCGAGCTGTTGATCCGAAAGCTTCTGGGGTGTTGGTATCCTGTCAAACAATTTTGCCGTTTCAAGCGCTGAAGGACGCTTTCTTTTTGACTGGGTAGGTTTTCCATACCTTACCTTTCTGATATTCTGTCCCTTTCTTTTTGGATTGTTTTTTTTGTTAAAATCCGATATCACTTAATTACCTCCGTTACTTTAAAATTTTAATTTTAAAATTATTTATGTATAAGTAAACGCTATAGAAAATTTCCTAATTGTCGTTTCAAGCAACATAAAAATAACCATATCTTACTGAACGTAGTGAGGAATCTTTCAACGCCCCTTCTCTTACACCTCAGGATGACAGTATTAAGGAAAATTTATCTATCGTTTACTATAATTATTTACTGAGCATTCCATATTCATCATTTCCGAACACAACTATATAGTTTATTTTACTCTTACTGAATCATTATGTCAATAGTATTTAATTGATATTCACTATATGTTTTTGAAAAGAATTAAAATTATTATGATTATAATATTGAATGTTCAAATGTTTTTATGTATAATTAACATATTGTATATAATTATTATGCACAGAAAGGGGTATAATATTGAAGAAGGTTGAAATTTTTACTGATGGTGCCTGCAAAGGCAATCCCGGACCGGGCGGTTGGGGAACGATTCTGCGTTTCAACGGTCACGAAAAAGAACTATCCGGCGGAGAAGCCATGACAACCAACAATCGTATGGAAATGATGGCGGTGATTGAAGGCTTAAAAGCACTGAAAGAGCCTTGCAAAGTCACTCTCACAAGCGATTCACAGTATGTATGCAACGGTATCAATAAAGGCTGGGCGGCAAAATGGCAAAAAAATAACTGGATCAAATCCGACAAAACGAAAGCAAAAAATCCCGAACTATGGGAAGAACTTCTCAGTCTTTTAAAAATACATACTGTTCAGATCATTTGGGTACGGGGGCATAACGGTCATCCCGAAAACGAACGCTGCGATCGTCTTGCTGTTGCTGCCGCAGAAAAGTATAAATAACGATCAGGGAACAGGATTCAAGAGTCAGTTATGTATTTCAAAAACATATCTGAACGAAACTGTATTTTGAAGCCTAAATATCATTACAAAGAAATGTGCTATTTACCCACTATTGTTTGTTTAAATTCAACAAAACCAAACTTTATTTTTTATATATCATACTATTTTAGTATGAATTCCACGAAAACTATTGATTTCTTAGAACGTTTGATGTATCATATATACGTTGGGAAAATCAAGCATATGATACAAATTTACTTATTCTCCCCTATTATATTTTAGAATCGAGGGTTTTTTAAATGATAAAAAAAGTTTATGCGGACAATGCCGCTACGACTAGGCTAAGCGAAAAAGCTTTTGAAGCAATGAAACCGTACCTAACAGAAGTATTTGGCAACGCTTCAAGTCTTTACAGTGAAGGTGCGAAAGCAAGAAAGGGCGTTGACTGGGCAAGAGAAACTGTTGCAGCGGCACTTAATGTTCAACCAAATGAAATTTATTTCCTTTCCGGCGGCAGTGAAGCCGACAACTGGGCAATCAAGGGTGCTGCCGAGCTTGGTGCAAAAAAAGGCAAAAAGCACATTATCTCTACAAAGTTTGAACACCATGCTGTTCTTCACACACTTGAATATCTTGAAAAGCACGGCTATGAAGTAACACTTCTTGATGTCCATGAGGACGGACTGATTCGTCCTGAAGAGCTTGAGGCCGCTATAAAAGAGGATACCGCTCTTATCACTATTATGTTTGCTAATAACGAAATCGGTACAATTCAGCCTATCAAAGAACTTGCAACTATCGCTAAAAAACATGGAATCATCTTCCATACCGATGCCGTTCAAGCTGTAGGAACGGTTCCCGTAGATATTAAGGATCTCGGAGTTGATCTGCTTTCATTATCAAGCCATAAATTCCACGGCCCGAAAGGTGTGGGAGCACTTTATATGCGTAAAGGCTTACGTCTCCCAAATCTTATTCACGGCGGTGCTCAGGAAAGAGGTTTAAGAGCAGGTACTGATAATACCGCAGGTGTTGTCGGAATGGCAGCGGCTCTCCAGGAATCCATAGAGGTAATGGAAGAGAGAAATCAACGCCTTGAAAAAATGCGTGACAGACTGATCGACAATCTTCTTAAAATCGACCGTTCAAGAGTCAACGGCGACAGAAAAAACAGACTTCCGGGTAATGTACACGTTTGCTTTGAGGGAATTGAAGGCGAATCGTTACTTTTAAGCCTTGACCTTAAAGGCGTATCTTCGTCATCAGGATCAGCCTGCACATCAGGCTCACTTGACCCGAGTCATGTTCTTCTTGCAATAGGTCTGCCGCATGAAATTGCTCACGGCTCGTTAAGACTGACTTTCAGTACAGAAAATACAGAAGAGGATATCGACTATATTCTTGAGGTACTTCCTCCCATCGTTGAAAAACTCAGATCAATGTCTCCGCTGTGGGAGAAAATCATCAGCGAAAACAAATAAAACAAATTAATTATATATTTTAAAACTAAGGGTGATAATTATGGCATACAGTGAAAAGGTAATGGATCATTTCGCAAATCCGAGAAATGTGGGTGAAATGGAAAACGCAGATGGTGTCGGAGAAGTAGGCAATCCAAAGTGCGGCGATATCATGAAAATGTACATCAAGGTTGACGATGATGTAATAACCGATGTCAGCTTCAAGACCTTCGGATGCGGTGCAGCAATCGCAACAAGTTCAATGGCTACAGAACTTGTAAAAGGGCACACGATTGAAGAAGCTCTTCAGCTTACCAACAAAGCAGTTATGGAGGCTCTTGACGGTCTTCCGCCGGTAAAAGTACATTGCTCCGTACTCGCAGAACAGGCAATTAAGGCTGCCGTTAGTGATTACTACGAAAGAAAAGGAATTGACCCCAAATCTGTTGTCGGCGAAATTCCCGAACCAATCGAATGCCACTTTGAAGAATAATTGATAAAGAAGCAGCTGTTACAATGACAGCTGCTTTTTTACTCTCATTATTTAAAACAGAAATAATATAATTGACATCATAACTCAGGAGCCGAACATTTATACAGCGAATATCCGGATAATGAAAAAACATGTTCATTACAAAATATTGTCAAAGATTTTTCGTGAACTGTCTGACAGTATGTCTGTAAGCAGTGAAAGGACGGCAATGGCGGCAGACAGCTTTCATAATATTCCGCTTTTCTTAGCAGATGATCTAAAGTCGAAAAAGGCGATCATACTTGCAATACAAGAATACAAAGCATAGTCAATGTCATATTTCTGTGCTGTTTTCAGAAAATCGCCGATATTGTTTTCCGTAACTTCAATGGATTCCAGCTTTCC
>ONGS01000042.1 GCA_900317395.1 uncultured Eubacteriales bacterium | reverse complement strand
TAAAGTCCCAGAACCATTTTACATTAACAAAGAACGCAGTGCCTGCGCTATCAATCACACTACAACATTTTATGAATCGTTAGTTTCATGCCGCTGCGTAAAATCCCGGAATTATTTCAGAAAGCAATGAATTCTGTTTTTGTGCAATATTTTATTGGTGCAGCATACTATCAAAGAAGGAAGGTATCGAAATAATAAGCAAGATTTTTAAATTGAATGAATTAAAAAATTATAAATATGTTGTGGTCATGTCGGAGTATGACGGAAAAATTCTGCTGAGCCGCCATAAGCAAAGAACTACATGGGAAACTCAGGGCGGTCATATAGAGCCGGGAGAAACGCCACTGGAAGCCGCCAAACGTGAGCTTTATGAAGAATCGGGAGCGATGGAATATGAAATAACGCCACTGTGCGATTACTGGGCAGGCGACCCTGAAACAGGTAAAGGTGCAAACGGTATGATATTCACGGCAAAAATTACGGAACTCTCCCCTATTCCCGAAAGCGAAATGGCAGAGGTATACACCTTTGACTCTCTTCCGAAGAATCTGACATATCCTGCGATCACACCCGTCATTTTTGCCAAAAAAGATATCGGTAAGGAAGTGACAGTGATTGTTGACAGAAAAATGGGTACATATCACCCGAATCACAAAGATATCTTCTATACAGTGAATTACGGATATATCGAAGGAATAATCGGCGGCGACGGCGAAGAACAGGATGCCTACATTCTCGGTGTAAGCAAACCTGTTGACAGCTTTACAGGAATTGTTAAGGCTGTGGTCCACCGTTTTGACGACATTGAAAACAAATGGGTCGTATGCCCCAAAGATTATGATATTACCGAAGAAAAAATCATGAAACAGGTTGATTTTCAGGAAAAGTATTTTCAATGCTGTATTATCATATAAATATTAAAAATGTATTTACAAAACGGCTGTATTTTAGTACAATAGACTTTGTCAGACTATAATTTGTGAGGATTTCATTATGATATTTAAAAGCAAAAATACAGACCTTAATTTTGTTGACGGAGTCGGCTTTTTGCAGTTTCCGTCGCTTTCGGCTCTCGGTTTTGTCAATCATGCTTTTTCGACTCGTATCGGCGGAATAAGCGAAGGCGAATTCAAATCCATGAACCTGAATTACAAACGTGGCGACGACCCAGAAAAGGTAACGGAAAATTATAAAATTTTCTGCAAAGCGGCAGGCTTTGATTTCGACAGCCTTGTAAGTTCATCGCAAGACCATAATACTTATGTACGCAATGTCACCAAAGCAGATTGCGGTATTGGTATTACTCGTGAACATGACATCAAAAGCGTCGATGCACTGATTACCAACGAACCCGGTGTAACGCTTGTCACGCATTACGCCGACTGCACTCCCCTACTTTTTGCCGACCCCGAAAAACAAGTTATTGCTCTTGCCCATGCAGGCTGGCGTGGCACAATCGGTAAAATCGGAGAAGCCACCGTTGAACAAATGCAGAATGATTACGGCTGTGACCCTGCGGATATCATCGCCGTTGTCGGCCCTGCTATCGGTGCTTGCTGTTATGAGGTGGATTCACCTGTTTTTGAAGAATTCGCTTCTCTAACAGAGTTGAAACCTGCCTATTTTACAAAATCTCTTGGTCACGGCAAATACCTGATCGACCTGAAAGAAACCAACCGACGTATGCTGATGGAGGCAGGGCTTTTAAGTATCAACATCACCATTAGTGATGTCTGCACCAAATGCAATAGCGGACTGCTGTATTCTCACCGTGCAAGCGGCGGCAAACGTGGCGGACTGATCGCCATGATGAGTATCAGGGAGTAGTCAGAGGGCAGGATTTAGGATTCACGATTTACTAACTACGCAGACCTATAACAAATTAAAGCATTATTTTGAAGCCCCTCCGTCACGATGTGAATCGTGACGGAGGGGCTTTAACCTTCAAACCTAATTGCTCTCATTTAGCGGAGATAAAACAACCTTTCCTGCAGCTCTTGTTGCTTTCATATCAATAATGCGCTGGTTTTCCGATCCACGGAAATTCAGAGAAATATTTCTCAGTTCCTCTATAAATTTACCGTCAACCAAAGTATCAGTGCTGTCAAGAATCTCGTCTGTACACTCGATATAGCGACAACCACCCGGAACAAGATCTTTATCATATGTAAAACCGGTATAGATCCAGATATTTTTGTCGGGAAGTTCTGATTTTACCCTACGAATAAGATTTACGACTTCCCGCTGATTGGAAGGTTCAAACGGCTCGCCACCAAGTACTGTCAATCCTGCATAATAGTTTTTTGAAAGTTCCTTTATAATGAAATCCTCCATCTCCGATGTATACGGCTGACCGTATTCAAAATCCCATGTCTGCGGCTGAAAACAGCCTTTACAGTGATTGGTACAGCCCGAAACAAACACACTTACCCTGATTCCTGTTCCGTTTGCACAGTCGGCTGTGATAATTTCTCCCACATACATAAAATCACTCCGTTTTTCTATCAGAACTAATACAAAAGGGTCAGGTATCAGTTTCGCAGTTAATACGATACGAACCCTGAATCCTGACCCATGAATCCTGATTCCTATTATTTTTGAGACACAGATTTGCTGTATGGTAAACTTCCCTTTGAAAGGTGAAGTACCCTTTCCTTGATTTCCTGTGTGCGTCCCTGATTCCAGTACTGTGTTCCGATATATCCGCAAGTCCTTCTTGCTACATTCATCTTATTCTGATCTCTGTTTTTACAGCTCGGGCATTCCCATACAAGTTTGCCGTCGTCTGCTTTAACAATCTGTATCTCTCCGTTATAGCCACACACCTGACAAAAATCACTTTTCGTGTTAAGCTCTGCATACATGATATTGTCGTAAATGAACCTGATGACCTGCATGACAGCAGGTATATTCTGCTGCATATTCGGAACTTCAACATAGGAAATAGCTCCGCCCGGAGAAAGTGTCTGGAATTCAGATTCCAGTTTGAGCTTGTCAAAGGCACTGATTTCCTCGGTAACATGGACATGGTAGCTGTTTGTGATATAATTTCTGTCTGTGATCCCCTCGATCACACCAAAACGTTTTTGCAAACTTTTTGCAAATTTATAAGTTGTGCTTTCAAGCGGTGTACCGTAAATACTGTAATCAATATTTTCCTCCGCTTTCCACTTTGCACAGAATTCGTTCAGCTTTTTCATGATTTCCAGACCAAGCTTTTTGCCTTCTTCTTCGGTAAGCTTTTTGCCTGTAAGGCTGTAAACACATTCCCAAAGTCCTGCATAGCCAAGAGAAAGTGTAGAATATCCGCCAAACAAAAGCTTATCTATCGGCTCGCCCTTTTTCAGTCTTGAAATTGCTCCATACTGCCAGAGTATCGGTGCAGCATCGGACAGTGTACCTAAAAGCCTCTCATGACGGCATCTCAGCGCACGATGACACAAATCCATACGCTCCTCAAAAATCCTCCAGAACGCATTGATATCCTTGTTGGCACTCAAGCCTATATCAACCAGATTTACCGTAACAACACCCTGATTAAAACGACCATAATATTTCGGTTTGCCATCCTCATCAATGTAAGGTGTAAGGAAGCTTCGACATCCCATGCAGGTGTAGCAGTGACCATCGCCATTTTTATCAATTTTATTGGCAAGCATGACTTTTTCAGAAATATAATCAGGAACCATACGCTTTGCCGTACATTTTGCGGCAAGCTCTGTAAGGTAATAATATGGGTCGCCTTCATGTATATTATCCTCTTCCAGAACATAAATCAGCTTCGGGAATGCAGGAGTAATCCACACGCCTGATTCATTCTTCACGCCTGTACAGCGCTGACGGAGGGTTTCCTCTATGATCATTGCAAGGTCTTTTTTCTCACGTTCGTCCTTCGCCTCGTTTAGATACATAAACACCGTGACAAACGGTGCCTGACCATTTGTTGTCAGCAATGTAACAACCTGATACTGTATCGTTTGAACGCCTTTTGTGATTTCTTTTTTTAAGCGTTCCTCAACAATATTGTCGATTGTTTCCTGCGGAATTTCCGTATTCATCATTTTGAGTTCTTCAAGGAATTCTCGTTTGATTTTTTCTCTTGATATCTGAACAAACGGCGCAAGGTGTGTCAGGCTGATACTCTGACCGCCGTACTGATTACTTGCTACCTGAGCGATGATCTGTGTGGCAATATTACAGGCCGTTGAAAAACTATGGGGTTTTTCAATCAGCGTTTCGCTGATAACTGTACCATTCTGGAGCATATCGTCAAGGTTGACAAGATCGCAATTGTGCATATGCTGTGCAAAATAATCCGCATCATGGAAATGAATAATACCTTTTTCATGTGCTTCAACAATATCCATCGGAAGCAACATTCTTCTTGTAAGATCCTTGCTGACTTCGCCTGCCATATAATCACGTTGAACGCTGTTGACAGTCGGATTTTTATTGGAATTTTCCTGCTTCGCCTCTTCGTTATTACATTCAATCAAACTGAGTATTTTATTATCTGTTGTATTGGATGAACGAATCAAAGAACGTGTATAACGGTATCTGACATAGCTTCTGGCGAGCTGGAATGCACCCTTGGCCATGATCTGATCCTCAACCATATCCTGAATTTCCTCAACCGACACAGCTCTATCCATTTTAGAGCATTTATACTCTACATAGTCCGATATATCCTTTATTTGTTCGTCGGTCAGTCTGCCTGTATCGATAGAAAGATTCGCTTTCGAGATTGCATTGATGATTTTATCGATGTTAAAGGCTTCCTCCGAGGAATTACGCTTTATAATTCTCATTACTTCATCTCCTACTGATATAATCCGTATATTAATAACTACATGATAACTATTTTATTACAAACGCCCTGAAATGTCTGTTGCAAATGCAACTAAAATATGTTATCATACAATATATAGCGTTTTGCACAAAAAACAAACACATTATCTTGAGTCCGAAAAGAGGTATCCCAAATGAATCATTCTGCTTTATTCAATCAGTTAAGCGACTCCGAGTTAGGGGAACTTTCAGCTTGTCTGTGTGCCGAAGAAAAGAGCTATAAAAAAAATGACATTATTACAAAATATCAGGAAAACGACAACAAAGCAGGTATTGTCAGAAGCGGACTGGCCTATCTGATCAGTATTAATGACAACGGCGAAACAAGCATCCTTGATTATTATGAAAGCGGCAATATCTTCGGTCAGAATTTTTCGCCGAATACAAGCATCAATTTATACTATATTTTTGCAAAGAAAAATACAGAAGTCACATTTTATTCTTATGATAAATTGTTCAACTGCTGTGACAACAACTGCCAAAAACATAAACAGATGATCAATCATCTGATCGGCTGTTATGTCGGCCGCACACAGATACATATTGATATTCTGACACAACGCTCTATAAGAGCAAAGTTGATGACATATTTCAGATATATTTCCCGACAACAAAATAATACTACTGTTTCCCTACCACTTTCTCTTTCCGATCTGGCGGACTATATTGCCGCCGACAGAAGTGCTATGATGCGTGAAATCAAAAAATTAAACAACGAAAATATTATAACCTCAAAAGGAAACACTATAAGCCTTTTATAGAATTATAAAATAATTTATATCGGATTGTACATTTTATTGTACACATTCAATAAAAATCAATATGAAACGTGGGAAGTAAACTCTATAACGATTGTACATATCAACAATACCCCTGGAATCGTATTCATACAAACATGATTCCAAGGGTACGTTTCAATAATATAACAAATCTCCGCATTGTGATTTTTTCGCTGCTTTATAGAATTCTTTCTTCGTTTTGGTAATTGTTTCGATTTTATTTTCCGATTCTGTGCAAATCTCCAGTGTAACTCTTCCCTTTTGTGTATTCGGATGTCTGAGAATCCTTGCACCTTTCCTTTCCGGTTTTGTATGTACAAAGGCCATATAGATAAATTTTTCGTCCTCGTACGGGACATCTGCGTCCTTTATCATTTTATGTAATTTTCCACGCTGTACCCTGACCGTAAAATGGCACCAGTCATTTTCAGCCAGTCTACATTGATTTTCATGAGGACAAGGTGCTGCAAGATATGCCCCTTCTCCTATCAGCAAATCACGGGCAGCTTTCATTTGCCTGAAGCCCTCGGGCGTTCCGGGTTCAATGATAATCAGCATTTTCTTTGCGGTGTTCCAGAGTTTTTTTAAAGCTTTGATACGATTCTCTTCTGTTAGTTCATTCAGAACATAAGAGGCTGTTACCAAATCAGCAGTATATAGAAAGTTATCAGCCGTCAAATCCGATGATATCCATTCCGCTCTTTTCAGCGCTTCACTTCCTGACTGCATATATTCCGCACCAAGTGCGCTCATTGCCCTTTCACGCTCAAGACAGACAATTTCATCAAGTTCCAAAACTGTATCTGCTGCCCACGCTGCTGTGCCTGTTCCTGCGCCAACATCAAGAAGTGTATGTATCTCCTTTCTGTCAATACCACTGCCCTCCAGCGCATAATACAATGCCTGACTGACCGCCGCAAAAGTAGCAGGCATACGCACAGCAGAATAAACAACAGCGTCAAGTTCGCTGATGATCAGCTTTTTCCCCTTGCCGCTTTCATTTTTATAACGTGCTGTGATAGCAGCTGATGTTTTTCTCAAATCAGACGGCTTCCATGCCGATGCTTTGATATCAATCGCATTTTTAAGCTCCAAAGGAAATTCCATAATTTACTCCTACTACTAACCAATCACTGAAACCGAAATATACGTCAACGTGACCGCAGTCACGGCACACCATCACTTTACCGTTAGAAATAGCGAATACTCTCTTTTGCAGATTTCATATGGTACATTAAATCATAATATTAAAATTGCTTCGGTTACATAAAGTAAACGAAGCTTCCTTCCAATTACATAACAAAAATTAAAAACATTCAAATCTATGAAATGCAATTTAAAATAAATAATAATACAAAAACACCCGGAGAGCATCATTATTCATTATTTGTTATGATTTCTTCTTTAATATTTTGGCCCCGTACATTAGTACGGGGCGTTTCTGGAGCGGATGACGGGGCTCGAACCCGCTACCTCAACCTTGGCAAGG
>ONGS01000076.1 GCA_900317395.1 uncultured Eubacteriales bacterium | reverse complement strand
TGCATCATAAGCTGTGCTGACCGCAGCAAGATGCAACAGTAAGAGCGCAAACAGGAACACGGTTTTATAGAATACTGCCGGATGAATTCTAAATAAAACGGATAAATAAGCAATAAAATAATAGTAGGTCGATGCATTATCAAAGGAGCAGATAGCCCCATTTCCAAACCCGTGCCAAGCCATATGGTCGTTGATGATAAGGGTATCCTGCACAATGGCTTCCATCGCGCGGGGTAAATTGTACCCGTCGTCAGAAGATGAATAGTAAAATCCTTCTCCCATAAAAAAATAGAAGCCTATCGTCAGAATAAGGACAAAAGCAAGTATCGGTTCTTTTCCCATTTCTGACCATCCAGAATGAATTCCCTGAAAACATGGCATTTTATCTGCATTTTTTTGCCGGATAAGGGAAATCAAACAAAGAAGGAGCAGGATCCCCATCAGCAATGAGAAAAGATGGAAAAGGAGCGTAAATGAAGCTCCAAACCGATATAGCGGATAGCAAATCAACTGGAAAGCAGATAAAAGCATAATAAATCCCCAGGAGCATGCAGCGGAAATCGTTTTTTTCCATGAGAGCAGCTGCAAAAAGCGGTCGCCCAGAATTAATAATGCAGCGGTAAAACATACCGTGAAGAACACAGTTTTTATAATAATCATTATATTTATCCTATCAAAAAACAGTTACCAATATCATAGCATAAATTCACATTTTTTCAATTCCTAAATTGCAGGTCCTTCAAATTGCAGTTTCCTTTTCTCCGCTTGATTATTTGTTTTAAATATGGTAACCTTATATTCTAAAACAGATGGGCGAGGTGTTTGGCAATAAAAAAACTTATTTTTATACCAGCTCATAATGAGGAACTGAATATTGTTAACACAGTCCACCAGATTCAGTTTTTTTGTCCGGATACAGATTTTATCGTGATCAATGATGGATCTTCTGATACAACAGCAGCTGTCTGCAGGGCAAATGGTTTTCCATTGATAGACCTTCCTGTCAATCTCGGCCTCTCCGGTGCATTTCAAACAGGTATACGATATGCTTGGGAAAATGAGTACGATGCTGCAATTCAAATAGACGGGGACGGCCAACATGATCCTTCTTTTATTTCACAGATGGAAGCTAAAATGGAAGAAGAAGATTTGGATATTGTGATTGGTTCTCGCTTCGTGACAGAACGTAAACCGCACACGATGCGTATGCTGGGGAGTTCACTTCTGTCTGCAGCTATTTTATTTACAACACACCAGTATATCGGTGATCCTACTTCCGGCATGCGTTTATATAACAAGAGAATGCTGGAGCTTTTTGCAAATAATATTAATTATGGCCCGGAACCGGACACAATCGCTTACCTGATTCACTGCGGCTTTAAAATAAAGGAGATACAGGTAACCATGAATGAGCGAACAGCAGGAACCAGTTATCTCACACCGTTTCGATCTGCCGGCTATATGCTGAATATGGCAGTCTCAATTCTTCTCGTCCAGTTTTTCCGTTAGGAGGGGTTTCGGGATGAGTGTTGTTCTTCGCGTGTCATTATTCGTGATGTCATTGCTTAGCGCATTTTGGATTCTTTATAATATTAGAAAAGCAAAAGTCCGTATTGAGGACTCTGTTTTTTGGCTCTGCTTTTCTCTTTTACTGATTTGTTTCAGTGTTTTTCCGGGAATTGTCACATGGGGAGCCAGCGTATTGGGAATTCAATCCCCTGTAAATTTTATTTTTCTTGCCATTATTTTTGTTTTGATTATAAAACTGTTTCGTATGACGATACGGGTATCACAGCTCTCCAGTAAACTTCAGACGCTTACTCAGGATTTTGCCCTGTATGAACAAAAAAAAGAAAAATGACATATTTACCTTCAGATCATACGTTTGTAATCTGTGCATTTCAGGAAAGCCCCTACCTGGAAGCCTGTATTTGCTCCCTTTTAAGACAACACATTCCTTCCCAAATTTTAATTACCACATCTACCCCAAATGACTATATTTTTACGCTGGCAGATACTTACAGCATTCCTGTCTTTATCAACCAAGAGGAGACGGGTATCGCAGCGGATTGGAATTTTGCCCTTTCCAGTGCCCATACTCCGTTAATTACACTTGCACATCAGGATGATATTTATGAACCGGAATATGTGGATACCATGCTGCATTGTATAAACCGTGCAGAATCGCCTTTGCTGTTCTTCTCGGGTTATTATGAGATAAAAAACAATACACGCTGTAACAACGCATTCCTTCCAAAGCTGAAAAAGGTACTGTGTTTTCCTATATGGCTTTTCCCGCATAGCATTTTTGCAAGAAGGTGTTCCCTGTCTTTCGGTAACTGTATTTGCTGTCCGTCCGTTACATATGTTGGAGATGTTATAAAAAGTGATCTTTTCCAACCGGGGCTGAAAAGCAATCTGGACTGGCTAAAATGGGAGGAACTTTCCCGGCATAAAGGCTCATTTGTGTATTTTCCCATGCCCCTAATGGGCCATCGTATTCATGAAGGCTCTGAAACCAGTCATCTCCTACAGGGGAATCTGCGCACAGAAGAAGATTATCAGGTCTTCCTGAAGTTTTGGCCGAAGCCGGTGGCGGAACTCTTGACAAAGGTGTATTCAAACAGTGAAAAAAGTAATAGACTCTGATAAACTATATTTTACAAAATGTAGCAATATTGCTGTCTTGATGTCTACATACAATGGAGCAGCTTTTCTACAGTCTCAAATTGAAAGCATCCTTTCCCAGACAATAGCAAGTCAACTGGAATTGTTTATTCGCGACGATGGTTCAACTGATGGTACAAAAGACATACTTGAAAAAATGGCTGCAAGTCCCAATATCCATGTTGAATATGGAAGCAATGTCGGCTTCATCAACAGTTTCTTAACATTGCTTAAAAATTGCGGAGAATTTGATTATTATTCTTACTCCGATCAGGATGATGTATGGCTTCCCCAAAAAATAGAGCGGGCTGTGGCAGCACTTGAAAAGGAAAGAACAACGGTTCCGACTTTATATTTTTCCAATTATGATTATTATAACGCATCCATGCAGTTTTTGGGGCATGCACATGCACCGCAAAATATTAGTTTTCCCAACTGCCTGGTTGACTGCGCCCCCCTTGGATTCACCTGTGTCATGAACAAAGCTGCCCGCGATTTGATTGCTGCGAGGATTCCTGTACATGCCTGTGGACATGACTGGTGGACTTATATGGTCTGCTGCGGACTCGGAAAAGTAATATTTGATGATGTGTCTACCGTCAGATACAGACGAACCGGGAATAACGTCAGTGGCGGGGGAAAAAGTTTCATAGCTTTCCAGATCTGGCGTTTTAAAAAGTTTTTTGTTGGCGACTATTTTACAAACATTACTCAAATGCTGCGGGAATACGAAACTCTGTTTGGCAGCAGATTAAAAGAAAGTGATCAAAAAATTCTTGCATTGTTCACAAAGAAAACGGTACCAAATGCCTTGAAAAAAATATTTTTTCCCAGGAAGTTTCGACAAAATGCAACAGATGAAGTGTTCCTCAGGCTTTGCTTCCTGCTCGGACGGCTATAGAGAAAAAGGTTAAGAGTTATGGATAATAATCTGCCTGTAATTTCGGTCATTATTCCTGCTTATAATGTTGAGAACTATCTTGGCGGAATGCTGGATTGTGTCCTGCATCAGACACTGCAGGCTGCTGAAGTGATCCTTGTGAATGATGGTTCAACAGACGACACACAGAAAATTATCGACAGGTATTGTACCGAGAATTCTGGCCGGTTTTTCTCATTTTATGAAAAGAACAGTGGGCAGTCAGCAGCAAGAAATCTTGGTATAGCTCAAGCCAAAGGTGAATACTTGGCTTTTCTGGATGCTGATGACTTAATTTCTTGTGAATATTTGGAAAAACTTTATACTGCTGCAAAAACAGAGAATGCAGACATGGCAAAATGTTCTATAGCAGATTTTGATCTGACAATAGATAATCGCTGGGAAGCATGTAACATTACAAAACGAACGATTGAATTTGAACCCGGTATAGCGGTCTCTTTTCATAACTCTCCTTGTGCCGGTATTGTTCGCCGTGATTTTCTGGACAGATTTCATATTCGGTTCAGCGAGGGAGAACAGATGGAAGATTCTCCTTATGGTATTCTCGTGAATTTGCTAGCTAATCATGTGGCCATTGTAGATGAAACTTTGTATTACCACAGAGTTTACCATAGCGGTTCGACAATGACAAAAGTGCATGAGGGGGAGAAGAATCCCAATATTCCATATCGTGGAATGCGGGAAGCGGCTGAAATGCTGAAAAAAGTATTCTCATCTCCGCCTAAAAGTGATATTGCAGAATATATGTGTATCAATACGCTTGCGAGTTTTCTTACCATTATGTATATGAATTACGGGAAAAAGGTTCGCTATCCCCTTTGTGAGTATTGTTCAGCTTATGTAGATGATTATTTTCCTGATGTTGTCCACAACCCATATATTTTCGGGAAAAAAACAAAGAACGTGCATGATCTGCCACTGTCTCAAAGACTTGCTGTTGTTTTTTTTGTCAGGAGCTATCAGATGAAGATGTTATATCCATTCTCATATTGTGCTGCATTTCTTATGCGGAAAATGGGACGGCATATATGAATCCGTTTTTCTCAGTAATTGTTCCTGTCTATAATGTGGAAGCATATCTGCAGGAGTGCATGGAATCTGTTTTAACAAGCCACAGAGTTCCGGCAAATTATGAGATTATTCTAATCAACGACGGTTCTACGGACCATAGCGGAGACTTGTGTGATGTATATGCTTCGCAATATCCCGAAATTGTTCACACAGTCCATCAGCCAAATGAAGGATTAAGCAGCGCAAGAAATACCGGTATTCGTTATGCTTCAGGAGAATATATTGTCCTGCTCGACTCGGATGATAAACTTGCTCCCGGGGCCTTAGATCATCTTGCAGTTTGCGTTGGTTCCGATTTCCCTGACCTTATAGTTAATCATGTGGATCAGTTTGCGGACAGAACGAATCATTATACACTCTTTAACGGCAATTATCCCGAAGGAGACAGGGTTTTGGATTGCCGGGAAGAGTATATGAAATTGCTGAAAAACAAAAAATTTGTCACATCTGCCTGGACTTTTACAGTTAAAAGAGAACTGCTTCAAAAAAAAAAGATTTCTTTTTATGAAGGGATTTACCATGAGGATGAACTTTGGACACATAAAATCTGCCTTGCTGCTGAAACCCTGAAATACAATGACGAGCCTTTTTATCTTTACAGGATAAACAGGGCCGGTTCTATTATGTCAGCAACAGATCTAAAGCATCTTTCAGACAAAATGTTTATCCTTCGGAATATCCTAACAGATGCTGAAAAACTTGATTTCGCGAAAAAAGAGTTGGCCGAAGCGAAAGCAGCGGAGTTATATTGGTCAATCGTATTTGGCGCAAAAGACTTTATGAATACAGAACACAAAGGTGAACTTATTTCCTTCTTAAGCAGATATATGAATCTGTTAAAAAAAAGTAAGTTTTCGGAGGCAAAAGTGGTTAATGCCCTTTTTTCCCTTATTGGGATAAAAAATACAGAATGTGCGTTAAAAAAATGGAAGCAGTAATATGGTGAAATCAAATGCATGATTATATAACGGAAGCGAAAAACTGGGTAAAGGCACATCCGTATTTATATGATTTGCTGCTTTCTTATTCTCAAACTTATAAATATGGCTATATTTATCGGGAGCAGGATGTAAAACGATTTCTGAAAAAAATTGGAAAAAGCAAGCATCTGCCTTATAATATGAAGAGAGAAGATCTCTTCATCTTTATTGGCGACAGGAATCCGAATAGTACAATGCGTAAAGCTGTATTTGGCGATATCGATGCAGAAAGAGTAAAACAGCATAAATGTGTTTTCTATACTACTCATGTTTTGAAGGAATCAAAATGGCAGCGGGTTCATGATCTTTATTTTAAAATAAATAAGTTTTTCCCACTTCCGGGGAAAAAAAACTGGGAGAAAAAATATACTACGGATGTCATCAAAAATGATGGCTATAATTACTTTTTTGTTTTTTTGGCAGGGCCGTTGTATGCTGAAACTTTCTCACAGGCTGTTTTGTTAAAGAAGATCAATACAATATCAAAAGAAACTTTTTGTAGAAAAATTCTGTATTTAGCTGATCCTGTCGAAAAGTTTCCGGAAATGAAACGCTGGTTTCCGTATTTCGATTCTGTTATCAGTTGTGCAATAGAGGATCAGCAGAAATATGACGTAGAGTATATTGATACCCCCTGTGTTTTTATTAGTGGATTGAATGTGCCGATTAAAGAGGACATATATTTTCGGGGCATGGACCTCGGCAGGGCGGAATTGGTCCATGCATGTTTTCAGTATCTGTCAGAGAATGGTGTTTCCTGTAATTTTCATGTTCAGACAAAAAGGACGGATTTGCCTTCGGTGAAAGGTGTCACTTTTTCAAATGAGCGTATTTCATATGAGGAAATGGTGCTGGAAGAGCTTTCTTCAAATGTTATGCTGGAAATTGTTATCCCCGGTATCGGTTCCGGTACCACATTGAGATATAAAGAAGCTGTAATGTACGGCAGAAAACTGTTGACAAATAATCCTACAGTTAAGGAATTGCCGTGTTTTGATGAGAAGTATATTCATTATTTTGAGGTGCCTGAAGATATCGATATTGAATGGGTAAAGAGCAGGGATCTTGTCCGCTATAACTATCATGGTGAGTTTTCAACAGATCACTTCTGCGAAGAAATTTCTAAACGGAGATGATTCTCTGTGAAATATAATTCTATTCACTATAATGCTATACTAAATGTTATAAAACAGATATGTACAATAGTTTTCCCGATTATTACCTTTTCTTATGTTACTCGGACTATCGGCGCTGAAAATTATGGTAAACTGGGTTTTGTCTCTTCTATAATGTCCTATTTGAACCTGATAGCAGTTTTAGGACGAAATGTCTATGCCGTTAGGGAAGGAGCAAAACTGCGTGATAGGGAAGAAGATTTTGCTTTGTTTGCTTCGCAGATTTATACAATCAATGTTATTACAGCATTATTTGCATATTTTATTCTGATTGTTTTGTATATATTCTGGCCAAAACTGCGAAACTATTCAATACTTGTTCTGATTTACAGTTTCCCGATTATTGCTGGAACGATAGGAAAAGATTGGATTAATACGATTTATGAAGATTTTCGATACTTAACTATAAGATATATTATTTTTCAGATTCTGTCTGTAGCCCTGATATTTGGCTTTGTGAAGCAGCAGGATGATTATCTGCTGTATGCAGGTATTATTATGTTTTCGGCTTGTGCTCCTCAGTTTTTTAATTTTTTTTATGTTAGGAAATATGGAACAATTCGGCTGCTGCAGAAGGAAATCGGTATAAAAAAGCACCTGATCCCGATGCTTGTTCTTTTCAGCAGTGCGATTGCTACTTCAATATATACAAACTCAGATATAACAATAATCGGTATATTTCTTAATGATTATAAAACCGGACAATATAGCTTTTCTGTAAGTATTTATACAATGATAAAAGTAGCAATTAATGCTGTAATTGCTGTTTTTGTTCCGAGAATTTCCAACTTGCTTGGAAATAACAGGCTGGATGAATACAATAGGCTGTTAAAAAGCGGTTTTATTCTGGTGTTGACACTCGCATTGCCGTCGGCAATCGGTTTGTTTATGGTGTCAAAAGAGGTTACCATGCTGTTTGGAGGAGAGGGATATTCAGAGGCGACTATCTCACTGAAAATTCTGTGCCTTTCGATTCCGTTTAGTTTGTTGTCAAGTTTTCTGAACAGCGTCATTCTTGTCCCAAACTGCGAGGAAAAATATTGCTTAAAAACTGTCATTGCCAGCGCATTTATTAATGTTTTTTTGAATATTCTGGCTGTTCCGTTTTTGGGAATATACGGCGCAGCAATTACAACATTTATCGCTGAAGTTTTTGTCTTTATATGTTTTTGGAAACTGGGGAGTGCACATTGTGCAGGCTTGTTCGATATATATGGACTGATTTCCGTTATAATCCCCTCTGTCTTAATAGTATTTTGCTGCCTGGCCGCCAGGCGATTCTTTGATGGACTTCTTTTACTGATCGTTTCGGTAATAAGCAGTTGCATTGTTTTCCTCGTTTTTTCTGTCGTGCTAAAGAATCCGGTTTTAAAGACGGATTGGATTCATTATAAGGAGGGAAAAAATGTTTGAGAAATCTGCGGCTTTATCTTTGCTAATCGATGAAAGCCGTTTGTCAGTTTTGCTCGGTAACAGATGATAAGACAATAGCAATGAAAAAGATTAAACTGGGTTTTGCTGATGTTTGGTTTGATGACTATCGGAAATCAGGAACGATCAGCTACATTATTAACTGCCTTCAAACAAAATATGAAATTGAGTTTTCCAATGATCCGGAATTCCTTTTTTGTTCTTGCTTCGGAACGGAAGCATATCTGTATGACTGCTGCAAAATATTCATTACCGGTGAAAATATTATTCCAGATTTCAATCTTTATGATTATGGGATCGGGTTTA
The DNA here is from genome assembly GCA_900317395.1 of uncultured Eubacteriales bacterium. Classification (GTDB taxonomy): domain Bacteria; phylum Bacillota; class Clostridia; order Oscillospirales; family Acutalibacteraceae; genus UBA1213. Next base: position 3,647 of record ONGS01000076.1, on the reverse strand, counting down.
GCAATATACACTTTGATGACAGGTATCTGCGGTTTCCACTTTACGCCTTGTATGTCAGGGAATTCAAACTTGCTCAACAGAAGCATCTTGCTGATTATACCACGAGAGACAAGTTTTGCGCGATAGTCGTCTCAAATATGAAAAATGCCAGTTCAAGGAGGGCAGAAATATTAGATGTCTTGTCTGATTACAGACAGGTTGATTCCGGAGGCCGGTACCGTAATAACGTGGGAGGACCAGTCAAGAATAAAATTGATTTTTTAAAGTCGTACAAATTCAGCGTAGCATTTGAAAACACATCATTTCCGGGCTATATAACGGAAAAAATAATAGAATCGTGGGCGGCCGGAACGATCCCCATTTATTGGGGTGCACCGGATATTATAGAAGAGTTTAATCCGAAGGCATACATAAACTGTACAGACAGAAATCTCAATGATGTTTTAGAGGAAGTCAAGGAAATTGATCAGAATGAAAAACTGTTTTTGGAAATGATTAGAGCTCCGATTTTATATGATGAAGGACGCTCCTATAGAAGTGCTTCTTATGTGCATAACGATTTGCTCCTCGGTTTTTTTTCGAACATTTTTGACAGGGGAGTTCATAAAAGGATTCCGGCAGAAGGGATAACTGTAATGTTTAATAATAAAAAAAGGAAAATATCCAGGATAGAGAATTCTTTGGGTGGCAAGATAATAAAAAAGATTTTTTGATGTTTTTAATAGGAGAGTGACGGAAATAATGTCTGTTATTAACACATTAAAAAAAACATTCAATTGGCAGAGACTAAAAAATAACCTGTTTTATTTGCTCAAGTATGACTTGTTCGATGAGAGATACAAAATAAAAGATGAAACAATCGAAGATTGTATCTACGAATTTGATGAAATTAAACCAAACCTTAAACAACTGGATGTTTTAGACGAAAATGATACTATTGAATTATTGAAAACACAGCCAAAGAGTTTTGCAAGATATGGTGATGGAGAAATCGCTATTATGCGCGGAGAAGATTCAATATTTCAAGAGTATAATGCAAAACTTGCAAGCAGACTAAAAGAATTGTTGATTAGAAAAAAGGATAATTTATATATAGGACTCAACAGTTCGTATTTTCATTCACCTACAAGGTATAGCAGCAGGAACAGAAAGTTTTACAGATTATATGCTACTGAATATCGTAGATTTTTTGTTAATATATGTGATCCAAATAATGTGTATTTGGATGCCTGCTGCTTTGGCGGTTACTTTAGACACGGAGACACATTTGATTTTGATGCTCATTTTTCAAAAGTAAAAGAACTGTTTAAAGGGAAAAGTATTGTCATTGTATGTGGAACTGGGATCCTGGAAAAGTTAGAGAGTAATATTTTTGAATTAGGGACAGTAAAGGGAATTGTTTCTGCCCCGACGAAAAATGCTTTTGATAAATATGACATAATATTAAAGGAAACGCTCCAAAAAGCGTCAAAAGATGATTTGGTTTGTATCATACTCGGTATGACAGCAACAGTTTTAGCTGCAGATCTTGCTGATGCCGGGTATCTCGCGTGGGATGTCGGACATATGGCAAAAGATTATGATGCATATATAAAAAAACTCGAAAAAACAGATGCAGTAATTGATAATTTCTTCGCCCCGGATTAAATAGATTGAATATGAATATGTTATCACCGACATCATTATATGGAATTTTTTTTCGCCATATTTTGATACATTTTTTACGCCCGCTTTTTAAGCATTTTCCGTTAGATAACAGACAGATTATTTTTTGCAATTTCGTTGGAAAGGGATATGGCGAAAATCCCAAATATATTGCTGAAAAAATGCATGAACTCTATCCGGAATATACACTGTTCTGGCTTGTGGACAATCATTTGTTTAATAAAGAAAGGTTTCCGAATTATATTCATCCGGTTAAACTGTCTTCAGTTCGCGGTATTTATACATGGGCAACATCTAAAGTCATTGTGACAAATATTAGAAATATCCATTTGATGAGGAAGAAAAAAGGGCAGATTTATTTACAGACTTGGCATGGGGCTTTCGCAATAAAGGCTGTTGAAGCAGATGCAGAAAAAACCTTATCAGAACGATATATAAAAGAAGCTCGTTACGATGGTTTTATTACGGATGGGATCCTTGCAGGGAATAAAGTTCAAAAAGAATCTTTTCAACGCGCTTTCTGGCTCTCTCCTGATACTGAAATATTGGAATTTGGTATACCCAGAAATGATGTATTTGTTTTGGCAAAAAAAGATAATTCAATCCAGAGAGCTGCAAAGAAAAGATTGGGTTTTGTAGATGATGTGTATTATATTTTATACGCGCCTACTTTTCGGGATGACAATTCTTTAGGCGGATATCAGCTCAAATTTGAAGAACTCTCTGCTGTTTTTGAAAAGAAGATCGGGAAGCGATGTGTATTTATTGTTCGCCTGCATCCAAATGTCGATTGGCGTGCGGTGAATATCAATTATTATGAAAGCATTATTAACGGAAATGCAGTTGCTGATATTCAGGACCTTTCACTTGCGGCAGACTGTTTGATATCTGATTACTCCTCTGTGATATTTGATTTTCTTTTACAGGAAAAACCCGTCTTTATTTGCGCATTGGATTTGGAAGAATATGAAAAGATAAGGCCTGTAAAACAGCATTTAGTTCAACTTCCAGTTTCTTTTGCTGTTTCAAGCGATGAATTGTACGATAATATTACACGGTTTAGAACAGAAGAATATCAGGAGAAACTTCGTGATTTCTTTCGCGATTATTCGGTTTATGATGTCGGTGCTGCGGCTGAAAAAACAGCGTATTGGATTGTAAATAGAATCAGAAACACATGATGATAGATTGCTGGTATTGTCATAAAATGAAAAAAGGAGAAATCGAATTATGAAAAGAATTATTACCTATGGTACATTTGATCTTCTCCATTATGGACATATTAATCTTCTTCGTAGAGCGAAAGCGCTTGGGGACTATCTTATAGTAGCTATTTCATCAGATGAATTCAACTGGAAAGAAAAGCATAAAAAATGTTACTTTACCTTTGAACAGCGAAAAGCTCTTGTGGAAGCAATTCGATATGTGGACCTTGTAATCCCCGAAGAGAGTTGGAGCCAGAAGAGAACAGATATGCATGAGTATCATATTGATACATTCGTAATGGGGGACGATTGGAAGGGGAAGTTTGACTTCCTGCAGGAAGAAGGAGTTGAAGTCGTTTACTTTCCCAGGACACCTGAAATTAGCAGTACAGAGATGAAAAAAACCTTGCATGACGCGAATGATTTTAATGACAGTTTTAACTTTTTGCCGGATAACGTTACTGTAAATTCCTGATTAACAATAAAATTTTCAGGTTGCAGAACATCAGAAAAATTTAAGTTTTTCCGTAGTAAACAGCAGGCAAAAAAATAATAAAGCAGTAATTACTGGCTTTGAAAAACGATAGTCAAAATATGTTTGTTCCAGATATGAACCGGCAGAAGAAACTCCGCCGTCTTTTCCGTTTTCCGGATTTTTCTTTCAGACAGGCATCTTACAATTCGCGCAAGATATCAGCTGAATGGTTCAAGTGTTTTTACGAATGAAGGAATATTTATATAAGAGGAATGATATATGCATGAGAAGCTTTAGTTTGG
>ONGS01000040.1 GCA_900317395.1 uncultured Eubacteriales bacterium | reverse complement strand
TTCAGATTTCAAAAAAAGGGGCGGCTATAAGCGCTCAATAGAACTATCGGCAGAGTATAAGCTTTACCGACAGAACTTCTGCGGCTGCATCTTTTCCAAAGCAGAGGCCCAAAAACGTGAACAACAAAGAACTTTATTAACATATAAAAGCACCTCCGAATAATTCGGAGGTGCTTTATTTTCAACAATAACTATCAGCTTTTCATAAACGCAATACCGGTATTATGGGTGTTCGATTCACCACCAACGGTAAATTCGCCCTCTTCTGTATATTCAACAAAAGATGCAGCATCTGCCTTAAATGCTACATTTTTGCAGTTATAAAGCAATGCTGTTCCGGAAATGGAGTAACCGCTTTCCATTGTGATCGTATAACTCAGATAATTAAATACCCTGCTGTCCTCATCTGCAAGATCCGCTTTTTGCTTATAAAGTTTGAATTTAATATTATCTAACTTTTGAACCTGAAGGGTAACGGATTTCGTAACATTATCATGTTCATCCATATCCAAGTCATAGTAATTAACAATCGTCGAACCGGAAGCGACCGTTAGTATACCGCCTGTTGCATCATTGACCTGTGCCGTAGCTTCATTAGCTACAATATGATCAACATAAGTAGAGTTTAACGAGTTGTCATTTGTAATAAAATATACTGAGCTGGCAAGTCTTGCATGTTTTAGAATAAAACTTTCAATTTCCAAAGCCTTTTCCTGTTCGCTGGCAGTAACAGATGCTGTTGAATAATTCTGAATAGCAGAAGCAAATATACCTACGCCTACTCCGGCAGTGATCGACATAATTGCCACAGTCACAATAAGTTCTACAAGAGTAAATGCTTTTTTTGTTCTAAATTTCTTCATAAAAATCAACTCCTCTCGCATTACTTTTTGTATGGTACAAATGTTTCATAAATTATCTGACCGGCAGCCGAATCAAAGCAGGTTTTAATTGTAACACCATCGACCTTGACATCATGTGTTGGATCGTTATCAACCTTTAAGGTCGTTTTCGTTTCCGGAATCAATGTATACTGATAGCTGACGTCATTTGCAAAATGAACTGTATAGTTCCCGCTTGAATCTGTGGTTGCCTTAACATAAACTGCTTCGGGTACGCTCTCTTTAACAGCTGCAACAATAGCACTGTCAGCAATATTGTCTGTCTGAATCGACGCAATTTCTTCATCAACCTTTGAACTGTCAGGTAGTTTCAAATTATGAACAGTATTAAGGATTACTTCATTTATTGAGGCATTCAGTACAGCAGCCTTGTTCTCATCAGAATTATAAACAGTTGTCGTAAATCCACCTACCATAGCACCCAGTGTAGATGCAAAAACGATAACGACTAATGTAACGCCAATTAGTATTTCAACAAGTGTCATACCTTTTTTCGATTTTATTTTACGCTTTTCAGATTTACGTTTCATATAATACTCCCCCTGATGCATAACCACGCCTGCGCACAGTTACAGCCTTAGATATGTATATTTACATTATACTATAAATTCAAATCAATTCAAGTGTTTTTTAGTAATAATTTTTACAAAATTTTACCAGTCAGTTTGTTGAATTTTATATTAATTAGAAATATAAGTTAACGGCGCATTGCCGAAAAACTTCAATGCACCGTTAACAGAAAATCATATTAAATCAAATCGATAATCACAATGTACCACATCAAGTTTGTGTTGACGCACCAACAACATCATAAATACCGAACATCGGAAGAATCATAGCTACAACAACCGTACCTACAACTACACCAATTACAACGGTCATAATAGGCGTCATTGCATCGGTCAGTTTTTGAGTAGATTCATCGCTCTGTTCCTCAAACAGTTCTGCCATTTTGAAGAGTGAATCACCCAGCATACCGGATTCCTCACCAACTCGAATCATTGATACAAGAATAGCGTCAAACACAGTGTGCTTTGCCATTGCTTCATGAATTGTCACACCGATCTGTACATCCTCCAGTACATACTGAATTTCTTGTTTTACATAGATATTTGGTACAGCATCTCTTGCAAGAGCCATCGCCTTGTGGATCGGAATACCCGCATCGGTAAGAGTCGACATAATTCGACAGAAACGTGCAAGTGAACTCTGACGAACGATAGGACCAATCAGTGGAATTTTCAGCTGGAATTGAGCAAATTTCATCTGGAATTCCTCACTGTTCTTTTTCAGTGTATAGAATCCTGCACCAATACCTGCGAAAATAATCAATAACAGCCACCAATATCCGATCAATACATCCGAGAATCCCATCAACGCAAGTGTCAGACCGGGAAGTTCGGCACCCATTGATCCATATGTATCTTTAAAGGTCGGAAGAACAAAACCACAAAGAATAATAACAAGCGCAATAACGAGAACGATAAGGAATATCGGATAAGTAAATGCACTTCTGAGTTTTCCCGAAAGGGCAATATCTTTTTTACAGATCAGTGCACACTGTTGGAATGCACTATCGAGACGACCGTTTGCCTCACCGGCTTCTATAATACTGATATAAACACCGGGAAAACCCTCAAAATTTTTCATTGCCTGAGAAAGCGTAAAACCGTTATAAAGGTTTTCATTGATTTCTTTCAAAATCTTCTGCATTGCTACATCCTTTTCAGAATCAATCATGATCTGCATTGACATTGAAAGGTTAATACCGGCCTTCATCATCATACCGAGCTGGTTGAAAAGAAGAAGAAGTTTTTTCTTCTTAATTTTTTTCGTATGGATATCGCCGCCCACATCCATCTGCCAGATACTTGTGGGGGTGTCAGAACCTGCCGCTTCCGTAATATCCTGTACGACAAGCCCTTTTTCACGAAGGATACTGATAGCCTGACTTTGTGTTTCGGCCTCAATTGCACCTTCCTTTTTCTGGTTCCTGGCGTTCATCGCCACGTATTTATACTTCAATACAGCTCACTCCCTTTTATCTTCTTGCGTCTGTGTCACCAATATCAAAGTTCCAGGCTTTCGCAACCTGTTCGGTAATAAGACCCTGTGCAAGAAGATTATCGATACTCTTGTTCATCGTGATCATACCGTACTGCTGTCCGAGCTGGATAGACTGCTGAATATTTGCAACTTTATTTTCACGGATAAGGTTACTGATAGCTCCCGTTACGAACATGATTTCAAATGCTGCGACACGGCCGCCGGTTGCTCTGGGAAGAAGTCTCTGTGAAATTACGGCTTTCAGTGATGTTGAAAGCTGTACTCTGATCTGCTGCTGCTGATCAGGCGGGAAAATATCAACCAAACGGTCGATAGTTTTTGCTGCACCCTCGGTATGTACTGTTGAAAATACCAAGTGACCTGTTTCTGTTGCCGTAAGTGCGATCTGGATAGATTCACGGTCACGCATCTCACCTACGAGGATAATATCAGGGTCTTCACGCATAGCAGCTCTCAGTGCCATAGGATAAGAACGGCTGTCAAGACCTATTTCTCTTTGGTTGATAATACAACGTTTAGGTGTATGAAGAAACTCTACAGGATCCTCAATGGTAATAATATGCTTACTCTTATATTTATTGATCTCATTGATCAGTGCAGCAAGCGTTGTAGACTTACCTGAACCTGTAGGTCCGCACATCAGCACCAGACCGGAATTAAGGTCAAGTGTTTTTCTGATGGAATTAGGAAGGCTAAGTGTTGAAAGTTCAGGAACAACGCTGTTGATTACACGAAGTACCAGTGATGTACCATTACGCTGTCTGAACGCATTTGCTCTGAAACGGCCGCATTCACCTATTTCAACAGCCGCATCCGCCTCACCTGTCTGAATAAATGTTTCAAATCTTGATTGATTAAGAACCGCCTTAATAATGGCTGTAACCTCTGCTTCGTTCAATGCCGGATCGTTTGTAAAAAACGCATTACCATGCAAACGATAGGCAGGATGGTTACCTGATGCTATATGGATATCCGAAGCGCCTTTTGTAACAGCTTCTTTTACAAGACTGTAAAAATCCATTGATAATCTACCCCTATCTGTATAAAATTTTCGTGTTTAAACACATATATATGTTGATCCCGTCAATCGTTCGAGATCGTCATTTCTATATATTCTTCGTAAGAAGTCAGACCCTTGAGAACATCGATACGGACATTTTCCTTCATCGGAATCATTCCTTCTTCCACAGCAAGATCTCTGAGTTCATCGGTACTCACGCCAGATGTAATTGCTCTTTTTAATGTTGTGGTCAAAAGCATTACCTCATGCACAGCAATACGTCCCTTATAACCCTTTTTATTGCACTTTTCACAACCGCATTTACGATACAGTGTAATTTCCTCATTCGGATCAAGATTCAGACCGATTCGTTCATTTTCATCAGGGTTATAAGCTTCTTTACAGTTGACACAAAGACGTCTTGCAAGTTTCTGGGCGATAATACCAAGAAGTGCGGATGAAACCATGTAAGGCTCGATACCCATATCAACAAGACGAGCCACCGAACTCGGTGCATCATAGGTATGCAGTGTGGAAAGAACCAAGTGACCTGTAATAGCAGCCTGAACAGCGATACCAGCGGTTTCGCCATCACGAATCTCACCGAGCATGATAATATCAGGGTCCTGACGAAGAATGCTTCGCAGAGCTGCTGCAAAGGTAAGACCTGCTTTATCATTTGTCTGAACCTGAGTAATTCCGGGCTGGATCTGCTCAACAGGGTCTTCAACCGTAATGATGTTGATATCCTCACCCATTACTTCATGAAGTGCTGTATAAAGTGTTGTTGATTTACCCGAACCTGTAGCACCCGTTACAAGGATGATACCACGGTTACTCTTTACAAGATGATTAAATTTTTCAAGATTCTCCGGAAGGAACCCGATATTTTCTTTTTTCAGCTCCATACCCAGAGAAGTCGTAATACGCATAACGATTTTCTCTCCGAACATACTCGGGAGAACAGAAATACGGAAGTCGATATCCTTACCTCCCACACGATAATTGATACGACCATCCTGTGGAATACGTTTTTCTGCGATATTCATGTTTCCGATAAACTTGATACGGGATGTAACCGACGGAATCAGCTCAGGTGCTGTTTCCATATATGTCTGAAGTTTACCGTCAATACGGAAACGTATTCTTAGGCAGGTTTCCATCGGTTCGATATGGATATCCGACGTTTTGGAGAAAATTGCCTCTTCTATCATGTTATTAACGAAACGTATGATAGGCTGGTCATTAGCAGATGCATCCTTTGCCGCTGCTTCTTCGGCTTCAATCTGTGCTTTGGATTTTCCTCCTTTGGATTCAAGAAATTCCTTCGCATCGTCAATAGCCTTTTGAGCCGCATACAATTCACGCAGTTTACCTGTGATTTTTGTCGGTTCACCGATAACCGGTTTGATTTTCATTTTTGTTGCGATAGAGATATCCTTCAAGCCCTGATAATTCAAGGGATCGGCAATCGCAACAGTAAGAAAACGACCTTCCTGTTCTATCGGCACAACCATATGTTGCTGGGCAAGATCCTCAGGTATCACACCTCCGAGTTCTTCGGAGATCGTAACCGAATCAAGGTCAATATACGGAATAAAGAGCTGCTTTTCGAGTGCTTTACAAACCTGTTGTTCAGTAACTATACCATCCTCTATAAGGATATCAGCCACACGCTTACCACCGCTGGTGGTCTTCTGTTTTATAAGCACCTCATCGAGCTGGTCTTCGGTGATATCGCCTGAATTAATGAGGATTTGTCCAATTCTCAAGTTGCTTGCTCTCATAATTTCAGCTCCCTAAAATCAATTAAATAAACTCAAATACATATTAGCCAGATACTGCACAAGGTCAAACAGTACTATATATATGCAAAGTGCTGCTGCAATATAAGGACCGAAAGCAAGATAGGAACCAAATCCGACACTTCCATTGTCTTCATTTTCAGATTCTTGACTAAACTCTTCTTCGGAATCGGTATCATCTGTTTCGTCAGCAGTAAGTACTTCAGCGTTGGCTGCTTTTACGATCGAAGGAGAAACCTCTTTTTCTTCCCCCGATTTTATCGCTGAAGATTCATCGGAACCCAAGTTGATTTCGGATTGTTCCTCCTCTGTAGGGACAGGTTCCGATTGACCATGCACAATTTTTGAAATAATGATTATTGCCACAAAAAATATTGTTGCAGTAATAATTGAGATAATAAATGTATAAATCGTTCCGGGGAAGCCTGTCAATATGCCAACAGCAAAAAACAGTTTGACATCTCCAAAGCCCATACCGTCACGTTTATACACCAACATTCCTATAAGATCTATCACGATCATAGCTGCTGCACCGATTCCCGCACCTGCAAGCGGTGACCACCATGCTCCGTGCAGAATATGAAATCCTCTTACCAGATCATATACACTGAGTCCCACGGCAAGAACACCTAATATAATTGTAAACTGGTCAGGAATGATCTGATATTTCAAATCAGCAATCGTAATCAACATACAATCAAAAACAACAAGTGCCAATATGATAAAATAAATATCAAACCCCTTGTTGAACTGTAGTCTGCACAACATCAGACACACAGCCATCATGACAGCCAGCGGTATACCGGAAGGAAAGAAACGAACACGTTGGCCATTAAGAAGCTCTTCAGAGGGAGTCTCATTATAATCGCACAACCATGCAGCAGGTATGCGATTAATAATGAGATATCCAAGAGCTGTCAGTGCAATTCCTAAAGGAATACATAGTATTACCCACACCAGACCGGCAGGGGTATTTAAATAACTAAGCGGCTGCATTATATCTTACTCCGATCATTCTGTTGTTTCAGCCGATTCATCCAGAGTAGTGTCTGCATCGGCATCAATATCGGCGCTTTGATTCTGAGTCAAATCAAAATAATAAAGTTTGATCTCGAGAGTTGTAACATAAAGCTGGCTTGCAGAAGGAACAGAAGCTGTTAAAGATTCCTCACCGGTATCAGAATATTTTTCAGGTTTCTGTATATTCATACGTGTTATAAAATAAGAACCATCGGATTCACTTTCAAAATACTTCAGTGTTTCAACCAGCTTCTGTTCTGTAGATGTAAAGGAGAAAGTAATGGATGTTGCATAAAGAGGATCACCTGTTTCAGACATTCTTCCTTCTTCATCCGGCTGACCTTCCTGAACAGACAGTGTAGAAAAATCATAATCAATATTTTTCAGCATATCTCTTACATCGTCAGCTGTTTTACTTGCATTCACCGTAAGCTTTACATTTGTTTCAGATACTTCCTTCTGCAGCTTACTAATCTTGCTTTTTACCTCTGTAGATCTTGCAATATAGTCCTTATACTGACTGATCTGAGCTTCTGCAGAGGCATGATCCTTGGCATATGTATCTATTTTCTGTGAGAAAGGCACCTGAAATGCAATCAAGAAGATGAGACATATAACCAGAATAACGGCCAATGCCCATATAAATTTAGGTATTTTCATTTGCTGTTTATTTTCCATTATAGTTTACCTCCGTAAAGTATGTTGCCGGACACAACTTAAATCAACCCGGAACTGTATCTTCCGGTTCGACACAATTTATGCACCTGCAACATCGTCTGTCGCTATGTCTTCATCATCAGCCAGGTCAGTTGTGCCATCTTCCGACACACCAGCTTCTTTCTCAGCCTCTTTGATCGTATCCTCCGTAATGATCAGTTTTATTGTAGCTCTTGTTCTCTGGCTGGGATTCGTTCCGCCCTGATCCGTATCAACGATGGTATTGATTTCATATGTATCGCCTACTTTAAAGTAACCTGCTTCATCAATTTCATTCTTCAAGCTTACATATGTATCAAGGTTATCAATATCAAATTCTGTGGAAACCGTATAATTTTCATTATCAACATCAAAACCATCACAAGCCTTAACCTTTTCCATCACCTGAGAAAAAAGCTGTGTGGTAACATCAGCTGCTTTCAGGCTTGTTTTCGGAAGAAGTTCAAGGTTAGCCTCAACGCTGGCAGCCTGTTTTTCCCAAAGAGCCTCATCAGCAATCAGCTGTTTTGCATCTGCATATTTTTTGTCATTAAGTTCCTGTGTATCGTTGGTTTTCTGTACTTCAAGCAGGCCCCACCAACCAAGCGTTCCAACCATCCACAGAGCTGCAACTACTCCAACACCGGTCGTTATGAGTTTTCCGAGCTTAGAGCTGCCGGACTGACTCAAACCGGTCAGAATATTTGTTTCACCCATAAGAAGATTTGCTTCTGCGGGAGGCATTGTAAGAATACCGTTAAGAGTAATAAACGAAGTTGTATCATAGCCTTTTTCAGAGGCAGAGGATGCTGCTGTCGGAGGCTGAGAACCGCCCGTGAACAATCTTGTAACATTCTCAATCGGTGCAGTAAGACCTACCTGACGACAGTAGTTGGAAATATTCGGAAGTTTTGCAAGTGCATCTATCAGCACGATCTCATCGATATCGAGACGCTTTGTTGAAATAACCATTCGGAGGTTTCTCAAAATTTCGCCTGCCGCATTGTCGAGCATTGTCATTGTCTGCTTACGGGTAGCGGCAGATTTACATTTATTACAAACGCCAAGACCTTCCTGACGGATGAGGTCGATCGCACCCATTTTGCTGATACCGAACTCAAGCGAGAACATTTCTGCGATATCTTCAAGAACGCTTGAGAAGGACTGCTGGAACACAGGAGCACCGTTATGAAGCACAACAAGTCTTGTAGCAGCAAAGTCCATACTGATTACGGCAACTGCTCTGGTAGCAGAGTTAATATCTTCTTTTGCTGTATAGAGCATACCCGCAATAGGTGGAGTGATTTTTACAATACGGATATTTTCCTTTTCAAAACCGATCCTGATATCTGTCAGAAGACCTGTATTCATAGCGAAAAGGGAAGCGGAAATTTCGTCAGACTTGTTTGATTTACCGTACTGCTGACCGTATTCAAAATTCAGGATCGTATATTTGTCAACTTCCTGATGAAGTACATTTTCAGCCTCAACACGTGCAAAAGTCGGAAGAAGCTTTTCCTTAGCAGGAGCATGCTTATACTCCTTGGTAATGAGGACATCTTCATCCTCAATACATAAAAATACATCGCCCAGCTCCATGCTTACGCTTTCCGCACAGCGTTTTACAAATGCAGCAAGCTCCTCAGCTTTTTCAAACGGATGATCTTTCAAAGAATCATTCAATTCAAATATCTGAGGTACACTGAAGTTTGTAGGCAATAATGAACGTTTGTTTTTAGTTGCAAAACCACCTTCGGGTTTATCATATTCCGCATTGGTAAGAATAAGCAAACCACGGGTAATTTGCAGAACTGTAGCTACTGTTTTCATAAATACACCACACTCTTAAAAATTTTTTTGCACTGACGTTGGATAATTTTCAGCAAAGAAGTGAAAAACAAAACCCAACCGACTGTTGGATACAGCCATTGGATTAATTGTACAAACACTCCTAAGGTGCAATATCCTTTTTGTTATTTTATCACAAAAAAACATAAAATACAATGTCTTTTT